>CAYPBV010000008.1:25712-52363 GCA_964409025.1 uncultured Chitinophagaceae bacterium | reverse complement strand
CCTTTATATTCAATACACTGTTCGTTAAAGCTTTGAATACTTTCGAGGTCGAGGTGGTTCGTAGGTTGATCCAAAATAATACAGTTGGGATTCTGCATCATCATCTTACTAACCATGCAACGCACTTTTTCACCACCGCTCAGCACATTTACCTTCTTCATGATTTCATCACCGCTGAACAACATCTTGCCTAAGAATCCTCTCAGGAAGGGTTCATCTGCATCGGTAACATGGCTGGGCACGAACTGGCGTAACCATTCCATCAAGTTCAAAGGCTCTTTAAAAAATTCACTGTTCTCTACAGGTAAATAGGCTTTTGTAATGGTTGTACCCCACTCATAACTGCCGCTGTCTGCTATCTCTTCCGCATTAATGATGTCAAAGAAATGTGTTACTGCCAAGGGGTCTTTACTTATAAAGGCAATCTTATCATTTTTATTTACTGTAAACGAAACTTTATCAAACAGCACACGGCCATCCACCGTCTTTTTCAACTTCTCAACATTCAATATCTGGTTACCCACTTCACGTAAGGGTTGAAAAATAATGCCGGGATATTTTCTGTTGCTTGGCTCAATTTCTTCAATCGTTAATTTTTCCAATGCTTTTTTACGTGCCGTTGCCTGACGTGACTTAGAAGCGTTGGCACTAAAGCGGGCAATGAAATCAATCAATGCCTGGCGCTTGTCTTCAATCTTTTTGTTTTTATCACCCAACTGGCGAGCCATCAATTGGCTTGATTCATACCAGAAGGTATAATTACCGGTAAATACTTTGATTTTTGAACGATCTACATCGGCCACATGCGTACACACAGCATCTAAAAAGTGACGGTCGTGACTTACCACGAGTACAATATTTTCGTAATCAGCCAAAAAGTTTTCCAGCCAGCCGATGGTTTCAATATCCAGACCGTTGGTAGGCTCATCCAGCAGTAAGATATCAGGATTGCCAAATAAAGCCTGTGCCAGTAACACACGTACTTTTAAATTACTCGGAATATCCTTCATCAAACTTTGATGATATTCATCTTTAATACCCAAACTGCTTAAAAAAGTAGCTGCATCACTTTCTGCAGTGTAACCGCCCATTTCGCCAAACTCTGCTTCCAGTTCACCTGCACGCATGTAATCGTCTTCTGTTGCTTCCGGGTCGGCATAAATAGCATCTTTTTTATGCATCACTTCCCACATTTTTTTGTGGCCCATCAGCACCGTGTTTAACACCGTTTGCTCATCAAACTCAAACTGATTTTGTTTGAGTACCGCAATACGTTCACCCGGCGTAATTTCTACCACGCCTTTGTTGGGTTCAATTTCGCCACTCAGGATTTTTAAAAAGGTACTCTTGCCTGCACCGTTGGCACCAATTACACCATAGCAATTCCCTTTTACGAAATTGATATTTACTTCATCAAACAATACCCTTTTACCGTAGGCAAGGGTTATATTTCTTGCACTTAACATAGTTTAAGATGGAGCTCACAGATAACACCGACGTTCACCCACTATCAAATTTGTGCCATTCTGTGCAATCTGTGAGAACGTTTTTTTTGAAGCCGCAAAGTTACGGGAATGCAGGCAGAGTAAGGGTTTGAAATATGAATGATTTTTGTGTTACCGGCTTTTGTGCAGGTGGCATCGCCTGTTGTGCCTTCCATGTATCAAAGTGCCTGCGTGGTTGTACACCTCAGCGTCCTGTTTTCATGTCATCCTCATTCCTACCTCATTCGACAATCTGGCACAATTTGGCATTTCGGTATTTTATTTGATTTTTGCGCCCTAAAAAAGAAAGACTATGCAAACCGGAAGCATTCGTGTACAAACGGAAAATATTTTTCCCATCATTAAAAAGTTTTTGTACAGCGACCATGAGATTTTTCTTCGTGAATTAGTAAGCAATGCCGTTGATGCTACGCAAAAATTAAAAACACTTTCTTCCATTGGTGAAGTGAAAGGTGAACTGGGCGAATTGAAAGTGGAAGTGAAACTGGATAAAGAAGCCGGTACCATTACCATCAGCGATTACGGAGTGGGTATGACAGCTGATGAAGTGGAGAAGTATATTAACCAGGTAGCATTCAGCGGTGCCGAAGAATTTGTGCAGAAATACAAGGGCCAGAATGAAAATGCCATCATCGGAAAATTTGGTTTGGGTTTTTACAGTGCGTTTATGGTGAGCAAAAAAGTTGAAGTGTTTACCAAAAGCTTTAAAGATGCTCCTGCCGTGCGTTGGGAATGTGATGGCAGCCCTGAGTACAGTCTGGAAGAAACTACACAGCGCAGCACAAGAGGTACTGATATTGTTTTACATGTAGATGATGAAAGTAAAGAGTTCCTGGAAGAAGATCGGTTAAAAGGCATTCTTACAAGATTCTGTAAGTTTTTGCCGGTTGCAATTTTCTATGGAGAAGAACAAATCAATAACACGCAGCCTTTATGGGTAAAGAAACCAAGTGAACTCACTTCACAAGACTATCAGGATTTTTATAAAGAACTCTACCCGTTCAGCGAGCCGCCTTTGTTCTGGATTCATTTAAATGTAGACTATCCGTTTAACTTAACCGGTGTTCTGTATTTCCCCAAAATCAAGCAGAGTTATGAAATACAAAAGGATAAAATTCAGTTGTACTGTAATCAGGTGTTTGTAACAGATGAGGTGAAAGATATTGTACCGGAGTTCTTAATGCTGCTGCATGGTGTCATTGACAGCCCGGATATTCCGCTTAATGTAAGCCGCAGTTATTTGCAGGGCGACCCCAATGTGAAAAAAATCAATAGTCATATTACCAAGAAAGTGGCTGATAAACTGGATGAGCTTTTCCGCAATGAACGTGCGGCGTTTGAAGAAAAATGGGAAAGCCTTGGTTTGTTTGTGAAGTATGGTATGATGACGGATGACAAGTTTTTAGAAAAAGCCAACAAGTTTCATATTGTAAAAGAAACAGGTGCTGATAAATATTACACCATTGAAGAATATAAAACTAATACAGAAGCGATTCAGAAAAATAAAGATGGTAAGCATGTATTACTGTACACCACTAATGCAGTAGAACAGAATTTATTTATTAAAGAAGCGCAAAGCCGAGGTTATAAAGTTGTGGAGTTGAATACGATGATTGACCCATCCTTCATCAGCCATATGGAAATGAAATGGGAGAATGTAGTGTTTAAGCGTGTGGATGCAGATATTGCTGATAACTTAATAGATAAACAGGACGAACTGAAAAGTGTATTGAGTGAAGATGAATCAAAGAAATTGAAAGAATTTTTCAATATTCAGTTGACGGATTTGCATTTGAATGTGGAAGTAAAAGGGTTGAGCCCTGATGCACCACCGGTAATTGCCACCCGTCCTGAAATGATGCGCCGTATGAAAGAGATGGCGCACATGAGCGGACCTATGGGCAGTTTTTATGCCCAAATGCCTGATGAGGTAGAATTAACGGTGAACGGCAATCATAAACTCTATCAGCAAATCTTAAAAGAAAGTAATGAGGTAAAAGCAAAAGAGATGATTCACAATCTTGCAGATTTAGCGTTGCTTTCTCAAGGAATGTTGAAAGGAAATAATTTAACCGAGTTCATTAACAGAAGCGTAGCATTGATGCAGGGCGAAACAAAGAGCAGTTTGATTGTGGAAGCTTAATAACTGTCTGGCCGCTTGAAGCGGCCTGACAAATAAAGAGGTGACACCTTTTGCATTTGAAGGTGTTGCCTCTCATTATTTTGATTCAGTTAGTTTTAATTTTTAGAGATGTCTCCTTCGTCGACATGACGACACTCCGATTGCATTAACGATTCATATTTTAAAACAACGGCTTGTCTTTTATCAGATAGTTAAACAAAGCACGCCGTCATTTCGAACAAAGCCCTAAGACTGCAAAAAGCATTTTGTGATGTAACTAGTGAGAAATCTCTAAAAAATCGAACAGATTATTTTTTCAATTACCACTTCTCTTCATCACTTTCGCCTTTATTTCTGAATTGCTGTTTTGTCTTTTGCTTTTCCAGTTGACGGTCAATGATGAGTTGTGCAATCAGCTCACCGGAATTTTCATGCGGTGCTTGTAACATTGCTTTCATTTTTTGTTCATTTACATCAATACGATAGAGATAGAATACCAGTTTTTCAAAATCATTTTTAATAAGATGATTGATGTATGCGGCAAGTTGTTCTTTGAGTTGAGCCAATGCAACATTGCCGGGCAAATCAAGCGCCAGCTCGTTGTTGATGGATTGTATGAGTTCGTCTGTTGCCATCAGTTGAGTTTATTTTCAATAACTCCAATACTAAATAATGCAAAATCATATTTCACCGGATCGTTCTTATCAAAGCTACGTAGGTTTTGGGTGAGCTCCACTGCCGCTTCCCAGTCGTCCTGCTTTCGTTGCAGCAAGCCCAGCTGTCGTGCTACTCTTGAAACATGTACATCAAGCGGACAAATCAAATCTTTTGGCTTTATGTTTTTCCACATACCGAAGTCAACTCCTTTCTCATCTTTACGCACCATCCAGCGTAGAAACATATTCAACCTCTTGCAACTTGATTTTTGTTGAGGGGAGCTTATATGTTTTTCTGTACGTTTTAAATGCGCTATTGAAAAACAATAGTTTTTAAAATAATTCAACCCTTCTTCCACACTCATTTTTTTATGTGGAAAGAAGGCGCTTTCCAAAGATTCATTTTTTGAGTAATGCTGTTGAAAGAATTCAATAAAGTGATATAAATCTTCAGCTGTAAATGTTCTGTGTTTAAATGACCTCAACTTTTTTAAATCGGAAGCAGAATGTTGAAGCACAAATTTATAAGGCTGCATGTTCATCAATTGCATCAGCTCTTTACTTTTGTTGATGATGGTGGTTCTGTTGCCCCATGCAAAAATGGCTGCAAAGAATCCGGCAATTTCAATATCCTGCTGCTTGGTAAAGAGATGCGGAATACAAACAGGATCGGCAGGAATAAAAGAAGGTTGATTGTAATAATCAACCTTTGTATTTAATAATCGTTTTAACTCTTTGTTCATTGTTTTGCTCCCCTTCAGGGGATGGGGGCTTATCCTATCGCCTGCTTCAAATCCTCTATTAAATCTTCTGCATCTTCAATTCCCACACTTAAACGAATGAGCGAATCACTCAATCCGTTCTTGATGCGTTCTTCTCTGGGAATACTGGCATGCGTCATACTTGCAGGGTGATTAATCAAACTTTCTACACCGCCCAAACTTTCTGCCAGTGAGAAAACTTTTGTAGAGGATAAAACACGTTTGGCTTCTTCCACGCTGTCATCTTTCAACACAAAACTGATCATGCCGCCAAAGCCACGCATTTGCGCTTTGGCAACTTCATAGCCGGGATGATCAGTAAAGCCCGGCCAATATACTTTACCCACTTTTGGATGTGCCTTCAACCAATGAGCAATATTTTCACCGTTCTCACAATGGGCACGCATTCGAACTGCCAGTGTTTTAATACCACGCAGCACTAAAAAACAATCCATAGGTCCGGGTACCGCACCGCAACTTTTTTGAATAAAGTATAATTGTTCACGAAGTGCTGCATCATTCATCACCAAACATCCCTGAATCACATCACTATGTCCGCCGAGGTATTTGGTTGAAGAATGCATTACAATATCCGCACCAAGGTCTAACGGATTTTGCAAGTAAGGTGAAGCAAATGTATTATCCACACAAAGCAATGCATCAGCTTGTTTGCCAATAGCTGCAATCGCTTTAATGTCTGCAATATTCATTAATGGATTGGTGGGTGTTTCTACCCAAATCAGTTTTGTTTTGGCAGTAACTGCTGCTTTTACATTTTCAGTATTCGTGTTATCTACATAAATGAATTTCAAACCGAATTTTTCAAACACCTTGGTAAACAATCGGTAGGTACCGCCGTATAAATCATTCCCTGCAATAATTTCATCACCCGGTGATAATAATTTTAACACCGCATCTGTTGCAGCTACACCACTGCCAAACACCAATCCAAACTTTCCGTTTTCAATTTCTGCACAGGCTTCTTCCAATGCCTTGCGTGTAGGGTTCTGACTTCTTGCATATTCAAATCCTTTATTAACCCCGGGGGCTTCCTGCACATACGTACTGGTTTGATAAATGGGTGTCATAATTGCTCCGGTACTTGGATCAGGATATGCTCCTGCGTGAATCACTTTCGTATTGAGTTTCATACTTTATAATTTCAACTGCAAATGTGCTTACTTTCAAGTAAATTGAAGTCAATTATTTCATAAAATCACCAGTTGCTCTTATGTATATTAATCGTAGGGTAAATATTCCACTTATCTGGAAGTTTGCAAGAAAGCCTTTCATATTCTTTTTAATTTATTCAACAGGTATTACAGCCGCTTATTTTTTTCTCAAGTTAAAATTTCTGGCAGCACCTTTTACTCCTGTTGCAATTGTGGGTACAGCAGTGGCTTTATATGTGGGATTTAAGAATAACTCGGCTTATGATCGTCTTTGGGAAGGAAGAAGAATCTGGGGTAGCATCGTCAACTTCAGCCGGAGCTGGGGCATGATGGTGCTGGATTATATTGATGGTAACCCTGAAGTGAAAAGACAATTAATCTATCGTCACCTGGCTTTTATTCATGCCCTCAAAAATCAATTAAGAAAAGATACGGTGTGGCATTATCATGGTACTGACAGAAGAATTGTAGAATCACATACAGAGTTTCGGCAGCATCACTTAGATACTGAACTCAAAATTTTTTTACCGGAAAATGAAGTTACAGAAGCAGTTAAGTACAAAAATGCAGCCACTCACTTATTGAAAAAACAATCTGCCATACTCCGTCAACTGTATAATGAAGGAGCGCTTAATGATTTTCGTTTTATTGAAATGGAAAAACTGGTAGTTGAGTTTTATAACCAGCAAGGCGCCTGTGAACGTATCAAAGGCTTTCCGCTTCCAAGGCAGTATGCATTTTTCAGTTATGCTTTTACCTGGGTTTTAATCCTGGTATTACCTTTTGGTTTATTAGGCGAGTTTCAAAAAATTGGAGAATGGTCCGTTTGGTTTACAGTTCCTACCCACATTATTGTTTCGTGGATTTTCAATACCATGGAAAAGGTGGGCGATACCAGTGAAAATCCTTTTGAAAACGGAATTAACGATGTACCCATGACAGCTATTTGCCGCACCATTGAAATTGATTTAAAGGAAATGCTGGGCGAAGAAGATATTCCGGATAAGATAAAACCTGTAGATGGTATCCTTATGTAACCTCATAAAGATACCTTCAAGGCCTGATTGTTATTTTTTTATTTCATACTTCTAAACTTTGTTTTCCCGTAAATTTAAAATCACAATTGCTCCACATGAAATTTCTCAACCGCTTGCTCAAATGGCTCGGCATTTTACTGTTCATCTTTACCATTGTGTACTTGCTGGGACCCAATCCATCTACACCCACCTACACAACTCAGTTACCTGCCGTACCTGCTGATGCTGACTCATTGGAAAATTATATCAAAGCAAATGAAGCACAGCACAAGCTTCGTCCCAACAATGAAGCAAGAATTATCTGGGCCAATGATTCCTTAAAAACAAAAACAGAATATGCCATTGTTTATCTGCATGGATTTTCTGCATCACAGGAAGAAGGATCGCCGGTTCATGTAAATGTGGCTAAAAAATTTGGGTGCAACTTATACCTCGCCCGTTTGGCGGAGCATGGTATTGATACAACAGAACAATTGGTAAATCTTACGGCTGAAAAATACTGGAACAGTGTAAAGCAAGCCTATGCCATTGGCAAACAAATTGGCAACAACGTAATCATCATGGGCACATCCACCGGCGGCACCAATGCATTGCATCTGGCAAGTGTGTATCCTGAAATACATGCATTGGTGTTGCTTTCGCCCAATATTGAAATTTTTGATGATAATGCATGGATTGCCAATAACCCATGGGGCCTGCAACTGGGAAAACTCATTACCGGTTCAGGCTATGTAACACCAAAAGACAACAGGGATATTTACAAACAATACTGGAATTATCACTACCGGCTGGAATCCATTGCCAACCTGCAGGAGTATTTGGAAACAACCATGCTTCCCCACACTTTTAAGCAGGTAAAACAACCAACACTTATGCTGTATTACTATCGTGATGCGGTGCATCAGGATAGTGTAGTAAAAGTAAGCGCCATGAAAAAAATGTATGAGCAACTTAGTACACCTCCTGCACTTAAAAGAGAACAGGCAATGCCCAATACAGGCGACCATGTCATCGGCTCATATATTAAAAGTGGCGATGTGGTGGGTGTGGAAGCAGAGATTACGAAGTTTATGATGCAGGTATTGAAACTGCCTTTAACTCAACAATAAAAAAGCCTGCAGTTATGATTACTGCAGGCTATAGTAAATATTTATCAGGTTTGATTAAAGTGTGTAGTAAAACCCTATAGTAAATCGGTTACCTAGTGTACTTGCATTAAAACCAAAAGAGTTTGAAATATTTTTAACATTATCAGCAGGCTTACTGGTATTTGATTCAAACCCAAAAAATCCAAATGAGCCAAGTGCAGTAACTCTTTTACTTAACGCATAACCAAACCCTGCGTTTGCATTTATACCAAAGGTTGATGTGTTCGTTTCAGTATCGTTGTTAAGACCGCCTTCCGTCTTGGATTTTCCTGCGAGATAAGAAGCATTCAATCCTATAAAAGGTTTAAAAACTTCCTTTCCAAAAAAATATCTTGAGTATACAGTGCCTCCATAATTGTTGCTTTCGGATTTAAAATCAGACCGTTGATCTTTATAATTTGAACCTGCAAAGGTAAAAGCAACACCAACTTGAATTTGATTGGTAAGAAATGTACCAACTTCGGGAGAGAGAGACCAGGAATTACTTTTCCCGGTTTTAGTTTCTGTATTTCCCGTTTCACTTTTTAGTTGCTCAGAAGAGAAACCAACATTTCCTCCCACATACCAATTTCCTTTTTGTGCATTGGTGGTGATGATCAACATACATAAGCTGAGACTTAACAGTAGTTTTTTCATTGTTATTATTTTGGTGATGAATGAATGCTACAAAACTATACAAGCTGGCGATAAGTAAATTCAAGTAAATGTTAAATACAACGATTTAAACAATGAAGACTGAATTTATATACCAGTTCGTAAAGATTCGTATAAGAGATGTTTAGCACAATGAATAAAACTCTCCGTAGTGTTAAACAATACCCCCGTTATACATAATTACCTTACAAAACCCCTGAGTTTTCTTTAACTCAAAGCACCCTGGTAATCCACATATAAATTTTGATAAGTAAACTGTGCGGAAGCTGTATTTACAAGAATTGAAAACAGCAGAAAGAACAGCGTGTAAAAACGTGTCATGGGATGGAGGGTTTGGTGTAATGGTAAAACAATGGATACAGCGTAAAGGTTATGTTAAAGAAAAAATTCTTATCGTAAGGTTTTTGTTAAGCATAAAGTACTTTATCATTAAACCTGAATTAGTTTTTTTAAAAAAGTAAAGGCTTTTTTTGTTTTTTATAATTCTAAGCAGTAGATTTAATATAGAAATATTTATGAAACACTTTACTACCTATACTAGCACACTTTCACAAACACCTTTGACTCCATTAAAGAAAAAGATTTATAATAAAATAAAGATTTGGCCGTAGGCCAAATCTTTATTTTTTAATTCTACAAATTTTCTTTTGCTTAGAGATCCGGATGTACATTGTGAAAGCCCGCCTACCACCTAATCTTCATTTTTAAATCATAATTTAAATATTTTACTCATGAAACAAAAAGTTTGTGCAATGTATAAACTAAAGATTTTATTTATCTTCTTCTTTTTTTCAACAAGTTCAATTAGAGCTCAATTAACAAAGAATAACTGGCTTGTAGGGGGAAATGGAAGCTTCTCTCGCTCAAATAACCTTATTGGAGCTCCGAATGAATATAAAAGTACAGCAATAGTTCTAAGTCCGAATATTGGTTATTTTTTTGTTGATAAGCTTGCCACAGGATTACGTGTAACAACTACATTCATCAAGAATAACCCATCTAATACTTCTGTAGGTGTCTTTTCTTTTGGAAGCAGAACTGAATTTTTTAATCTCGGGCCATTTGTCAGATATTACTTTCTTAATACTGAAAAAAGAATAAACTTTTTTACGGAAGGACTTTATCAATATCAGCTACGTAGAGATATAAATATTAATTCCGAATCAAAAGAATCAGCTAATGTTTTTATAGTGAGTTGTGGTCCTGTTTTTTATCTCAACAATATTGTAGGTATTGAGTTTACTATTGGATATTCTACACAAAAATATACCAATTCTTTATTGCGTACTAATACAATACAAACTGCAATAGGTTTACAGATTCATCTTGAAAAAGAAAAATAGTTCAGCTATTGATAAACATACTTATTCGTTTTTGCGTGCAAACTAAATAAAAAATTTACCTAACACTTAAATTGACTATTATGAAAAATTTATTCAAAATAACTCTTGTGATTACATTTATTTTAGGAAATTCTCTTTTTTCAAATTCTCAATCAGTTACTACTATAGATTATGCTAACTCAGGTTTAGCAGACAGTTGTAATCTTTTTGCATTTCCTAAGGTTTTTCAAGGGTATTCGCACAGAACCTCTTTTGGCTTTCCTTATTTTCAAGTAAATGAGGGTTCAATAGCCCTCCAATCAAAACCAATAAATACAACAAATAAAGCTGCTACTCAATATGCAATTAGATACCCTTTTAAACAAGGTTTTACTTACCAAGTAAGATTGTATGGAAAATCAGGGCCAATTGGCAGTGGCTCACTATTGCCACTAGCGGGATAAGGTGGAGCAATGACAGTGCAGGTACAAATACTAGTCAAAATTGCACTGGACCAGTAAGTAGACCTGCCAGTTTTAATCAGAGTTATGGTACGATAGCTTTTACTACTGGATTTTCATGGTCTGGGAATTTAATAAACGGAGTGGCGCCAGAAAATTTTAATTATCTTTTGGTATCAGGAGCCCCAGCTGAAGGTGTGAATAACCCTAATGTGGTTTCATTAACTTTTATCCAAAAAATAGAAATAACCGAAACACCTCCACCTGCTAATTTTTCAATAACTCCATCTTCGACTAATATAGCTTGCGGTACAGCGAATCCACAAACCTTTACTATTAACAATTTAAACAACACACAAAATATAACTGGTTATATATGGAATCTTGGTCCTAATAATGGCTGGTTATTTAACGGCAATCCTGCGCCTTCTACTATTTCAACAGGAACAATAAATACTATTACTTTAACTCCTGATTGCGGGAAGGCACTAAGTAATGTTTCTGCAACTGTAACGGCAGGAAGCAATAATTTTACTACCAATACAGCTACTATATCTGTTTCGCAACCCACCTATTCAATTAGCGGTTCTTCAAACATATGCTCTGGAAGTACAAATTATTCAATAAACGGTCTCGTTTGTAATTCATCAGTTGCATGGACTGCTCCCCCATCTAACTTAGCAACGTTAAGCAGCCTTACTACATCAACTACAACATTAACTACAACAGGTGCAAGTGGTGATTTTACACTTACCGCCAATGTAACGTCCTGTGGTGTTACTAGTCCGCCTGTAACACTTGCAGTTAAGACAGGCGCACTTACCGCATCTGATTATACCATGTTTTCCGGTAGCAGTAGCACGCAACCCCTTTTATGGTGTTCGGGAAGAACTTATTCATTTTCTATTAGTGGGCCTAATCCTTCAAATATTGTTTGGACTCCGCCCCAAGGCTGGACGATAACCGTTAACGGTGGTTCGTATTGCGTAATGCGGGCGCCCGGTGGTTCAACACCGCCTTCAGATGCAGTGAGCGTTTCCTTTACTGAGCCTTGTGGAACGACAATTACTAAAACATTCCAAACAGGATTTTCCACTTCTGCGTGTACCGGCACTGATCCACGGTTTACGTTTTCACCAAACCCTGCACCAACAACTTTAAATGTAGCAGTTGCTTCAGCTTTCAGGCCACCATTTGGAAGCGGTGTGTTTATACAAAGAATACAGATTATAAGAATACAAACTGGTATGACGGTGTTTGACAGCAATTATGGCAGTGGTGTTTTAAATGCCACCATCTCTACTTCAACCTATGCTACCGGCAACTATACACTTCGAATTTTTGACGGAACGATTTGGGCAGTATATCAATTTGTAAAATAAGCAATTAGTTACAACGTGTTTTAAAAGACAGCTTAACGGCTGTCTTTTTTTGTGTGTATATTTATATTCAAACAAACTGTATTTCCAATTTAAACTTTTGCTTATGTCTTCCTCTTTATCCCGCAGAGATGTATTAAAAAAATTGAGTGCATTTACAGGCGCTGCTGCATTACCGCTTTCATCATGGGCTACAAATGATGCAGGTGAGCCCATTATGCTGCCAGATTTAAAAGCAACACCGCCGCCTGCAAAACCTGTAACTGTTATTACCTGTGGTGCCGGCAACCGTGGTAATGTGTATGGCAACTTTGCGGCAGCGTATCCTGATATGCTGGACATAGTGGGCGTGGCAGAACCCATCGCTATCCGTAACGAACGCTATGCAACAAAGCATAACATCAAAGCAGAGAACCGATTTAAAACATGGGAAGACGTTTTTAAAAAACCAAAGTTTGCTGATGCCATCATCATTACCACTCCTGATGATTTGCATTACGGCCCCTGCATGAAAGCATTGGAAATGGGTTATGATGTGCTGCTTGAAAAACCTATCAGCCCCAGTGAAAAAGAATGCCGGGATATTTTAGCAATGGCGAAAAAAACGGGAAGGATAGTTGCGGTTTGTCATGTGCTTCGTTATGCACCATACTTTGTTCGGTTAAGAGAGTTGATGCACAATGGTTCTATCGGAAACATCATCAGCGTACAGCATTTAGAACCGATTGAACACACGCACATGGCACATTCATTTGTGCGTGGCAACTGGCATAACAGCAAACAAACAACGCCTATTATTTTGGCCAAGAGTTGTCATGACCTTGATATTTTACGCTGGTTGATTGATAAACCATCGCAGCAGGTACATGCATTTGGAAGTTTGGATTGGTTTACTGCAAAGAATGCACCTGAAGGTAGTACGGCCCGTTGTATGGATGGATGCAAGGTAGAATCTACCTGCCCCTACTCAGCCATGAAGCATTACTATCATGAGCGTAAACGCACTTATGTGTTTGACCTGCCTGAAGATAAGAGCAAGCAGGGTGATTATATTTTAGATCAACTCCGCACTACCAATTACGGCCGTTGTGTATATAAAATGGAAAACGATCAGCCTGATCATTACATTGCCAATCTATTGTTTGAAAACAACATCACTGCTTCCTTTAGCATGGAAGCATTTACATCCTATGAAGGAAGAAGAACAAGGGTGATGGGCAGCATGGGTGACATTGTGGGTGATATGAGTGAATTTAAAATCACTGATTTCCGCACGGGTGAAGTACGCACCTGGAGCCAAAAGAGTGATGGGCATGGCGGCGGTGACTGGCGACTGGCAGCCAATTGGGTGCAGGCTGTTGCCAAACAGGATGCATCATTGCTCACTTCAACTATTGATGCCAGTATTGAAAGTCATTTGATGGGATTTGCAGCGGAGAAGAGCCGGTTGAATAAAACGGTGGAGCGGGTGAGTTTGTGAGAAGCGGTGAGCAAGACCTGACAGGTTAATAACACTCAAACCTTTCAATTTTAATCAAGCACTGAAACATTCAACAACAAACCTGTCAGTGTCTGATATAATTCGACGCTGACAGGTTGTGAACTCAGTTTAAAGTTGTTTATTGAACTCCTGACTTGCTGTTTTGCGCAACCTGTCAGGTCTGTTTATCCCCTATCGGGAGGGACAGCAGTATATTTAAAAATCAAACTGATAAAAGGGGGAGGGTCAATAACCATTTGCTTTCAATCAATTAATTTCGCTGCATGATTCACAATTTCAATGCAGGCCCTTCTATTTTACCCAAACAGGTGTTTGAACAGGCGTCAGAAGCGATTCTCAATTTTAATAACAGCGGCTTATCTATTTTGGAAATCGGTCACCGCACCCCCTTGTTTGAAGCGGTGATGGATGAAGCACGTGCACTGGTAAAAGAACTGATGCAACTGGATGATGCACATGAAGTGTTGTTTTTGCACGGCGGCGCCACCACACAGTTTATGCAGGTACCCATGAATTTATTGAAACAGGATGGGATTGCTGCTTATACGGAGACAGGTACCTGGGCCAACAAAGCCATCAAAGAAGCCAAGCTTTTTGGTCATGTAGAAATTGCAGGCAGCGCTAAAGAAACAAAGTTTACTACCATACCCAAGCAATTATCGTTTTCCAAAACAGCAGCTTATCTGCATATCACTACTAATGAAACCATCGCCGGTACGCAATGGCATCACCTGCCGTATGATTGTGGTGTACCCTTAGTGGCAGATATGAGTAGTGATATATTAAGCCGCACGCTTGATTTCAACAAGTTTGATTTGATTTATGCAGGCGCTCAAAAAAATATGGGCGCAGCAGGCGTAAATCTCGTTGTGATTAATAAAAATATTCTGGGCAAAGCAGAACGCATCATTCCCACAGTGCTGGACTATCAAAATCACATCCATGAAAAAAGCATGCTCAATACACCACCGGTGTTTGCCGTATATGTAGCCATGCTCACATTACGATGGCTCAAAGAACAGGGCGGTGTGGCTGCTATTGAAACCATCAATCAGCAAAAAGCGGATTTACTGTATTCAACATTAGAATCCATTCCTTTCATCCATTTACCTGTAGCCAAAGAAGACCGTAGCCAGATGAATGTTGTATTTACCATGAAGGATGAAGCACTTGAAAAAGAATTTCTACAATACGCCAAGGATGCCAATATGTATGGCGTAAAAGGCCACAGGAGTGTGGGTGGTTTCAGAATGAGCCTGTACAATGCCCTGCCGCTGAGCAGTGTGCAGTATGGTGTGGATATAATTAAAGCATTTGCTGCCCGTAAGGGTTGACATCTATAACGTTTGCAATTTTAACTTGTACAGCTGCTGCGTAAACGCACAGTTTTCTATCCGTATTTTCTGCCACAATTCACAGCAGATCGTATACTTCTATTGAACAATTAAGTAAATTCGGGCTCCTCATTATTCAAACGAATTGCTTAATCTAAAAATCCGCCATGCAGCGGAAAAGAAGTTATGAACAGAAAATTACGAATGGCCATGATTGGCGGTGGTAAAGATGCCTTTATCGGTGCTGTGCATCGTTTAGCATTAAATATGGACGGTCAAATTGAATTGGTTGCAGGTGCACTCAGCATCAACCGGGAAATAGCAATCGACTCTGGTAAGTCATTGTATCTTGATGAAGACCGCATTTATACAGATTATAAAGAAATGCTGGAGAAAGAAGCAGCCCTGCCTGCTGATAAGCGTATTGATTTTATAACCATCGTTACGCCCAACTTTGTACATTTTGAACCCGCTATGATGGCCTTGGAAAAAGGGTTTCATGTAGTGATTGAAAAGCCCATCACGTTTACATTGGAACAGGCCAAACAACTAAAAGCAAAAGTGGAGGAAACAGGGTTGAGTTTATTGCTTTGTCATACGTACACCGGTTATCCTATGGTGAAGCAGGCCAAACAGTTTATTAAGAGCGGTGCATTGGGTAAAATCAGGAAAGTATATGTAGAGTATCCGCAGGGATGGTTGAGTACTTTTCTGGAAGGTACCGGTCAGGCACAGGCGAGCTGGCGTACCGATCCTAAAAAGAGTGGTAAAGCAGGAAGCATGGGCGACATTGGTACACATGCATTTAATTTAGCAGAGTATGTTACAGGTTTGGAAGTAACACATCTTTGTGCTGATATCAATATTGTTGTAGAAGGAAGAATGCTGGATGATGATGGCGCTGCATTTTTAAAATTTAATAACGGAGCAACCGGTGTGTTGATGGCCACACAAATTGCAGCGGGTGAAGAAAACAATGTAAAGATTCGTGTGTATGGAGAAAAAGGTGGCATTGAATGGAAGCATGAAGACAATAACACCTTACTTGTGAAGTGGCTCGATAAACCAACAGAGATTTACAGAGCAGGTGGCGGATACAACAGTTCTTATACAAAACACAATACCAGAACACCAAGTGGTCACCCCGAAGGGTTTTTAGAAGCCTTTGCGAATATGTACCGCAATTTTGCATTAACGGTGCAGGCAAAGATTGATGGCATAGAACCGCAACCTGAATGGCTTGATTTTCCAGGTGTGAATGAAGGTGTGCGTGGAATGGCTTTTGTGGAAAATGTGATTGAAAGCGGAAAGAGTACAGAGAAATGGAAGCCATTTGAAATATGATGGCACGCAGAGGGGGTCTTCTTCAATAATATTTTGTTTGAGAAAAATTTTCACACAGAGGGCACAGGGAGCACAGAGGGAATACAGCAAACTAAATTCATACTTATGGAAATAAATGAACTTACCGGCATTATTATAGAAGAAGCAATTGAGGTTCATAAGGAGTTGGGGCCGGGTTTATTGGAATCTGTTTATGAAGAGGCACTTTACATTTGCCTTGTAGAAAGAGGGTTAAAGGTTTTAAGACAAGCTCCTATTCCTGTTTTCTTTCGGGGAAGAGAATTGGAGACAGCATTCCGGGCCGACTTGATTGTGGAAGACAGAGTAATTGTTGAACTAAAATCAAAAGAAACAATTCCACCTGTTGATTATAAAAAAGTAAATAACTACCTTAAAATCACAAATCTAAATGTAGCATTAATGATAAATTTTCATGTGGAGTTATTAAAAAACGGTATTAAAAGATTTATAAATTAAAAAAATATCACAATTAGATATCCTGATACAAGTAAGCTTCTGTGCTCCCTTTGTGCTAAATAAATAATCAAACAGAAATACACAAAGAACATAGAAATAAATTTAAAATGAACTCATAATATAAATAAAAAAGTGCGAAGCATTTTCTCCTCTGTGTACTCTGCGCCCTCTGTGTGCTTGATTTCTTCAGAGTGTGCAAGAACAGAACACCGAATTTCTTCGCTTCTTTGCGTGTGACTTAAACGAAGTTTCTATGAACACAATCAAAGGACCTGCTATTTTCTTAGCACAATTCATGGGAGATAAAGCTCCTTTCAACAGTTTAGAAACAATCTGTCAATGGGCAGCTTCACTCGGCTTTAAAGCCATACAAATTCCCACATGGGAAAAACGATTGATTGATTTAAAGCTTGCAGCAGAAAGTAAAACCTATGCTGATGAACTGAAAGGAAAAATCAACAGCTATGGTTTACAAATATCCGAGCTTAGCACACATTTACAGGGACAGCTTGTAGCAGTACACCCTGCGTATGATACCATGTTTGATGTATTTGCAGCCGATGAAGTAAAGAATAATCCCAAAGCACGTCAGCAGTGGGCGGTGCAGCAGGTGATGTATGGAGCCAAAGCTTCTCAAAATTTAGGATTAACAGCACATGCCACTTTCAGCGGTGCATTGTTATGGCATACATTCCATCCATGGCCACAGCGCCCTGAAGGATTGGTAGATGAAGGATTTAAAGAATTGGCCAACCGCTGGTTGCCTATTCTCAATTACTTTGATGAATGCGGTGTGAATGTGTGTTATGAAATTCACCCCGGTGAAGATTTGTTTGATGGCATTACGTATGAAATGTTTTTGGAAAAAGTAAACAATCATCCGAGAGCCTGCTTGTTATACGATCCCTCACATTTTGTGTTGCAGCAATTGGATTATCTTCAGTACATTGATTTTTATCATGAGCGTATCAAAGCCTTTCATGTAAAAGATTCAGAGTTTAACAGCACAGGCAAGCAGGGTACATTTGGTGGTTATCAAAGTTGGTTGAACCGTGCAGGTCGTTACCGAAGCCCCGGAGACGGACAGGTAGATTTTAAAACCATCTTCAGTAAACTCACACAATACGGTTATGATGGATGGGCAGTAATGGAATGGGAATGCTGTATCAAACATCCGGAAGATGGTGCCAGAGAAGGTGCAGCGTTTATTAAAAACCACATTATCCGTGTAACGGAAAAAGCATTTGATGATTTTGCAGGCGGTGAGAGTGATGTGGTGAGCAATAGAAAAATTTTGGGATTGGATTAATCATATGCTCCATCAAAGCACACAAAGTCCACGAAGTATATTTGATTTTGTGTCCTTTGTGGGAAACACAAATTCAAATTTCTTCAACCATTAAATAAAAAATATGAAAAAGTTTTTAATCATTTCAACAGCAGCCGTAATGTTTATTGCATGCGGAGGTTCAGCAACTGAAAACAAAGAAACCAATAAACAAGAAGCAAAACCATCAGTTTCTGACGACCCTGTTTATCAGGAAGGATTGGCATTGGTATCAAAGCCGGAAAATTTATGTCTCACCTGTCATAAGATTGATGAAAAGTTAACAGGGCCTGCTTATCGTGATGTAGCTAACAAATATGAAAACACGCCTGAGAATGTAAAGATGCTTACAGAAAAAGTATTGAAAGGCGGCAGCGGTGTATGGGGCGATGTAGCGATGGTGCCTGCACCGGGATTGAAAGCAGAAGATGCAGAAAAAATGGTGAAGTATATTTTACTGCTCAGAAACAAATAATATTCAAACTTAAAACAACAATCATGTTACGAATAATTTTTATGCTTGCTTCCGTAATAACTATTAATGCCTGCAATAATGAAGGAGAAAAAACAGCAGGTGCAGATACTACGCAAACCAAACAGGAAACACCATTACTTTCAGAAACTGAAATAGCTGAAGGATGGATTTCACTGTTTGATGGTAAATCAACTGCAGGCTGGCATAAATACGGTGGTGCAGCAGTAGGAAGTGCATGGAAGGTTGAAGAAGGCGCTCTGCATCTGGATGCCAATCAAAAAGAGAATTGGCAAATCAAAGACGGTGGTGATATTGTAAGTGATTCCTCATTTGAAAATTTTCATTTAAAGCTGGAATGGAAAATTGATACCTGCGGCAACAGTGGTATTATGTTTTATGTGCATGAAGACACCGCCAAATATAAATTTCCATGGATGACGGGACCTGAAATGCAGGTGCTGGATAACAAATGTCATCCAGATGCAAAAATTATTAAACACCGTGCAGCAGATCTATATGATATTAAAACATCAGCTCCCGAAACAGTGAAGCCTGCTTTGGAATGGAATCTTGCAGAAATCAAATGTGAAAACGGTGCGTTGGAATTCTATCTCAACGGTGAAAAAGTATTGACGACTACCATGTGGGATGATGCCTGGAAGGCTACTTTAAAAACCACTAAGTGGAAAAACTTCCCCGATTTTGGTACTTACAAAAGCGGAAAGATTGCATTGCAGGATCATGGCAATCATGTATGGTTCAGAAATATTAAGATCAGAAAATTGTAATTGAACTTTTAGATAAATAAAAAAGAGCGGCTCCGGCGCCGCTCTTTTTTATTTCTTAAACATGAGCTCACTCACTTTTGCTTTATCGTCTTTTTCATTTTTTAAATCAAACATAGTTCCGAAAACATGATCCCACAAGGTGCTGCTCACACCAAAACCCTGCTCTTCATTTTTATAATGATGCAGATGATGATTGCGCCACAGCGGTTTCATCCATTTGAAAGGTGGATTCCACGCATGTATGGCATAGTGCATGGTACCATACATTAAATAGCCCAGCATAAATCCCGGAAAAAATAAAAACACATAGTTGCGCATGAACGCATACATGAGTAAAAAAATAAGAGAAGAAATAATCAAGCTTGGTACGGGCGGCATAAACAACCGCTCTTTATCTCTTGGAAAGTGATGATGATTGCCATGCAGCACGTAAACAATTTTCCTGGCACGCTCACTTTCTGCTACCATATGAAAGACAAAGCGGTGCATGATGTATTCAAAAAAAGTCCAGAACAACATGCCTGCAAGAAAAACAGCAGCCATCAGGAATACACTGTAACTATACCTGCCGGAAACATACCATGGAAATCCAATAATAATTGGCAAATAGATTCCCCAAATAACCAATGGGTGTGTTTTGGTTAGAATTTCGAGATAAGGGTTTTGAAAAAGTTGTGCCTGCCCCTTGTTATGAATTTTTTCAAAATGCATAAGAAGTCAATTTCACCAAACAAAGATAAAGTGATAATAGAAACATGAAACTGACGATTGTAAAACTTTTTTTAAAGTTCATTCCACACTTGTTTTGCAAATTGCTCCAGTGAGGGGTCTCGTGCGCCCATGAGAAGTAACAGAGTATTGCTTGAAAAATGAGAACGGGCAGCGGTCAAAAAATCCTTTCTGTTTTCTGCAAAGAAAGCGTTGCAACCCATTGTCTTTAAATCAGTAATCAAATCATTGGCTGAAATATCTTTTACTGCCGTACCTCCGGCATAAAAGATCTCACTCATCCATATTTCATCCTGCGGACGAAGAGCTTTCGCAATTTCTTCTACAAAATCTTTTCTTAAAAACTTGGTAGGACCGTATCCATGCGGCTGAAACCAGGCCACTACTTTATCTGCCAGTGGCTGACATGCCTGTATGCTTGCTGCACATTTAGCTGGATTATGTGCATAATCATCAATCAACCAAACCCCATTTTTTTGACCAAATACCTGATGCCGGCGATAAATACCTTCATAATGTTGCAACGCTTCAGCAGCAATAGTTAAAGGAACACCTATGAGATGACAAACCGTGGTTGCAGCCAACGCATTTTCCATACTGTGCCTGCCAATAGCGTTTAAGGTGAAAGGCGTAAGGTTAATGGTGAAAGAAATACGCAAGCCGCTTTGGTGAAAATTTTCAGCATGGTATGTTGCATCATCATTTACATCAACTGAAAAATTATGTTGCGGATTTTTTGATAACTGTCTGGCCAATGCATGTGATTGATTCACTACAAAAAAATCCTTGGTGTGTTGTTTGAACTGTTCAAACACATCCATGAGTACATCTATTTCCCTATGATCTTTATCAATGTTCAGCAGTAATCCCACTTCAGGTGTATAGAGTACAATACTGCCATCACTTTCATCAGCTTCAATCACCAGCCAGTCGCCTGACCCGACTTTTGCATTACCAATCTTTCCTTCCTTTATAATACTTGTTAAACCTGCACCGCTGATGATGCTGGGCTGCATACCTGCGTGTTGCAGAATATCAAACAGCATAGCACTGGTGGTACTCTTGCCACTGGTACCTCCTACTGCAATTGTTTTTTTGCTTTGTGCAATGATGGCTAAGAGCTCCGCACGTTTGATGATGGGGATGTTGAGTTGTTTGGCTTTGATCACTTCTTCCACTGTATCTTCTACTGCTGTTGACACCACTACCAAATCCGTTTCGTTTGTAATGCCTTCACCGTTTTGCAAAAAGCAAAGAATGCCTTCTGCTTCTAATTTTTCTTTTGTTTCATTGGGCTGATCCGGATGAAAATAACGATCGCTGCCGCTTACCTGTTTACCAATGCCCTGTAAGTATTGTGCAATGGCGCTCATGCCTGTACCGGCGATGCCGATGAAGAATGGCTTTTTAAAATCGTTAACAGAGGAAATCATAATAAGCAAATGTAAGTTGATTTTTGGCGCAGAGAAGGGAGATGCAGAGGTAAACGCAGCGTATTACTTATTCAACAGTTGATCAATGGATTTGAACCTGTATCCTTTTGCTTTTAGTTGCTGCAGGAGTTGTGGCAAACGTTTATCTAACTTATCTGTTCTTCTTGCGTCCGTACCTACATGCATCAATAAAATAAATCCGTTTAAACCTGATGCACTCTTTTTTTCAAAGTTGATGATAGATTGATAGATGGTTTCGCTGCTTTGGTAGTTGGGCAACGCAGGCCAGGTATAATCGGCATTGCTTTTGGTGCCGGGTGTAAAGTTGATGAGTTGCAAGCCAAGCGCTTTTGTCCAGTCAGCTATGGATTGATTGTACCATTCAAAAGGGGGAAGAAAAAATCTTGCCTGCTGCGGATTGATGCCAAGTTGATGCATTGCATCCATATTCGCCAGCAAATCATTGGTGAACTGTTCTTGAGTTAGCAGCAAACTATCTCTGTTATTCCAATCAGCATACAACAAATGTTTATCAGAATGAGCACCGAGGTAATGCCCGTCTTGCTTCAATTGCTGAATAAGCGGTTGAAATTGTTTGTTCCTGTAAAAATCGCCTGTAAAGAAAAACGAAGCTTTGATACGCTGCTTTTTTAAGACCTGTTGAATAAAAGCACCTCCATCTGCAAACTCATGACCGGTGAATACAAGTGCAATTTCCTTTTTGGTCGTATCACCTCTGATAATTGCGCCCTTGTTAAAGCTGAATTTAGTTGGTGTGTTGCCTTTACCTTCCCCCTTAGTTAGAGTTAGGAGGGGGCTGCTTTCTTTTGCCGCCAGTAAATAAATCAATGAAGCCGTTCCATCCATTGTGGGTTCATTGGTACTGTAATCACCATAATCATCATGATATACTGCCAGTTCACTTTGAAACGGAGCATATTCATCTTCATTGTACAATGTCAAACCGATTAAGTTTTTAAAGATGGATGTATAAACAGGTCCATCAACTAAACCGCCATCAATGGGATAATTTTTAAGATGCGTGAATGCACTATGCGGATCAACAGGCGTATCGCCCCATGAAGGTAAACCATACACCATACTCGTGCCCCATGGATTGCATCCAAAGAGCCAGTCAAAATTGGCCTGTTCCAGTTCGGCAAATTGTTTGTCGTTTGTGAGTTGCTGGTACCAGTAACATTGAATGGCAAAACTCACCGTAAGATTATTGCTGCACCAGATGAAAGGAACGCCACGATAGAATGCATTTCGTTTTGCTTTTTTCCATACGAGGTTAATGCCTTGTTTGTAAAAGCTGATAATGGTGTCTCTGCGTTTATCATTTAATTGTTTGGCCAGTTCATAATGACCGATGTTGATGAACGGGTACCATTGATAATGATGAGCAGTGTCTGCACCGAGCCATGGAGTGATGGGTTCTTGTTTAGCGTAAAAAATAGATTTATCTAAAACAAATTGACTTGGAAGAGCCGGGTCTGCAAGTAAAAAGCCTGAGTTCCAGTTATCAAAAATGAATTTTTGATATGAAAACGTTTGGGCGAGAGCTAATTCTAAATCATCTGCCCAATTGTCTTCCGCATAAATGTAAGGAGCACGAACAGAAGCAGTTTGTGTAACGCCTTTTTTCTTTAAGGCATAAATCAGAGCACTATTTGCTTTTTTGTAAAGAGTAGAAGCAAAATCTTTTTCAGTTTTATAAAATATTGCATATCCCAATCCAAACGCACTTGCAAATTTCGCCGCCGTTGAACTCGTTCCTGTTGTATTGTTCAAGAACTTTCCTCTTTGCTGCGGTTTGCCATCAATAAAATAAACGGGTCGTTCAAATCCTTTTCCGTATTGACTGTCCATCTTTGGAATACGCATGCTGATGTGATCCCGGTCGTCACCCAACTGGTTAAACATCCAGTCATCCCGTGGATGCATTTTGAGCAACCAATCCAATCCCCATTTGGCTTCATCTAAAACATCGGGCAATTTGTTTTTTCCATCCAAACCATTGGCTAATTTTTCATCTGCAAACACATTGGGAAAATCTCTGTATGCCATCAGCAAATGATAGGTTGCATTGGCGCTTGTTGAAGAATATTGCAGGTAATCGCTTGCATCATGCCAGCCGCCGCTTACATCAATATGTGTACTATCCGGCAAGCCTGCATCTTTTCCATACAATGTATAACCATCCTGTGTATGACAACTATCTTTCAAAAAAGGATTAAACCCGCTCCGTTGCTGGCGCATATAACGCAGGCAAAAATCTGCAGCACCTTTATATACATCATCCGCAATACGAAACTGTGGCGATATTGCATTACCTGTACTTAAAAAATATGTTCCAGATTTTTTATAAGAAGAAAAATTTAAACGGGCTGTTTGTGTAAATGGCCCGTACCGGCCAAACAGTTTTTCAACTTTACCTCTTAATACGACTGTATTTGTTTTTGCATCAACCAAATCCCAGCTACTTATTTCATCATCACTTTTACTGCACCATACAGCTACTTTAACAGAAGATGGTTGATAGCCCAGTTGATTGATACGAATCCATTGGTTTGTTTCCTGTTTGGGCGTAAACCCACAGAATAAAATCATGATCAGTAAACAAAAAATCTTCATCGCAGTAAGTTAATGAAATTCTCAATAGCTGTTTCTCTACCTTTGCCCCACAAAATTTGCCATTGATGAAATTAATTTCTTATCTCAAAGAAGGTCACGAACAATTAGCCGTACACCTGAACGATAATGTGTATGATATGGATACGCTGCACCCGGAACTACCCAGCAGCATGAATATTTTTTTAAATTACTGGGAAGATTATTTTCCTGCTGCACAGGCAGCAATGGCATCTGTGGAGCAAGGGAGATTGGTTCCAAGGAATGTACAAAACATCAATGATGTAGAATTATTAGCACCTGTACCCATGCCTCCCAGTTGCAGAGATGGTTATGCCTTTCGTCAGCATGTGGCAGCAGCACGGAGAAACAGAAAAGTGGATATGATTCCTGAATTTGATCAATATCCTATCTTTTATTTTACCAATCATCATGGTATTGTTGGTCCGGGAAATGTACGTTGTATGCCCGATCATTTTGAGAAACTGGATTTTGAACTGGAAGTGGCAATTGTAATTTGTAAACATGGAAGAAATATTCGTACAGAAGAAGCAGATCAATATATTGGTGGTTTAATGATTATGAATGATTTAAGTGCACGCCGTTTGCAGATGGAAGAGATGTTATTAAACCTTGGCCCGGCTAAAGGAAAGGATTTTGCTACAGCAATTGGTCCATGGCTGGTTACATTGGATGAGTTGGAGCAATATGTTGTACCTGCTAAAGAACGTCATACAGGATTGAACTGGAACCTTGGTATGAAGTGTTGGGTAAATGGTGTACAGGTGAGTGATGGAAATGTAAAAGATATGGACTGGACCTTTGCTGAGATTATTGAACGTGCTTCTTATGGTGTAGATTTATTTCCCGGTGATGTAATTGGAAGCGGAACAGTTGGCACCGGATGCTTTTTAGAATTGAACGGAACAGGAAAGTTAAATGATGCCAGTTATACAGAGCAATGGTTACAGGAAGGTGATGTAGTTGAAATGGAAATTGATGGATTAGGGAAATTGAGTAATACGATGGTAAAAGAGAAAGATGATTTTTCAATTTTAGGAAGGAAAAAGTTATGAGCCATTGGTTATGGGTTATGAGTTATGGGTTACGTGTAGCAAAATTTAATCAGGTTGATTAATTTGTAGCATTTTTAAATCACCACATTTATGGCTAACAAAATCACTTGCTTTGAAGATTTAGTTATTTGGCAAAAGGCTCAGGAAATTGCTGAAAAAGTTTACAAACTTGCTGATTCCAATTCATTTATACAAAAAGACTTAAGCCTGAAGAATCAGCTAAAAAGTGCGTCACTTTCGATTTCGGATAACATAGCTGAAGGGTTTGACTATAATAACAATCCTGATTTTTATAAATTCTTACGAATTGTAAAAGGTTCTTGCGGAGAAACCAGAAACAAGTTGTTATTTATAAAGCGAATGGAGTTCATAGATGAACCAACGGCAAAAAAACTCTCAGAAGAGACTAAAATACTTGGCCGTCAAATTGGGGAATTAATGAAAAAAGTGAAGGCTAAAATCCAAAGTGAGAAGAATAGCCGGAAAAAGAACGATAACCCGTAACTCGTAACTGGTAACTCATAACTTATATTGACAATATGATCATCGATTTACAGCAACTCTCCCCCATGCAAAAACAACATTGGCTGCAGCATGCTGTTGCACCAAGACCCATTTGTTTTGCATCAACCATTGATAAGGATGGTAATGTAAACTTAAGCCCGTTCAGCTTTTTCAACTTATTTTCATCCAACCCGCCGGTTGTTGTATTCTCACCTGCAAGAAGAGTAAGAGATAATACTACCAAGCACACATTACAAAATGTACTGGAAGTACCTGAAGTGATTATCAACATTGTTGACTATGATATGGTACAGCAGGTGAGTCTCAGCAGTTGTGAATTCCCTAAAGATGTGAATGAATTTGTAAAAGCGGGGTTTACTCAGCAAGCTGCTACTGTAGTAAAACCACCCATGGTAAAAGAAAGTAAGGTGAAAATGGAATGCAAGGTGCTGGAAGTAAAACCGCTGGGTTCTGAAGGCGGCGCAGGCAATCTGGTAATTTGTGAAGTACTGAGAATGCACATAGATGAAAGCATTTTAAATGACGAAAAAACAATGATTGACCAGCGCAAACTGCATCATGTTGCAAGGCTGGGTGGCGATTGGTATTGTAAGGTGAGTGAAAATAATCTGTTTCATGTAGAAAAGCCCAATACACAATTAGGCATAGGCATAGATGCATTGCCACAAAGTGTAAGAAACAGCAGTATACTCACCGGAAACAATTTAGGTCAGTTAGGTAATGTACATGAATATCCTGTAGTGGATAATACGTTTGAAGATGATCAATTGAAACAGATCATCCAATACTTT
>CAYPBV010000008.1:0-25702 GCA_964409025.1 uncultured Chitinophagaceae bacterium | reverse complement strand
TGGAAAAAGAACTGCATAAATATGCCAAAAAACTTTTAGATGAAGGAAAGGTAGAACAGGCATGGCAGGTGTTACTTGCAAGTGATTAAACTTCAGAATAACTTCGTTATCTCATTTATATGTTTTATCCAGACGGAACCTTTTTCAGCATTTTTACCATTGTAAGTGTTCGATACATTGTATTGGCAGGATTGACATTTTTTATTTGGTATGTAATCAGAAAAAAGAAAATTGCATTTAAAAAAATTCAATTACGCTTTCCTGCGTTAAAAGATTATCAACGGGAGATTATTTATTCCATCATCACCATGTTTATTTTCAGCATAATCCCATGGTTAATCTTAGGAAATCCTGAAATAAGAAAACATACTACCTGGTATTCTGATATCAACGAATATGGAAAGTTATATTTCTGGCTGGCCTTTCCATTAATGCTGGTGATGCATGATACGTATTTTTATTTCACACACCGGCTGATGCATCATCCCAAATTATTTAAGTTATTTCATCTGGTGCATCATAAAAGCACCAATCCATCACCCTGGGCAGCTTTTGCATTTCATCCTTTAGAAGCAGTAGTAGAAATAGGAATACTGGTGGTGTACTTATTTACCATTCCCGTAATGAAAGCACATTTGTTTTTCTTTTTTCTTTTCATGATGGTATATAACGTATACGGCCATTTGGGGTGGGAGTTGTATCCTAAAAATTTCCATCGCACATGGATAGGTAAATGGATAAACACCTCAGTAAATCATAACCAGCATCATCAATATTTTACAGGTAATTACGGGCTATACTTTTTGTTTTGGGACAGAATACTCGGCACCATTCGCAAAGATTATGATGACAAATATGATGAAGTGATGAACCGCCATAAATAAAAAAGCCTCCTGTACTAAACAGGAAGCTTATCCAAAACAACAATCGACCATCTTTATTTTTTCTTTTTGGCGAAAGTAGTAACTGAGCCGTCGGCTGAAATTTTATACGTAATCATGTGTTTATCTGTTTGGCTTTTTGCCAAATAAAACAATTCACCACTCTGATTTACTTCCTTAATAGTTGTTACTACAGCTTCGTCATTAATAGCTGCAACAGCACGGGCAACCAGTAACGGTAATTGATCCTGAGTAATGCTTCTTTCTACTGCCTCCAGTTCGCCTTCTTCAGTGAACCATGCAGTAACTTTTTCATTGTTAAGTTCAAAGGAAGCAATATACAATCCCTCCTTACCTTTCCATTGTACATTACTGGCATCTTTAAATGCACGTTCAAATGCGTTGAGTGCCTCTTTAGAAACAGGAGAATTAACAGGACTTGCAGTGACTGCTGCAGCAAAAATTACAGCTGCTGCAAATGATAACATCTTTTTCATTTTAATAAGGTTTAATGATAAATGATAAAATAACAATACGGCTCAAAACTATTTTTTGTTACAACACTTTACAAGCTAATCTGTATAAACGGATGTTAAAAGAATATAATCATGGATAAACGGCGGAGGTTTGTATGCAACACAGGCCTTTCAACAGATTTTATCAGCAAATCACACATGTTTTACCCCATCTTAAAAATTGTTAAAGATTTATGAGTGCAAATCATACCTCACCAAGCTGCGATAAACGGCAAAGACTTTATCTTTAAGGTGTATGAATTACCTGGCGCACGCATATCTTTCTTTTAATGAACCTGAACTGCTGGCGGGCAATATGATTAGTGATTTTGTTAAAGGCAAGAAAAAATTTGAGTACAGTATGGGTATTCAAAAAGGAATTGCGCTGCACCGTGCCATTGATACGTTTACAGATGACCATATATTAATAAAAGAGGCCAAAGAAATTTTTCGACCCCATTACAGATTATATGCCGGCGCTTTTGTAGATGTAGTGTTTGATCATTTTCTGGCAATAGATGCATTGCATTTCAACAAGGAGTCACTTTTTAATTTTGCTCAAACCACTTATCAAACGCTGGATGTGTTTTCACCTGTATTTCCTGATCGCTTTACCCGGATGTACCCCTTTATGAAAACACAAAACTGGCTGTATAATTATCAGGAGCGGTGGGGTATTGAAAAAAGTCTGGCGGGTGTGGTAAGGCGTTCACAATATCTAACTGAAAGCGATACAGCCTTTCAATTGTTTGAAGAGCACTATCAGCAACTCAATCATTTGTACAAACTATTCTTCCCGCTTTTATATAATTTTACAAAACAGGAATTACAGTATCAGGCTCAAAGAAAATAACATCATTAATAATGCGCCGGAAAATGTTTGAACCGTTCAAAGCAGGCACGCTCCAGCATTTCCCTGTCCAGAGGATGAGCGATTTCAATCAACGCTTTGGCACGCTGGCGTAAATTTTTACCGTACAGACTTGCAACGCCATTTTCCGTAACTACATAGTGCACATGGCCACGGGTGGTAACAACACCGGCCCCCTGTTTTAAAAATGGTGTGATACGGTTTACTCCCTTAGCTGTTCGTGATGTAAGTGCAATGATGGGTTTACCACCTTCGCTAAGCGCTGCACCACGCATAAAATCCATTTGACCGCCAATACCGCTGTACTGCATGGTGCCAATACTATCTGCACACACCTGGCCGGTTAAATCCACTTCAATGGCGCTGTTGATGGCAATTACTTTGGGGTTACGGCGAATGACATGCGGGTCGTTTACATAATCAATATCCAGAAAAACAAATGCAGGATTATCATGCACATAATCATAGAGCTTTCTGGTACCTACAGCAAACCCGGTGACTGCTTTGTAGGGATGTATTTTCTTTTTAGTATTGTTTATCACATCCCGTTCAAACAAATCAATGATACCATCGCTGCACATTTCAGTATGCACTCCCAGGTTTTTATGATTTATGAGTGCTTTTAACACCGCATCAGGTATGGTACCAATCCCCATTTGTAAAGTACTGCCATCATCAATCATGTCAGCAATATATTTTCCTATCTGCAGCTCATCAGCGCTCACTTTAACACCGTAATCCACCTCTGGCAATGCATCGTCACAATACACAAATGTGTTAATCCTCTCTACATGAATGAGGCTGTCGCCATGCGTACGTGGCACATTGGGATTAACCTGTGCCACAATGAATTTTGCAGTATTTACCGCACTTCTGGCTATATCTACACTTACACCGAGTGAGCAGTAACCATGTACATCAGGCGGGCTCACCTGTACCAATGCCACATCAATGGGTAAATACCCTTTTTTAAATAAATCAGGAATGTCGCTTAAAAAAACAGGAATGAAATCTGCCCTTCCCTCATTTACGGCCTTGCGCACACTTTCACTCACAAACATGCAATTGATATTGAAGATGCCTTCATATTCAGGTCTATCCACTGTAATATCGCCCTGCACGGTTATAAATGTAAGCTCCACATTATGCAGCCGTGCCGATTGCCTGGCAAGTTCTCTTAATAAAAACAAAGGTGTTTGTGCACTTCCATGCACAAATACACGTTGATTACTCTGGATAACGGATAAAGCATCTTCGGCCGACTGGTAGGTAACTTTTCTGTACATACTGTTTAAGAAATTATGTGCAATATTAATTACCTACAAGTTACTGAAAGATGCCCGTAAGCAGCAGTTGAAGTGATGATAAACAGCAGGTATTACCTTTTTTTAATCTTACCCTTAGTAGCAACCTTCCGTTCCTGTAACATCGTCTGCATACTGTACGTATTTACTATACATTTGCGGAGCAAAAAAACCGATATGAAGTATTTCTTTTCAGCAGTATTTATCTTATTTGCCTTTGCTGCACAGGCACAAAATGGACCCAAGTTGCCAGCTCTTGATAAATCGCCCATGGATATGAGTTATTATCCGGTAAACTATCCCATCCTTCGTATTCAACCCAATAAAACAGTGGAGCCGTTAGTAGCAAGAGTAGTGTACAGCCGCCCGCAAAAAAACGGACGCAAAGTATTTGGTGAACTGGTGGAAGATGGTAAAGTGTGGCGCCTGGGTGCCAATGAGGCCACTGAAATTGAATTTTTTAAAGACGTAAAAATTGGCGGCAAAACAGTTAAGAAAGGACGTTATACTTTATATGCGTTGGAAAACAAAGACAAGTGGACACTCATCGTCAATAAGGAAACAGACATTTGGGGTGCTTTTAAATATGATGCAGCCAAAGATGTGGTGCGTGTGGATTGCAATGTAAACCGCCACGCAGAACTTACAGAAGCTTTTACCATGATGTTTGAAAAGATAAATGACAAAACCATCAATTTGGTGATGGCATGGGATGATGAAATTGTAAGGATGCCGATTGGTTTGTAATCATTGATATAAAATTTTATAAACTCCGTTTAATACGGAGTTTTTTTATTTCTTCTCCTTCTTTGTATTTTCATAGCTTATGTGTGGCATATCAGGCATACTTTCCAACAATAAATATTTTGTTTCATCACATCGTTTGAAACAAATGACAGATGCATTAATGCATCGTGGGCCAGATGGCGAAGGTGTGTGGCTGAATGAAAGCGGAACTGTGGCTTTAGGCCATCGCCGCTTAAGTATTCTGGATTTAAGTGAAGCTGCATCTCAACCAATGCATTATCGAAATCGCTATACCATCATTCACAACGGAGAAATTTATAATTACATTGAACTCAAAGAAAATCTTATAAAAAAAGGCTATAGCTTTCGTACCTCATCTGATACAGAAATAATTACAGCAGCATATGACTGTTACAAAGAAGAATGCCTGCAATTATTTGACGGTATGTTTGCCTTTGCTATTTGGGATGAACAGGAACAGCAACTCTTTGCTGCAAGGGACCGTTTTGGCGAAAAACCGTTTTACTATTTTGCTGATGATGAGCAGTTGCTCTTTGCATCAGAGTTTAAAGCTTTGTGGGCAGCAGGCATCAGTAAAGAATGGAATCATACCATGCTGCTTTCGTTTCTGGCAAACGGACATACCCAAAACGCTACAGATGCAAGCCTTACGTTTTATAAAAATATTTTTGCATTACCACAAGCACATTACTTAAAATTTGATATTACCAAACAGGAATTGCATATTCAACAGTTCTGGGATTTAGATAGGCAGACACAACATTCAATTTCAGAAGCTGATGCCATTGAACGGTTTGCAGAGCTTTTCAGCAGCAGTGTACAAAGAAGATTAAGAAGTGATGTAGCAATAGGCACATCCCTCAGCGGCGGGCTTGACAGTTCAGGTATTGTAGCCATGTGCCATAACGTAAATGCTGTTCATTATTCACATCACTGTTTTACAGCCAGCTTTCCGGCCTTTGAAAAAGATGAATTGCAATACGCAAAAAAAGTTTCTGCCCAATTTAATTTACAGCAGCATATAACTATTCCAACCGTTGAAACATTTATCAGTGATTTTGAAAAACTCTGTTACCATCAGGAGCAGCCCTTTAATTCATCCAGTGTGTATGCACAATTCAAAGTAATGCAACTTGCAAAAGAATATGATGTAACTGTTTTGCTCGATGGACAGGGTGCAGATGAAACACTGGCGGGTTACAGCAAATACATTCATTGGTTTTTACAGGAGCTGCTTGGCAAATGGAAATTTTCTGCAGCAGTCAATGAACGCAGGCTGTTTGAACAAAATAACATTCCATTTCAATGGAGTACATCAAATTATGCAGCCGCATTTCTTCCCTTGTTAACCAGCAGCAAATTAGAAGAAAGCGAACGCAAAAAAATATTCTCGCATGCGCACATTACCAATGAGTATGCTCATGCACATTACAATAAATTTTTCTCCATCAGCAAACCTCCCGTGAGTAAGCTCAATGATATATTGTATTTCAACACCATGCAACAGGGATTGGGCGAGCTGCTTCATTATGCTGACAGAAACTCTATGGCACATGGCCGTGAACTCCGCTTGCCGTTTTTGAGTCATGAATTAGTAGCGTTTGTTTTTTCATTGCCATCTACCATGAAATTGCATAACGGGTTTACAAAATACATACTGCGACAAACAATGAAAGCATCGCTCCCGCAGGAAATTGTATGGCGAACAGATAAAGTTGGCTATGAACCGCCGCAGCAGCAGTGGATGCAGAACAAACAGTTACAGGAGCTGATAATGAACGGAAGAAAAAAATTATTGAATGAACGCATATTAAACAGAAAAACTCTATCTCAACCCATACAAATCAAATCTGCTTACGAAGCAGATAATTTTGACTGGCGCTATTTAATAACAGCGGAGATGATGGCCTAAATATCGGTTCCAATCATTTCAACGCTCGAATGGAGTATATCACTATAGCTTTTGATCATAAGAAAAAGCAGTATTCCTCTTCACCAGTACCCTACAAACCATAATAATATATTCACTTTATTCCCTTGCCACCCCATTTTATTGGTGTACATTTGCGGCCAATTTGTAAGCCGATAGTCTTAGGTAGTTAGTTTGTAGTAAGCTGATTTATAACTGATTGCGGCTCAATAACAACGGAAATATGAACATCAGAAACATAGCAATTATTGCACACGTTGACCATGGTAAAACAACCCTGGTTGATAAAATTTTACATGCCACTAAAGTGTTCCGTGAAAATCAGGAAACAGGTGAGCTTATTATGGATAGCAACGATCTTGAAAGAGAACGTGGTATTACCATCTTTTCAAAAAACGCCGCTGTTACCTACAACGATGTAAAAATTAATGTGATTGATACACCCGGCCACGCCGATTTTGGCGGTGAAGTAGAACGTGTATTGAAAATGGCTGATGGTGTAATTCTTTTAGTGGATGCATTTGAAGGTCCCATGCCGCAAACACGTTTTGTGTTGCAAAAAGCTTTGCAGTTGAATCTGAAACCCATCGTAGTTATTAATAAAGTGGATAAGCCTAACTGCCGCCCTGATGAAGTGCATGATGCTGTGTTTGAACTTTTCTTTAACCTGGATGCTACTGAAGAGCAATTGGATTTCCCCACCTACTACGGAAGTGGTAAGAACGGCTGGTTCAATGATTCATTAACTCCAACTGATAATATTATTCCGTTGCTGGATGGTATCATTAAACATGTACCTGCTCCCAAAGTAGCTGAAGGTCCTCTTCAAATGCAGATTACATCATTGGACTATTCGTCTTTCCTGGGTCGTATTGCTATTGGTAAAGTGAGCCGGGGCAGCATCAAAGAAAATCAGCAGGTGGTATTGATGCAGGCTGATGGTACGGTTCGCAAACTCAAAGTAAAAGAACTGTATGTGTTTGAAGGAATGGGTAAGAAAAAAGTAACGGAAGTTATTGCCGGTGATTTATGTGCCGTGGTAGGTGTTGAAGATTTTAATATTGGTGATACCATAGCTGATGCGGAGAATCCTGAAGCATTACCAGTGATTAGTGTGGATGAGCCTACCATGAACATGCTGTTTAGTGTAAACAACTCTCCTTTCTTTGGTAAGGATGGCAAGTTTGTTACCAGCCGCCACCTGAGAGATCGTTTGATGAAGGAAACAGAAAAAAACCTTGCCTTGCGTGTAAGTGATAGTGAAGATGGTGATAGCCTTGTAGTTTATGGTCGTGGTATTTTACATTTAGGTATCTTAATTGAAACCATGCGCCGTGAGGGGTATGAGTTAACGGTGGGTCAGCCGCAGGTAATTACCAAAGAAATTGATGGCAAGAAATGTGAGCCGTATGAAACACTGGTAGTAGATGTGCCGCAGGAGTTTGCAAGTAAAGTAATTGATTTGGTTACACGCCGTAAAGGTGAAATGCTGGTGATGGAAACCAAAGGTGAAATGCAGCATCTGGAATTTGATATTCCGAGCCGTGGTTTGATTGGCCTGCGTACACAAATGCTAACTGCTACAACAGGTGAAGCTGTAATGGCGCATCGCTTTAGTGAATACAAACCGTGGAAGGGTCCTATCCCCGGCCGTAACAATGGTGTGCTGCTTTCAAAGTTCCAGGATAAAACAACCGGTTACTCTATTGATAAATTACAGGACCGTGGTACTTTCTTTGTTGACCCCGGGGAAGATGTATATGCAGGACAAATCATAGCAGAGCATATCAAACCCGGTGATCTTGTTGTGAATGCAACTGAAGGAAAGAAGCTTACCAACCACCGTGCCAGCGGCAGTGATGATGCCACACGCATTGCACCTAAAACATTAATGACGCTGGAAGAGTGTATGGAGTACATCCAGTTTGATGAGTGTATTGAAGTAACGCCCAATCACATTCGTATGCGCAAAGTAATTCTGGATGAAGAAGAGCGTAAAAAAGCAGCCAAGCAAATGAATGCAGCAATGGCATAATTAATATTATTTAAAAGCCCCGCTAAAATGCGGGGCTTTTTTTATGCATTCAATTCTTTCCATAACATATCTTTCAACTCCTGTAAGCCACTTTGTGTAACAGATGAAATAAATACATGGGGAATTTTTTGCGGCAGTTCTTTACTGATGGCTTCTTTCAATTCATCATCCAGCATATCGCTTTTACTGATGGCGATGAGAAACTGCTTTTGCAGCATTTCAGGGTTGTATTCTTTTAATTCATTGTATAATATTTCAAATTCTTTGCGGTGATCTTTACTGTCGGCAGGAATCAGAAATAATAAAACTGAATTGCGTTCTATATGACGTAAAAAACGATGGCCTAATCCTTTACCTTCTGCAGCACCCTCAATAATACCGGGCAAATCTGCAATGCAAAAACTTTTTCCATCACGGTATTCTACCATACCAAGCTGCGGAGTTAAAGTTGTAAATGCATAATCAGCAATTTTGGGTTTGGCAGCGGTAATGCTGGAGAGCAAGGTTGATTTTCCTGCATTAGGAAAGCCTACCAATCCTACATCAGCCAGTACTTTTAACTCCAGCAGTTTAGTACTTTCAATACCCGGTTCACCCGGTTGCGCATGTTCCGGTGCCTGATTGGTGGGTGTTGCAAATTGTGCATTGCCCAGGCCACCACGTCCTCCTTTGATCCACACCACTTCCTGTCCGTCTTCTAATAATTCAGCTTCGATCTTTCCTGTTTCTTCATCTTTTGCTACCGTGCCCAATGGTACTTCAATGATATAATCTTTACCACTGCGACCGGTACAGTTATCACCGCTTCCGTTCTCTCCATTTTCAGCAAATACATTTTTTACATAACGCAGATGGAGCAGTGTCCATAAGTTTTTATTACCACGAAGAATGATGTGACCGCCACGGCCACCGTCACCACCATCAGGCCCTGCCTTGGGATTAAATTTGGTACGGGCAAAATGTTTACTGCCGGCGCCACCATGACCGCTTTTGCAAAAAATGCGGATATAATCAATAAAGTTTTTTTCCATGCTGAGGGGCAAAGATAGTTTTTATGGAGTGAGCTTTTGTAATTCTATTTTACTGCGGTAGCGTTGCATTGCAAATCCCGTCTTTAGCGGGGCTCTTATACCATGTACGTCTATTCCCCTTTTATCTTCTTCCAGCTTTCATAGAGTTGTTCTTGTGACGGTCTGTTTGCAGGTATTGTTCTCAAGGGTTCACAAATTTGCCATTGTTCCTGCATATCTACGGGCAAGGATTGATAGAGTTGTGTGCCTTTTGATTTCCACCCAATCATTTCATCACTTACTGCTTTTATTTTTTTTGCCGGATTGCCAACAATTAAACTTCTGCTTTCAAACATTTCTCCTTCCTTAATAAAACTTAAAGCACCTACAATACATTCATCTCCCAACACTACATTATCCATCACAACACTGTTCATTCCCACCAAACAATTTTTACCAATAGCAGCACCATGAATTACAGCACCGTGACCAATATGACTTCCTTCTTTTAATAATACAGTTACACCGGGAAACATGTGAATAGTACAGTTCTCCTGCACGTTGCATCCGTCTTCAAGAATGATAGCTCCCCAGTCGCCACGCAGTGCTGCACCGGGACCGATGTAACAATGTTTCCCGATGATGACATTACCCGTTACCGCCGCCTGCGGATGTACAAAAGATGATTCATGAACAACGGGGATAAAACCTTTGAAGGAGTAGATCATGTTTATTAGTTGATGAAATTGACAGTGTTTACAAAGTTAATAGAGTTGAATCCTTTGTCAACTCAATCAACTTTTTCAACCAACTTCTTATCCGTTCTGTAACACAATCCTTTAAACTGCGCCACCAGATGTTGCTTTTGATTAAAGATTTCAATTTGATACAAGCCTGTGCTTTTACCATTGTGCACTTCTGTTGCTTCCGCTGTTAATTCATCGCCCACATGTACGGGTTTAATGAAGTTGATAGAAGTATCTAAAGCTACAGACAGTTGATTGCGGTTATTACAGGCAAAAGCAAATGCACTATCAGCCAAAGAAAACATAACACCACCATGAATAATGCCAAAGCCGTTAACCATTTCTTCCCGAATGGTCATTTTAATTTTACTGTAGCCTTCTTTTATTTCCAGCACTTCAATACCCAGCCATTGGCTGAAACGATCGTGCTGCATTATGTGGCTCACAACTTCTTTGGGAGTTGGCATAAACAAATTTTAAGATTCAATTAATGTTGTTTTCTTTTGAATGTCTTTTATGGCTGCAAAAAGTTTATCCAAATCTTCCTGTGAGTTAAATGCGTTCATAGAATAACGCAGATATACTTTGCTGCCATGCCGCATTACAGGGATTTCAATTTTATATTCATTAAATAAGACCTTTTGCAACTGCTCAGGTTCTTTTGTTTTGATTTCACAACTCAATAGCTGTGCAATAAAATTATCATTAACTGGAGCAAGGGGTTTTGAGTGAAACAGCTTACAAAATGGTTCGGCATTTTGCTGCACCAGTTTTCTGTAATGTGCTGCTACACGCACCCAATCATGTTCATTCATGAATGCTATTGCATCAGGTATGGTTAAGAATGCAGAAAAATCTCTGGTGCCATTCATTTGATGATAATCTAAAAACTGTGATTGTGAAGGGAATAATGCATTGTAACCCCAGCTTACAATCAAGGGGTCAAATAAATGCTGAAATTCTCGTCTCACATATAAAAACGAACTTCCCTTAGGAGTCATCATCCATTTATGACAGGCACCGGTATAAATATCAGCACCTATCTTTTGTAAATCCACGTACACCTGTGCAGGGCCATGTGCACCGTCAATAAAGGTCATCACGCCCAATTCTTTTGCTTTGGCGATAATTTCTTCTACCGGCAAACGTAAACCTGTACTGCTGGTGAGATGACTAATGAAGATCAACTTTGTATTGGAGGTAAAGCCTTTAAAGAATTCTTCAACAAATTGTTCTTTACTTGTAAGTGGTAATGTAATAGGTTGACGTTTATAAACTGCACTTGTTTTATTGCAATAGTAATTCCATGTTTGGTCACAGGCGCCGTACTCTAAATCAGTGGTTAATATTTCATCGCCGGGTTGAAGTTGTAAACTTTTAGCTATGATGTTTACAGCATAAGAAGGATTGGTAACATATACAACATCATCCTGATGACAATTGATGTATTCGCTTAATGCTTTACGGGATGCTTCTAAATATTTTGGTCCGTTAACTGTGATGAACTGTACCGGCTCGGCTTCCAGTTCCAGTTGATATTGCTGGTAGCGTTCAAACACAGGACGTACACAGGCGCCAAAAGAACCAAAGTTGAGAAAAGTAATGTCTTTTCGTAATAAGAAATGAGTTGATAAATCTTGCATGTTGTTTATTCTCCCTTAAACAATGGATTTCGTTTCTGCAAAAATGCACTGATACCTTCTTTATAATCATAAGTATTAGCAGCTTTCTGCTGAAACTCATCTTCCAGCAGCAACTGCTCTTCCCAATTGTTGGTGAAAGAATGATTGAGTGCATGCTTAGTATATGCTAATCCTTTGGTGGGCATTTGAGAAAGTGTATGTGCTATCTTTTTACTTTCTTCTTCGAAGGTAACATCCGGAAATACTTTGTACAACATGCCCAGCTTTTCTGCTTCTGATGCTGAAACCTTATCCCCCGTCATCATCAAGGCACTTGCTTTTTGCCAACCAATTAAACGGGGTAATGTAAACGTACCGCCGCTATCCGGTATCAAACCGATTTTTGAAAATGCCTGAATAAAAGAAGCAGCTTCAGCAGCAACTACTACATCACAACACAGAGCAATATTAGCACCGGCACCGGCAGCTACACCGTTTACTGCTGCAACAACAGGCTTTGGTAAATTACGGATGCGTTTTACGATGGGATTGTAATGTTCACTAAGTATTTGTTTGATTTCAATTTTATTTTCGCCTACCAGCTCACTGATATCCTGTCCTGCACTGAATGCTTTGCCATTGCCTGTGATATACACACAACGCACTTCGTGCAGCGATGCACATTCATCTAAACGGTTTTGCAAAAGCAACGCCATTTCACGGTTAAAACTGTTGAACTTTTCCGGACGGTTGAGGTGGATATAAGCAACCGCATTTTTGATTTCAAATTGAATAGGGGTCATATTAAAAGTTTTTGGCGCAGAGAAAGAAGATGCGGAGGTGTCGCAAAGTTTTTTCTCTGCGTTCAACTTTGCGTTCTCATTTCTCTGCGTCTATAAAAAATATCTTTAAAGTTTTATCACTCTCATATAATCAAGCATCGCTTGGTTTATATCAACATTCATATTCGTATTCCACTCTTCTAAAACCAAACGCAATTGATTGTTTCCTTTTTTCAGGTTTACTTTATAACTGTTGCTCCAGCCCCAATCGCTCCACTCATCTGTACCACGCTGTGGAAATACATAAGAGCCCACATAGTTGCTTCCATTATACAAACTTCTTATGGCACATTTGTTATCTGTATTCCATGGACCGCTGCCGTTGGAGTAACGAAAGTCTATTAAATACATTCCATCTGCCTCCACATTTATATTGATGGTAATTGATTTATTTGATGCAGTTGAGGTTTCAATAAATCCATTACCCGAGTAATTGACAAACGGCAATAAAGACTTAGTAGTCATTCCTTCCATTTCCACAACCTGCATTTTGTTTGCATCGAAAACAGCAATGGGTTCACTCATAAACGATTCTACTCCTTTTTCGTTTACAGCGCTTACACTGTATTCAGCAAACAAACTATCAGCTTTTAATACATAATTTGTTTCTCTTGTATTATCTATCAGTTTTCCATTTTTATAAATGAGATAACCGGCGGCTCCGTCAATCAGCTTCCATTCTAATTTATTGCCATTGCGTTTTACCTGCGGGTCAGGCAATGAAAATGAATTCTCAACCAGGTTGATGTTATTGCTGCTGAATGCTTTATTGTTCATTTCAATCTCAATGGTATGTGTACCAGTTGTTTCAGCAGGAAGTAAAGCGTCAGCTAATTCTTTTCCATCCATCTTAATAGCAACGATTTTATTGCCTGTTCCTTTTACGGTAATATTCAGAACAGCATTTCTGTATTTAAAATTGCTGAGTGTTTTTGTACCTGTGTAATTGGATGGAATGGCAGGTGCAAAACGAATGCCGTTTGTTTCAAACTGGATACCCATAAATACACGATGCACCATGGCAATGTTTCCCGCCATGCTCCACAGCATACGGTCGCTGTTAATTTCTGTACCATTAAAATCACCTGTTGCCGCTACCATATTTTCATAATTGGTAAGAAACAATACAGCAGCACGATAAATAGATGCCAGCCCATGATTCAATGCCGCTTCATTACCGGCTTTAGCAGCGGCAAGATTCCAATAGGATTGTACAAAAGGCCAGATGCCATTGTTATGATAAGGAGGAATGCCCGGTATTTGCGGATAGATGCAGGTAACACCATATGCTGTTAACGGTGATTGTTCAAAAATGGAATTTGCCTGTCGTTCATTGGCTACATCAAACAATACACTCAATGCTTCGCCCAATGCTTCAAAGCGTGGAGATACGGTCAAGTAATTTCTGCCATAGATGTATTGTGCATAATACCCTTTATCGCTCATCCATAATTGTTTGTTGATGGCTGTTTTGATATTGTTTGCTGTTTGTTCAAATACTTCAAACGGCTGATTCATTTCTTTTGCCATCATTGCTAAAATCTTATGTGCCTGGTAATGCACAACGTTTGTTCCTAAATTTTGCGACACATAAATATCCATATTACTCATCCACTTGGGATAAGTTTGTTCACGCCAGTCTAAGAACGAAGATTCGCCTTTGTATAAACCTGTTTCACTGTTGAATAAAACTTTGGCATCATCATCCAATGTGTTTTTGATGATTTCATAAGCCAGTTGCAACCAGTCTCTGTCGCCCGTTACTTTATAAATTTCCCATGCAGCCAGCACCCATGTAGTACGGTCGCTGCTTACCGGCCATGCACCACCACTGCCTGTATCCTGGATAATGCGTTTACGTTTTACTTTTTTCAGCAATGAAATTTTTGCTACATCGGGTTGATGATAAGCAAAGGCGAGAAAAATACTGTAGCTGATATCTCTTGTCCACACACCGCCCCATTTAGCACCGGTGCGGAAGGTGCTGTCGGCTTCAATGTTTTTTAATACTTCTTCCAGTGATAAGTTGAATAATGCATCTACAATGGGTTGTTCAGATTTGTAAGCAGGTTTTTGTGAAATATCCAAACTCAGTTTCCATTCTTTTTCTTTTTTTTCTTCTTCGTTATACGGATTGAATTTGAGTGTGATGGTGTAGATGCCGTCTTTATCATCATCTTTTAATTGTAATCCTTTATTGTTGAGGTTTACAAAATCCCATGACAGCGGTTCGGAGGCGCCTGCAATATAAAATCCTTTGAAATCGGCTTTGGCAACTTTACTTCCGTCATAAGTTTCATAATATCCCTTTTCTTCAAATTGTTTGAGCACAGGTTTCATATCCACACGAAAGGTGTATTCATAATTCACAGGCAAATAAGTTACAGGTGCAGCCGGTGAAGGTTCAGGCATTTGACCAAACACCACAACTGGTGATTCTTTTTCATTGTTGATAACAACCCAATGGTCGTTGCCCGGTGCTAATTCATTATCTTTTTCATTGATGCTGAATTTGAATTTAATGAGTCTTGAAAAAGTAGCGCTTGCAGGACTTTTGTAGTTAGAGGTAATATGTGTGGCCGAAACTACAGTGGCTGTGTTGGTACCTTGTACTACTTTGTCTTTGTACAACGTAAAGGCATCAGATTGATATAGTATATTTTTGTTTTCATTTTTACAGGAAATGAGCATGGCAATGATACTAAAGACGGCAAGCTTTTTCATTGAACATTATTTTCAAAGGCAAGCTAAGAAATAATCAGTGAACAGCATTTGAAATTCATTTCCCCAATCAATGAAAATAATATTGCAGAACGAGATTACTATCAGTTCAATGACATTTAAAATAATCAAACGGCTCTTTACAATCGTTGCACTGGTACAATGCTTTGCAGGCGGTGCTTCCAAATTCACTGATGAGTTTGGTGTGGGGTGAATTGCAGTGCGGACATTCCACTCCATTTTCAGCTTTCAGAAAGCGCTTATCAGGGGCAGCTATGCCGTAGGCTTTGAGTTTACGCTTGCCCTCTTCACTCATCCAGTCTGTTGTCCATGCGGGAGAAAGAATTTGTGTGACCTTATATTTTTTAAAACCTAAAGTAGCCAGCATGATGCGGATATTGGTAGCAATCATATCCATAGCCGGGCAGCCATTATAAGTTGATGTAATAAATACTTCCACTTCATCATCTTCATGCATCACTACATCTCTTACGATACCCAAATCGATAATAGACAAAACAGGTACTTCCGGGTCTTTGATTTCTTCCAGGTATGCATAAATAGCTTTTTTATCGATTGTGTGAAGTGTCATGTTTACCATTCACTGTTGGGATATGCTCTTTGCATATACTGCAAATCAGACAAAATATAACCGAGATGTTCTGTATGTGTTCCTGTTTTACCACCATTTTGCATAAAGGTTTTTTCAGGAATCGCTAAGCCCGCCTCTTCAAACACGGCACTTACATTTTCATGCCATTGCTCTTGAATAGTATTGAAATCAACATTGGCAACAGTTTCATAATCTGCAGGCATAAACATTTCGCCTGTATAACGCCACAGTTCATCCATAGCATGCAGCATACGTTGTTTGCTTTCATCAGTACCGTCGCCCAAGCGAATCACCCATTCGCTGCTCCAGCGTACATGATAGTTGGTTTCTTTTACAGATTTGGTGGCGATGGCAGCGACATGTTCATCATTATGATATTGCAATTGCTGAAATAACAATTGCTGAAACTGACTGTATAAATATTGACGGAGAATGGTTTGGCCCCAATCGCTATTGGGTTGTTCAACGAGTAAAAGATTTTTGAATTCACGTTCTGTTCTTAAGTATGCTAATTTATCCTCGTCAACCTCTCCCCCCGCCCTCTCCAAAGGAAAGGGAGCTTTGATGCCCACCGATTGTTCTTTTTCGTTTATTAATTGTGCAGCGTATTGATAAAACAATCTTGACTGTCCCAGTAAATCCAATGAAATATTGGTGAGTGCAATATCCTGTTCTAAGATTGGCCCATGCCCGCACCATTCGCTGTTACGATGTGAAAGTATCAACGTTGTATCGGCTAAGTGCAGTAAGTAATCTGTGAGAGAATTATTCATTATCATTTATTCAATTATCAATTATTCATCACATATAATTCACTTCATCAGGTAACTGATAAAACGTAGGATGACGATACACTTTATCAACAGCAGGTTCATATAGCTCGCCTGCTTCTTCAGGGTTACTTGCGGTGATGTATTTACTTTCTACTACCCAAATGCTCACCCCTTCCATTCTTCTTGTATAGACATCCCTTGCATTTTCAATCGCCATCTGTGCATCGGCTGCATGCAGGCTGCCTACATGTTTATGGTCAAGCCCCTGTTTGCTGCGGATGAAAACTTCCCATAACGGCCAGGTAGCCCCCCCACCCCCCGAAGGGGGGATTTGAGTGCTTTCGTTTTTTAATTCACCGCCTGAATTTGTGTCAGGAATATCACCGTAATAAAATTTTCTGATAAAAAAATTCATGATAAAATTTTTCTTGAAAGAATGTATTAATTACGCTGCCTTTAAAGCCCCTCCTTTGGAGGGGTTTGAGGAGGCTTTTCTTTTCTCTGTATGCGCCATTGCTGCTTCTCTTACCCATTTACCATTTTCGTGTGCTTTACGTCTTGCTTCTAAACGTTGTTTGTTACAGGGTCCATTTCCTTTCACCACATTCCAGAATTCATCCCAGTTGATTTCGCCAAAATCATAATGACCACGCTCTTCATTCCATTTTAAATCTTTATCCGGAAGTGTCATGCCTAATACCTTCACCTGTTCAGCAATCATGTCAATAAAATTCTGACGCAGCTCATCATTGGTCTTACGTTTGATTTTCCATTTCATACTTTGATCGCTGTTGGTGCTTTCAGAATCTTTCGGGCCAAACATCATCAATGCAGGCCACCACCAGCGATTGATGGCATCCTGGCACATGGCTTTTTGTTCAGCAGTGCCTCTGCTTAAAACCAATAATGATTCAAAACCCTGGCGCTGATGAAAACTTTCTTCTTTGCAAATACGTACCATCGCCCGTGCATAAGGTCCGTAGCTGGTACGTGTAAGCATTACCTGATTCATAATTGCCGCACCATCTACCAGCCAACCGATGGCGCCCATATCAGCCCATGTTAATGTGGGATAGTTGAAGATGGAGGAATACTTGGCTTTACCGCTGTGCAAATCATTAATCATTTCATCACGGCTGGTGCCCAATGTTTCAGCAGCGGAATACAGGTACAAACCATGCCCGGCTTCATCCTGCACCTTAGCCAAAAGAATGGCTTTTCGTTTGAGTGATGGGGCCCGGGTAATCCAGTTACCCTCCGGCAACATGCCCACAATTTCACTGTGTGCATGTTGGGAAATCTGGCGGATGTTGGTTTTCCGATAGGCATCGGGCATCCAATCCTTGGGTTCAATTTTTATTTCTGCATCAATCTGCTGTTGAAAATGCTCTTCTAAATTATGAATAGACATAGCAAGAATCTTTGAAGTACAAATTTACGGAAAGCGAACGCCTGTTTGGAATTCTTGTTGAAACTATTATACGATGGTGGGGATGATTTTCATCATTTCACGTCAAAATCCACCACTACTTTTTCGGTTTTAGGGTGGCTTTGGCAGGTGAGGATAAAACCTTGCTCGATTTCTTCATGGTCTAAACCCCAGTGTACATCCATTTCCACTTCGCCTTCCACCAGTTTGGCTTTGCAGGTACAGCATACACCGCCTTTGCAGGCATAGGGAACATCGGCACCCAGTTGCATAGCGGCATCAAGAATAGTGGCGTCGCTGTTTAAAGGAATATCAAAAAGGAAGGTCCTGCCATCCAGTTTCATTTCAATTTTACTGGACGGAATGTTTTCACTTTCAGCTTTCAGCTTGTTGCTTGCAGCTTTCCTCTTTTTCTCTGTTGTAAATAACTCAAAATGGACCTTCTTTTCATTTACTCCATTGGCTTCTAAAAAATCCTGCACATCCATAATCATTTCCTGCGGACCGCAGAGAAAAAATTCATCAGCATGTTTTAAGTCCACCAGCTTTTCAAAAAGGTGCGTGCATTTGTCTTTGGTAATTCTGCCGAAGTTGATAGCAGCATCTGTTTTCTCCCGGCTGAGTATATGAATAAGGGTGAAGCGCTGCATATATTTATTCTTCAGTCCTTCAAGCTCTTCAAAAAAGATAATGGAAGACCTGCTTCGGTTGCCATAGATTAATGTAAAACTGCTTTGAGGTTCTGCAGCAAGTGTAGCTTTAATGATAGAGATGATGGGTGTAATACCGCTGCCTGCAGCAAAAGCCACATAGTTTTTTGATTGTGCAGAATCAAGTTGTGTGTTGAATTTTCCCAAGGGTGTCATCACTTCCAGTTCATCACCATTTTTCAATTGCTCATTGGCATAAGTACTGAACAAACCACCTTCTACTTTTTTAACAGCTACTTTTAATCTGTTTTCCTGCGGACTTGCACAAATGGAATAGGTACGTCTTATTTCCTCCCCATTGAGTGTGGTTTTGATGTTGATGCTTTGGCCTTGTGTGTACTGAAATGCATCTTTCAAATCATGGGGTACATTAAATTCAATGGAAACACAATCCGGAGTTTCTTTGATGATATTTTTTACAGTAAGCTTATGAAAATGTACAGCCATCGTTAATCTATTTCCTTAACCCGTCAATCAAAATCATTATCATATTATCTTCCAGTTCTTTGGCTGATATTTTTGCAGTGGAGCGATGCCAGCTTTCTATACCGCTTACAGCATGCAGCATAACAAGAATAGCAGTGGGGGCATCAATTTTTTTAATGTCTCCTTTTTTTATACCCTCTTCCAGCAGTGCTGCAAAACGTTTACGATAATTACGACGCTGATTGTGAAAGTTAGAACGATAAGGCTCATCCAGATGTTTCCATTCACGGTCGCTCACAATTACCTCTTCATGGTTTTCAATCATCTGTTGTATATGAAAACGCAGCATGGTTTCAATCTTTTGCAAAACACCCTCGCCGGAGGTATCTACTTCATCAAAATAAGTATTAAAACGATTGGCTACTGCAAAACAAACGCTTTCTAATATTTCGTTTTTTGAACGGATATGATTATACAAACTGGCAGCTTCAATACCTATGTTTTCAGCAAGGTCACGCATACTTGCTGCCCCAAAACCTTTTTCTCGAAAAAGGGCGGCGCCTGCTTTTACGATGATGTCTTTACGACTTTCGTTTTTGGCTACTTTTAATTTTCCCATAGAACAAATGTAATTTCTTTATCGTCTTTTTGGAACTAAATCTTTCTTGCTCATTGCTTTAAATATCCGTTTGCTTAAAATACCGTGCAGAGGGTATTGAACAGCCTTAACAGGCAAATTACCTTAGTCTTATCAAAACAACAAACAAAGTCTTCAGGCATTCTCTTTAACTCTTAAAACAACCACAACATGAAAAAGAAACTTTTATTACTGAGCATTATATGTACCGCCATTCTTTTTGCGGCACCGGCTGCAAAAGCTCAAAGCGACCCTTTTTTTTATGAATCCATTTCAAATCCAGGCAAAACTATCAATTTTTTAATAGGGGTATATTACACTAAAAATGAATTTATAACCCGTGACGACGGAACGGGGTATACTAAAATACGTATGGCATTAATTAATAAGGAAGGTGCAGATCCGTTTAAATGGAGTGATTATAAAATTTACATTATGCTCAAAAACGGCGACCTCTTTTATAATTACACCACCAAAGCAAGCGATGGAGAACTGAGTTGTAACTGGACAGTGCAGGCAGGTCAGAACCACATTCAATATCTTTGTTTTGATAAAGCATTTGATGTAAATCAGATTGACCGTGTATGGCTGAGTATGAGTGATAATAAATTTTTTGATCTTGTAAGAAGCGATAAATAAGCGAAGTTTCAGTTTTCATGTAAAGCGTTTTGCAATAATGTAAGACGCTTTTTTTATGCAATTGCAGATTGGCGACCCGCTTTCCTTTACCTTTGCCCCGTTTAAAAAAAATCAACTTTATGAGTTTAATTGTTGTGGGTTCTATGGCCTTTGATGCAATAGAAACCCCCTTTGGAAAAAGCGATAAAATTGTGGGTGGCGCTGCTACGTATATAGCATGGAGTGCTTCCAATTTTGCAACACCTATACACCAGGTGAGCGTGGTAGGTGGTGATTTTCCTCAGGAAGAACTGAACGCATTGGCTGCACGTGGTGTGCAACTGGATGGTGTACAGATTAAAAAAGATGAAAAGTCTTTTTTCTGGAGCGGTAAGTACCATATGGACATGAACACCCGTGACACGCTGGATACACAGTTAAACGTACTGGCTGATTTTGACCCTGTACTGCCGGATGGCTATCAGGCAAGTGCATTTGTAATGCTGGGCAATTTGCTGCCCTCTGTACAGATGCGTGTAATTGAACAGCTTAAAGTAAAGCCCAAACTTATTGCCATGGATACCATGAATTTCTGGATGGATACCATGCCCGAAGAGTTGAATAAAGTAATTGCCAAAGTGGACTTACTGTTTGTAAACGACAGTGAAGCACGCCAGCTGAGCGGGCACTACTCCATTGTAAAAGCAGCCCGTGAGATTATGAAAATGGGCCCCAAATACCTTGTGATAAAAAAAGGTGAGCATGGTGCTCTGCTGTTTCATGAAGACAAGGTATTCTTTGCGCCTGCATTACCTTTGGAAGATGTGTTTGACCCCACTGGTGCCGGCGATACATTTGCCGGTGGTTTTATGGGCCATATGGCTAAAACTGGTGAACTAAGTTTTGAAAACATGAAAACAGCCATTATTGTGGGAAGCGCCATGGCGAGCTTTTGTGTAGAGAAATTTGGCACCACCCGTTTAAAAGAAATTTCAAAAGCTGATATTGATGACCGTATTAAAGAGTTTGTGCAGTTGGTGAATTTTGATATTGAGCTGGTGTGACAATAGAAGTTTAACTTTATTAAAGCAGCATTTCTGCTGCTTTTTTTGTTTGGTTACATAACTGTTGATATATTAACGCAGCCTCTTGTGTGTAGCTGAGGGATCAACATTGCTGTCATTCTGGGGAACGAAGAATCTGCCGGGCAAATGGAAATAACTACTACGCAATGTGCCCATGAGCAATCTGCAAACTTTCGTCTTTGTATATTGGGAGAGATTGCTGCGAAGAAAATAGAATTAAAATGTACAAGAGTCACGCTTAAGGCGTGATGTTCCATGCGAAGCAACCGTCGTTTCATAGTAGCTCACAACTCCGCAGCACAACATTTCTTCTAGCGCTTGTTCACAAACGTCTTCTTCTCTTTACCAACGCCTGTAATTGTAACACTCTTCCAGTTTTTGGGCAGCACGGTTTTAATTTGTGCGATGCCCTGCGGTGTTATTTCCAAACCGCCAAAACCCATGAGCATGGCCTGCAAAATACCTCCGGCACCGGTTGCAAAATAAGGATTGGTGCCGCCCTTGGTTTCTGCAATCACACGAAACGGTGGATTGAGATTGGGGATATAGGCATCTCTAAACCAATAGTAAGCTTTATCAGCATCACCTATGCGGGCATAGAGCAGGGAAAATACAGCCTGTGTCATAGCCGGTGTACCTTCATTGGGCACACGCTTTTCATAATACTCCAAATCTTTACGGATGGCAGCAGGATCTTTGACTTCCTTTAATGGATAAGAAAGCAGGTTTACATCAGCCTGCTTAATGCCTTCACCATTGTACGTAGCATGTTCTCTTGTAACACCGTCAGGAAATTTAAGAATAGGAATATTATTTGCCACATTCATCCAGTCTGCATCGGGAACAATACCTAATATTTTTGCCGCTTCTGTTGCAAAGTTTAAATTCGCCTTAGCGGCAGCGTTAGTAAAGGCGTTGTTATCTACATTCTCTGCCCACTCATCAGCAGCTACTACATTTTTAATATCATACCTGCCGGGTCCGTTACGTTCTACACGGCTGGCCCAAAAATCGGCAGTAGCGCTCAGTATGGGATAGCCTTTTTCACGTAGCCATGTTTTATCCTGTGTTACACAATAATAATTCCATGCTGCAATAGCTACACAGGCTGTGATGTGATGCTCAAACGGACCACTCAATGCCCACACGGGTGTTTCTTCCACACCTGTTTCTGCACTCTCCCACGGAAACATTGCGCCTTTATACCCTTTGCCAAATGCATTGCGTTTAGCAGCATCCAATCGCTGATAACGGTATTCAATCATGCTCTTTGCCAGCTCCGGTTTTAATACAAGCAATGCTGGATACATCCACAACTCGGTATCCCAAAATACATGTCCGTTGTAGCCCAGTCCGCTTAAACCCATGGGTGATGGGGAAAGTGCCGTGCCTTCTCTTGTAAACGAATACAGATGGTAGAGCATGCTGTTGACATCCTGCTGCGATTGGTCATCGCCTTCAATTACAATTCTGCTTTTCCATAACTCTTCCCATGCCTGTGTATGAAACTGAAGCAACCGTTCTCTTCCTTCCAGCTTGGCATAAATGGTTAAACGTTCCGCTTCATTAAGCGGATCGTCATGATGTGCACTTGTGATGGATGAACCTGTAATGGAATAACGATAGGTTTCACCTGCTTTAATTTGCTTGCTGAATTTGAGCAGATGCATATTGTTGTCCCACATTTCATGAATCACTCTGGGTTCATGGCCGTGATGTTCACTAAACAAAAATGTATTGCTGGCACACATCAGCAATTTACCTGTGGGGCTTTTGGCTGAAGAAGTTAATAAGCTGATGGTTACATGCGGCCGGTCGATTTCGTTGTAATAATTCTGTACATCACGGAGAGCATCAGGCGCTTCCATTACACTGGCGCCTGTAATGCTGATGTCTTTTTTAGCAATGATGCTTACATCCATCAACACAGTAAAAGGTAATTGTCGCAATGAATAGTAAGTGTATGTTACCGTTGCTTTATCTCCAAAGTCGAATGATGTGGTGAAGCTGGCTTTTTGCATATCCAGCTCCTGCTTCATGCCGGTTATATTTTTACCGTCAATTGTTCTTCCATCAATGGCAAGTGTAGCATTGAGCAGGTTGAAACTTTTTAAGAAATTACTTACTCTGCCACGCCCATATAAATCATAAGCCCCTGCCAGCACCACTTCTTTCACTTTAAAAGGTTCGGGACTGCTTACCACACCAATCATACCATTGGCAACGGAGATGCCGTAGTAGTTGGAAGGGTTTATTTCAGTGGTGGAAATTTTCCAGGGATGAACAGTTTGGGCAAACAAAAAATTTGTTGAAACTGTTATGCTTATAATTAAGAGCAAGCAACGCATATTTGCAGAGATTTTAGAGAGTGAATATAAATGAAATAAGGATAAATGTTATGAAAAGAGTTGTTGTTATTTTGATTTTGCTGATGTCTGTTTTAGCAGGCATTTTATATTTTGGAATTACATCAACGCAATCATTTTCGAAGTCAGTTTTGGTGGCTTGTACCAATGAAGGAGCACTGCGTGTGCTCCTGAATGAACGTAACAGCAAACAGGCATGGCCCGGTGAAAAAATTAATGACAGTACGTATCTATTTAATACTATCAAATACCAAATAGGTTCAAGTTTGATTAACACAACCGCTTTGGATTTTTTTGAATATGGAAAGGGTGAACTGGTAATTGAAGAAACCACGCCTGATTCGAGCCGGTTTACATTAGTAGTATCACAACAACTTCCAGTACAACCGCTGCAACGAATTAAACGTTTTCTTGCATTACAACAAACCAAGAAACAGGTAACTGATTTTCTTATCTTACTACAACAAAGATTTGATGGTGAAGAATTGGTATATGGCATTTCAATAAAAATGAATCGTGTTACAGACAGTGCTATGATTTCAACCAGAACCCTGATGACACATTATCCCTCGGTTACAGAAGTGTATGAACAAATTGAGGCCATAAGAAAGTATATTAAAGAAAATGGGGGTGAAGAAACAAGCGCTCCCATGCTCAATGTTTTTGAAGAAGAAAAAAACCAATACCTGATGATGGTAGCTATACCAACAAAAACTTATGTAAAAGGTAATGAAACGTTTTTGCAAAAACGAATGCTGGCCAATGGATATATTTTAGTGAGTGACATTACAGGAGGTGATTATACCATTCAACATGCAGAACATGCCATGCAGCAATTTGTGACTGACCATCATAAATCGAGCCCTGCCATTCCGTTTCAAATGCTGCTTACAGACAGAAGAGCAGAGATTGACACAAGCAAATGGAAAACGAGAGTGTATTACCCGGTGATGTATTAAAACCACGGCCTCACCCCAGCCTTCTACCAAGGAGAAGGCAACCAACGCACTGCCCTGGCTTGTTTGACGATAATAATTCCTATTTGGGCTTGAACATTTATAAAAATACTTCTATGAATTTGTTGTAATACAAAAGATTCGTTTCATTTCCTTCAGACGAGGGCGTTAGACTTTGCGTGCGTATTTGTTCACCGTTTTATTTCAATAATTGCTGCCGAAGTATTATTTCTTGCAAGTATAAATGCTTCTTTTTTATTGATACGGACACGTTGAATTTTACGTACTTGCTTAACATCAACAAAACCGGAAAAGCTGCTGTAAATAAATTCACCATTACCATAGTTGATGAGTATGGTTCCAAACTCACCGTCCTGTCTTCCAATCTGCACATTATTATCAAAATAATTTCCCAGGAGTAAAACATCGGGCAATGCATCACCATTTGCATCTATAATTGCGGATGTTCTGTAATTGTTAAGTTGTGTTTGCCAGGGCAATTCTTTTGGTTGAAAAGTGCCGTTGTTATTAATAAAAAGACAATGTGCAAATTGTGTGGCTGTAAGGAGATGTGCCTGTTTTAATTTATCTGTACCCAATAAATTATTCAAACTTGCTTTAGCAAAATCTGCTGCATACAGAAATTTTTTCTTGAGTGAAGGCATTTGTTTTTCCAAATCCATTTTAGTGGCAAACGGAATCTCATTTCTGTTAAGATAATAAGTGAGTATTTGTTCATTACGCCCGTTCCCATCAAAATCGTAATGATAAAGCTTCACCGGTTGTACTGCTGTTGGTTGAAGTTTTGTATTGGTACCAAAGTTAGTAGCCAGCACATCAAGGT
>CAYPBV010000007.1:37644-59806 GCA_964409025.1 uncultured Chitinophagaceae bacterium | reverse complement strand
CCTCCCGTGTATTGATGTACAATTTCAGCCACGTTACCTTTAAACGGCACACGGCCTTCAATACCTTCGGGTACTAATTTTTTAATTCTATCTTCCACATCCTGAAAATAACGATCGCCACTGCCTTGCTGCATGGCGCCAATAGAGCCCATGCCACGGTATTGCTTAAACTTTCTTCCTTCAAAAATAATTGTCTCACCGGGGCTTTCTTCTGTACCTGCAAATACACTACCCATCATAACCGTACTGGCACCGGCGGCCAACGCTTTTACCATATCGCCGGTATAACGAATGCCTCCATCAGCAATTACCGGTATGCCCTTCTGCTTTAACGCATGGGCTGCTTCCATAATTGCTGTGAGCTGTGGTACGCCTATACCTGCTACAATACGTGTAGTACAAATACTGCCGGGACCAATACCAATCTTAACAGCATCTGCTCCGGCATCAGCCAATGCTTTTGCTCCTGAAGCGGTTCCTGCATTGCCGGCAATGACTTGTAAATTTTTGAATTTTTTCTTTAAACCTTTCAATGCATCAATTACACCTTTGCTATGACCATGTGCACTGTCTAATCCCACTACATCTACACCCACTTGTTGCAGTGCATAAGCACGGTCATATAAATCTGGCGTAATGCCCAATGCCGCACCAACTAATAATCTTCCGTAAGAATCTTTTACGGCATTTGGATGACTTTGTAATTGTAAAATATCTCTGTATGTAATTAATCCTATTAAGGTGCCGTCTTTTTTTACAACAGGAAGTTTTTCAATTTTATGCTGACTTAAAATGGTTTTTGCTTTTTTCAAATCCGTTCCCTCGGGTGCAGTAATTAAGTTGGTTGAAGTCATTACTTCACTTACTTTCTTTCTGGCGTTGGTTTCAAAACGCAAATCACGGTTGGTAAGAATACCCACTAACTTTTTATTGGCATCAACAATGGGGATACCGCCAATTTTATTTTCTTTCATCAACTGCAGGGCATCGCCTATGGTTGCATCCTGTAATAATGTAATAGGGTCAATGATTAATCCGCTCTCACTTCTTTTTACTTTACGTACCTGTGCGGCCTGTTCTTCAATACTCATATTTTTATGCAAAATGCCCAACCCACCTTCACGAGCCAGTGCTATTGCCAGCCCTGCTTCAGTAACAGTATCCATTGCTGCAGAGAGCATGGGAATGTTGAGTGTGATACTTTTTGTGAGTTGTGTGCTGATGTTTGTTTCCCGTGGCAGTATTTCACTAAAAGCGGGCATGAGTAATACATCATCAAACGTTAAACCTTCGCCGAAAAAATTGTTGCTGAGATTTTGAGAGAGAGATTTTCTTGTTGCCATGTGCAAAGATAGGGCGGCGGATGTATTGCTTCCAAATTCCAATTACTGTACTAAATCTTTTGAGAAACTTTACCACAGCTTATATCTATTTTTCCTTTTTGCAATCCCGGTCCTCTCTTATGTAAGGCTGTATATTTTGCCCGGCATATTGAGGACTACGCCATTTAATTCCATGGTTAACAGGGCTGATGCTACTGCACTGCTGCTTAATCTGGAGTTGATAGTAATATCATCAATTGACATTGGCCCATGTGTAGTAAGCAGTTCATATACCGTTTTTTCATCGTCATTCAACTCAACAAAAAGTTGTTTTTGCCGGGTAGTTTTTTTTGTTTGCTGTTCCCACCCCATTTGTTCTATGATATCTATTCCGTTTTTTATCAATACTGCTTTATTGTTTTGAATTAAGTAATTACATCCTTCGCTTTTGGTATCTGTTGTTTTGCCGGGTATAGCAAATACATCACGGTTATAACTGTTGGCCAGATGTGCTGTTATCATACTGCCACCTTTTACACCTGTTTCAATTACAATGGTGGCATCACACATACCTGCTACAACCCTGTTGCGGGTAGGAAAGTTGTGCTTATCTGGCTTTGTTTCTTTTCTGAATTCTGTAAGCAAACCGCCGCCGCCTGCTATCATTTCTTTTGCAAGTGATGCATGAGCTTGCGGGTATATTTTATCGAGTCCATGTGCCAGCACACCCACTGTGGGCAGATTGTGTTTTACAGATTGTTTATGTGCAATGGCATCTACGCCATAAGCAAGACCACTTACAACCAAAGGAGTTAATGGCGAAAGATCATTAATTATTTGTTCTACCATTTGCTTTCCATACTCTGTATTACTTCTCGTACCAATGATGGCAATAATTTTTGAACAGTTTAAGTCTGCAGTGCCACGATAAAATAAAAGAGTGGGAGGGTCGTAGCAGTTGAGCAAACGTTTGGGGTAGGCTTCATCTTTGATAAAGAGCGGAGTGATTTTATATTTTTCTATAAACCTGATTTCATCTTCCTGTTCCTGAAAAGCAGTAAATTTTTTAATGCTTGTGGCCCTCACTTCGCCAATGCCTTCAATTTTTTCTAAGATTGATTTTTTTGCTTTGAAGATGCTTTCAGCCGTTTCAAAATCTTCTGCCAGCAGTTTAGCCTGTACACAGCCTATTTGCGGCACTTGAGTTAATGCAAGTTGATATAACAGATCGGTGTTCAATGCAGATAATTTATTGCATTGAAAATACATTATTTGCTCAATACTTTCAATTCTGTTCTTCTGTTTTGTGCACGTCCTGTTTCCGTTTTATTATCAGCCACGGGTAGAGCAGCACCAAGTCCTTTAAAGCTCAATCGTGCCGAAGTAATGCCTTTTGAAAGCAGGTAATTTATAACAGCTTTAGCTCTGTTATTACTGAGTAATATGTTATCAGCCGGTTTCCCTACATTATCTGTGTGTCCGCTGATTTCAATTTTTACAGTGGGATTATCTTTCAGTAGCTGCACTACTTTGTCTAATTCAATCAACGATTCCTGTTTAAGGTCAGCTTTTTTTGTATCAAAGAAAATATTCTTCAACACAATACTTGCATTTACTTCAATGGGTGTTAAGGCAATATTGATATGATAAGCACTGTCATTTTCTTTTTGCTGCAGCATAAAGCTTTCACTGAAAAATAAATAGCCTTTCCGGTTTACGTTAAACGCATAGTTTTTACCAATGGGAAGTGTAATTAAATAATTTCCTTCTTCATCTGTTTGCACATTGCTGATAGTTTGTGCAGTAGCTAAATCAATTAACTCAACGGCTGATGGTAAACCCTGTTTTGTTTTTTTATCAAATACGTTTCCCTTTACCCATAGTGTTTTGAAGGGGCGCACATGTGCAGGAAGTTGAAACGTAAAAATATCTAAACCACCACGACTGTCCCACCCATCGCTGGAAAAATAAACGGTAGCCGCATCACTTGCAATAATCAATCCTCCTTCTTCATCAATGGTATTAATGGGATAACCCAGATTAAGCGGTTTGCTCCAGGTGCCATCTGCCTGCTTACGCACCATAAATACATCATTAGCGCCATAGCCCGGATGTCCTTTACTTGTAAAGTATAGTGTTTGATTATCTGCATGTATAAACGGACTGCCCTCATCTGCACTGGTGTTAATGCCGGCACCCATATTTCTGGCTTCGCTCCAGCGGCCATTGGGTTGCAAGGTGCTGAAGTAAAGATCACTTCCGCCGAATCCACTTGGATCGCTGGCAACAAAATAGAGTGTTTTTTTATCGGGGCTGAGGCAAGGTTGTGTTTCCCAATATTCAGTATTAATAGCTCTGCCAAAATTCATTTTTGGTCCCCATCCTGTTTTATTCAGGTAAGAAGTATAAATATCAAAATTACCTTCACCTTCATTGCCATAGTTTGCTGTAAATACAATTTGCTTGCCGTCCTGTGAAATGCTGGGGGCACCTTCATTACCGCCGGTATTCAATTCGCCGGGCACTGCTATTGCCTTACTCCAGTTGCCATTAATTTTTTGACTGATGAAAAAATCTTCGTTACTGTTATTCACTCTTCTGGTAAATAACAATTCATTGCCGTCAACAGTTACTGAAGGAAGGTATTCTAAAAAATTTGTGTTAATACTATCGCCAAGATTTTGCGGTGCAAATACATAGCCGCTCGTATTGAATTGCTGTTGATAGTTGATGGCAAACTCATAACAGTTTAATCTGTATTGCGCTGATTTAATAATGCGTTCGTTTAAATTCTGTTTTGTAAGAAATTGTGTTACAGCGTGCCTTGCCGCATCAAATTCTCCATTTCCCGCCAATGCAATAGAATAGGGTAATAAATAATTAGATGAATAAACAGAATCCAATGTAAAAGCCTGCTTATAATTTTCAATGGATGGTTTGTATTTTTTCAATTCAGAAAGAATACCTGCTTTGCTGAGCCATGCATCTACAAACTTGTTATCATCTGCTATACATCCATCCAAAAGACGGAGTGCTTCTGTATAATTTCTTTCTTTGGCCAGGTTGAGGGCGCTGCCGTATTTATATCCAAGCTTTTTATCAACCTTATCAGGATTGTACCACTGTGCTTTTGTACAAAGTGAAATGAGTAAAAGGCAGGCGATGTAAAGTTTTTTCAACTGTTTGGATTTCATGCCTCAATTTAACGAAAAATAAAGCCGGATATTGCTACGGAACGTTAATGTATTTATGCAGTTGTAAACTTAATTCCCATTGTGGATTGGCTTTGATGTAATCAATGATAAGTGGTGTTACCTGCGCTGCTTTATCCCACTCCGGTTGTAAGTACAATTTGCATTGAGGCGCTACTTGTGCAGCGTATTGCTCCGCCCATTCAAAATCCGATTTATGATAGATGACCACTTTTAATTCATTCGCAAATGGCACCACCTCCGGCAGTGGGGCTTTAAATTTTTTGGGTGATAAACAAATCCAATCCCAACTGCCACTTAAAGGATGTGCACCGCTTGTTTCAATATTCGTTTGATAGCCTGCGTTATGCAAGGCTGTTGTAAGTGCATCAAGGTTATGCATGAGCGGTTCACCGCCTGTAATTACAACTATGGGTTTAGCAGTAGTTGCATTTGGAGCCTTGTTGTTTGTGCCCTCCATAATTTCTTTTTCCATCTTGGTCACCATTTCTTGCACACTATACTTCGGATGCTTTTCTGCATCCCAGCTTTCTTTTACATCGCACCAAACGCAACCCACATCACAACCACCCAAACGGATGAAGTAAGCAGCACGGCCCTGATGAAAACCTTCACCCTGTAAGGTGTAGAAGGATTCCATGACGGGTAATTGTTCTATAGAAGATGAGATTTTCATTTTGATTTTTGTTGCAAATAAGCATTGTAGGTATTCATCAGTAATCCTGCAATAGTCATGGGGCCCACACCACCGGGCACGGGAGTTATATAACTGCTTTTAGAAGCTACCTCATCAAATTTTACATCGCCCTTTAACGAAAAGCCAGATTTCTTTGAGTTATCAGCTACTCTGGTAATACCCACATCAATTACAACTGCATCATCTTTTACCATATCAGCTGTTACAAATTCAGCTTTGCCTAAAGCTGCTACAATAATATCGGCCTGTAAACAATGCTCTTTCAGATTTTTAGTAGCACTATGGCAAATAGTTACTGTGCAATTGCCGGGATATGAATTTCGGCTTAATAAAATACTCATGGGTGTTCCAACAATATGGCTTCTGCCAATGACTACCGCATGTTTTCCTTTTGTTTCTACTTTGTAATGCTGCAGTAATAATAAAATACCATAAGGGGTAGCAGGTATAAAAGTAGGTGCACCACTCACCATATTACCCACACTCACAGGATGAAATCCATCCACATCTTTTGAAGGGTGAATAGCCCGGATTACTTTGCTTTCAGAAATATGTTTGGGCAAAGGCAACTGTACCAAAATGCCATTAACATCCTTATTTTTATTCAACACTTCAATTTCAAGTAGCAGTTCTTCTTCACTTACATCTGCAGGTAATCGCTTTAACGAACTTTCAAATCCAATTTCAGCACAGGTTTTTACTTTGGATGCCACGTAAGTTTCACTGGCGCCATCATTGCCTACCAGTATGGCAGCAAGATGCGGTCTTGGTTTTCCTGCTGCAGAAAGATGTGCTGTTTTTTGTGTAAGTTCCTGTTTAATGGCTTGTGATGCCAACTTGCCGTCGAGTAATTGCATGCAGCAAAAATAAAACATCAATCCGGTTTTAAATCGGTTACAAAATTTTAATTCAGCAGCGTTAAGTATTTACTTAAGTTTACCGCACAAAACCTTACTGCTTGAAACGACTTGTTTTATTTCTTATAGTAGTACCCTTTTTTTATGTGCAGGCACAAACGGTGCGGCAGCCTTTATCTTCCATGTATCCGGGTATTGGTGCTTACAGTAAGAATATGGCTGATGCTTTTTCAATGATTGTAAACCCTGCTGCGCTCAGCAATGTAAAAAGCTCAGGTGTGGGTGTTTATGGTGAACGAAGATTTTTACTCAGTGCTTTAAATCAATATACTGCAGCAGGAGTATTTACAACGCAATCAGGAAATTTTGGAGTACAGGCAGATTATTTTGGATACAGTAATTACAATGAAACACAATTAGGATTAGGCTATGCAAGGTCCCTTGGTTCAAAAGTAGATATCGGTGTAAAATTCAATTATTTTAATTTGCGGTTGCCTGTTTATGGCAATGCTTCAACCTTTCATTTTGAAGCAGGAGTTGTGATGCATTTGAGTGATAAACTCCATGCTGGTTTTAGTGTATTTAATCCCGTAGGTGGCGTATTAAACAAACAAACTAAAGAAAAAATAGCTGCAGTTTATCGTGGTGGTTTTGGGTATGAAGCGTCTGAGCGGTTTTTTATAACTGCTGAAATTATAAAGGAGGAAAATAAAAATGTGGGTGTTAATGCTGCATTTCAATATGCCTTGGTAAAACAATTTTTATTACGTGGCGGTATTAATACCCTCAACTCACAGCCATTCGTAGGCGCAGGAATAAAAATGGGGCAATTACGATTGGATGTTGCAGTCAATTATCATCCGCAATTAGGGGTATCGCCTGCAGTAATGTTCTTATTTAATTTCAAACAACAAAACGACGAAGAGTGATTCGCTATTGCTTTATACTTTTTTGTTGTTTATTTTCTGTACACATGCAGGCGCAGGAAACACAAACTACCGAGCAGCAAATTGAAAATATTACAGAAGCTGATGAAAGTGAAACAGAAGATGATTCTTATTTGCAATCATTACAGCAATATCTCAAAAACAAACTCAATTTAAATTCGGCAACTGATGTGGAGTTGAAGGAATTTTCATTCTTAACACCGTTGCAAATTGCCAACTTTATGAACTATAAAAGACTGTTTGGCAAGTTCATCAGTATTTATGAATTGCAGGCTATTCCGGCTTGGGATGTTGAAACTATTCAGAAGCTATTGCCGTTTATTACTGTAGGTCCGGCATTATCAGCAAAACAAGATTTAAGAATGCGTTTGCGGGAGGGCGAAAATAATATACTGGCACGTGCTACTTATGTGTTGGAAAAAGCGGAAGGTTTCAGACGGAAAAGTGATTCAAACGCTACCAGTTTTTACCCCGGTGGCAGAGAGCGTGTGTTTGTACGTTATAAATATCAATACCGCAATTTGCTGCAATATGGAATCACTGCAGAAAAAGATGCCGGTGAGCAATGGTTTAAAGGTGCGCAAAAGAATGGCTTTGATTTTTACTCAGCACATTTGTTTGCAAGAAATATGGGTATTGTAAAGGCAGTAGCAATTGGTGATTTTACGGTAAACATGGGGCAGGGTTTAATACAATGGCAATCACTTGCATTCAGAAAAAGTGTAGATGTATTAAATATCAAGAGACAGGCAAGTATTTTGCGGCCCTATAATTCTACTAGTGAATTCTTTTTTAATCGTGGTGCCGGTGTTACTATTGGTTCTGATAAACTTCAGTTTACAGCTTTCGCATCGTTTAGAAATGTAACTGGTAATGTTACTATTGATACTTCTGCCACATCAGAAGACTTTTTTTCATCTCTTATTAATTCAGGTTTGCACAGAACACGCAGCGAACAGGAAAACAGAAATGCAGTGCGAATGAATTCTTTTGGTGGAAATGCGTCTTATATATCAAGTAAATTTAAACTGGGGGTAAATGCTGTGCATTTTCAGTTTGACCGGTCTTTTAACAGAGATAATGTACCTTATAATAATTTTACTTTTAGAGGTACCAGGCTTACAAATTTGAGTATTGACTGGGGTTATACCTGGCGTAACTTCCATTGGTTTGGTGAGATTGCCAATTATAATAACACGGGTAATGCTATAATTACCGGTTTAATGATGAGTGCGGATCCCAAAGTTGATATGTCTTTTGTTTACAGAAATATAGAACCGCAGTTTCAATCCATTTTTGGAAACTCTTTTACAGAAAGTACATTTCCAACCAATGAAAAAGGGTTGTTTGCCGGCATCAGCATTAAACCAACAGCAAAGTGGCGACTTGACGGATATATGGATTTATATCGGTTCCCTTATTTAAGATTCAGGATTGACGCACCATCTTATGGCAAGGATTTTCTTGTACAACTTACCCATAAGCCCAATAAACAATTTGAAATTTATACCCGTTACCGTCAGGAAAGCAGGGCTTTAAATTTTAATGCCGATGGAGAGTTTACAGCCCCTGTTGTAGATGCTGTTCCCCGAAAAAACTGGCGGGTTCAATTACAATATAAAGTAAGCTCTGTTATAACTTTAAGACAAAGGCTGGATGCTATGTGGTATGATGTGGAAGGTCCCAGAGAAAGTAAAGGATTCTTAAGTTTTTTTGATGTTTTTTATAAACCCATGCTCAAACCATTTTCAGCCAACTTGCGGTTGCAATATTTTGAAACGGATGGATTTGACAGTCGCATTTATGCTTATGAAAATGATGTGTTATATGGGTTCTCCATTCCGGCATTTTTCAATAAAGGTTTTCGTTACTATACCAATATCAACTACGATTTTTCCAAGAAACTCTCAGTTTGGTTCAGGCTTGCCCGGCTCGAATATTTAAACCAATCCGTAGTAGGTTCGGGGCTTGACGAAATCCCTGCCAATCATCGTACTGAGGCAAGGGTGCAAATTCTGTGGAAATTTTAAACGAAGAAACTGAAGATTCTGTGCAGCAATTGTTAAAAAATTGTTGTCATCTGCTTTGTTAATGGCTAAAAATAGCTTGTTTTAACATTTTTTTGTCATTTTAAAAGATGCCTTATATTTGAGCGTCTTAAAACTAAAATCTATCAACATGAGAAAAAAGCTGTCCATCCTCTTTGGAATGCTGGTGCTTTGTGCGCAGTTGGCACTAGCCCAAACCGTGGAGGTGTCCGGTAAAGTATCGGACGACAAAGGAACTCCTTTGGCCAATGCCTCTGTTCTTGAGCGTGGTACAAAAAATGGTACCACCACCAATGCAAGTGGTGAATTCAAAATTTCAGTAAAAAGAAATGCTACACTCGAAATTTCAAGTGTAGGTTTTGAAAAGCAAGTGCTTTCAGTTGGAAGCGGAGGTAATCTCAGCATTACCCTGAAAAGCGCCTCAGAAGTTCTTTCTGAAGTAGTTGTGACAGCTTCCGGTATCAAGCGTGAAAAGAAAGCGCTTGGTTACGCAGTTGCTACCGTTGACAAAAAACAACTGGAACTACGTCCGGAGGGCGACCCCATGCGTTTATTGCAAGGTAAAGCTCCGGGTGTAAACATTCTTAACAGTAGTGGTATTTCCGGTTCCGGTACAAACATCACTATCCGTGGTGTATCCTCATTAACCGGCGGTTCTCAACCATTATTCATTGTAGATGGTGTGCCATTTGATGGTTCTACTAACTCACAGGGTGGCTTTACTTACGGTAACCAAACAGGTAGCCGTTTTTTTGATATTGACCCCAATAACATCGAAAGTATTAACGTATTGAAAGGTTTGAGCGCCACTACACTTTATGGTTCTTTGGGCCGTAATGGTGTGGTGTTGATTACAACAAAGAATGGTGCTGTAAGCCGCAGAGAAAGAAAGAAAACAGAAATTACCGTTAACCAATCGCTCTTTTTAAATCAGGTAGCTAATTTGCCTGAATATACCACTAAATATGGTAACGGTTTTAATAACGCAATCGGTAACTTCTTCAGTAACTGGTCTTCAATTGAGTTTACTGATCCTCCCATGCGTTTACCTCACCCTTATGACAGAGCAGCGTTAAGAGGTGCTTTCCCTGAATTAATTGGTGCTCGGTATGATTATAAATTCTATCCGTCTGTAAGAGACTTTTTCCAAACAGGTGTGGTAAGTAATACCAGTGTAAATATAGCAGGTGGTGGACCTGGTGCAGCGTTCAATGCAAACTACAGTAATTTGAATGATAAAGGATTTACTCCGGGTAATAATGTAACGAGAAACTCATTTGGTATTGGGGGCAATGTAAAGCTTACAAATAAATTCACATTAACAGCCTCTGCCAATTTTGTAACCTCTGATTTTAAAACTCCTCCTACAGCAAGTAGTACCGGAAGTGGTGCAGATAATGGTGTATCAGTATTTGGTGACCTTATTTATACACCAACTTCAGTTGACCTCATGGGCTGGCCTTTTCAAAATCCGGTGGATGGTTCTTCAGTTTATTACAGAACAGGTAATGATATTACCAACCCCCGCTGGACTGTTGCCAATTCAAGAGTTCAACAAATTACAAACCGTGCATACGGTAACGTTCAATTACGCTATGACTTATTAAAAAATCTGAACTTTACATATAAGATTGGATTTGATAATTATTCAGAACAACACATTCATAAGCATAACAAAGGTGGTGTGGAATTTCCTCTTGGTTTCTACAGAACAGTGTCTGCTAACCGTGCCATCTGGGATCATTCATTGATTGGTAACTATAACACCAAGTTTGGCGACAACTTCACATTGAATGTTGATGGAGGTGTGAATGCTTATGTTAACAATTATAAGCAAATAGGACAGTACAGCTCTCAGCAATTGGTATTTGATTTATTTGACCACTCTAACTTCATTGTTCAGAATAAAACGGCCGAGAATGGAGGTGATATGGATTTCCGCAATGAACAATTGCTGTTAGGTGCTTTTGCATTTGCATCAGTTGGTTATAAGGATTATTTATTCTTTAACGTAGGTGCCCGTAACGACTGGTCTTCAAAATTTGAATCAAACAACAGAAAGCAGTTGTATCCAAACGTTACTGCATCATTTATTCCTACTACAGCTATCCAGTCACTTCAAAATAACAAAGTGTTGAACTTTCTGAAGATTCGTGCAGGATATTCAACCAGTGCATCTTTTGGTGACGCTTATCAAACAAGAGCCATCTTAGGTATTCAGGCAAACAGATTCTTAACTCAGGGCGGAACTACCATCAACTCCAATACATTAGGTGGTCGTCGTCCTAACCCGGATTTAAAGCCTGAGTTATCTAAAGAAGCAGAAGTAGGTATTGAAGCTAAAATGTTCAATAACCGTTTGAATATTGATTTGACTTTATATCAACGCAGAAATCCTAATCAGATTCTTGACAAGGATTTGGATCCTGCTTCTGGTTTTACAGTTCAAAGTATTAACTCAGCTACAGTTGAAAATAAAGGTATTGAATTGGGCTTGGGTTATACAATCATTCGTCGTAAGAGCCTGGTTTGGGATGTAAATACAAACTTTACACTCAATAGAAACCGTGCATATGATTTCCCTGCAGAAATTCAGCAAATTGGATTGGCCGGATATACTGACCTCGGAATTTTTGCCTTCCCTAATAAGCCAGTTGGTTTAATTTATGGTTCAAAAGTTCAGAGAGATGCTTCTAAAGGCAACCAAAAAGTAGTAGATGCTGCCGGAAACTATATCGTTGATCCTACATTAGGTATTTTGGGCGACGTAAATCCTGACTTCCAGTTAACAGGTATTACAAACCTTTCTTACAAAGGATTCACATTCCGCATGCAGTGGGATTACTCACAAGGTGGCGATATGTTTGCAATGACTCCCTTGATTCTTCTTTCACGTGGTGTAACCAAGGATACGGAAATTGACCGTCAGCAAATGTGGGTTATCCCCGGTGTAAACCAGCAGGGTCAGCCAAACAATGTACAGATTGATGTGGCTTCTGTTTACTTTACAAACAGATTAGTAAGTGCAGATGAATTTGGTGTTTGGGATGCAACGGTTATCCGTTTAAGAGAATTGTCACTTTCTTATGCGTTGCCTGAATCTTTCCTTAGCAAAACTCCTTTTGGAGGTATTTCATTAACAATTTCTGGTCAAAACCTCTGGTACAATGCGCCTGCATTCCCTAAGTACACCAATTTCGATCCTGAAACATCTACTTTGGGTGTAAGCAGCTTTGCACGTGGTTTTGAATTAATGACAGCGCCTTCTTCACGCAGAATGGGTGCAAGCATCAGAGTTACATTCTAAACATTACGAATATGAAACAATATAAAATTCTATTTATAGTAGCTGCCCTGGTTCTTGCAGTTACGTCCTGTAAAAAGAAGTTGGACGATTTACTCGCCAACCCTAATACACCTACACTGGATAAGGCTGATGTGGACTTGTACTTGAATGGTATTCAGTTAAGTTTTGCCGATTTCTTTAATACCATGTCTGACCGTGGTGGAGAGGTTACCAGATTATATAATATGGGTGGTAATACATATCTGAACTCCTACAGGCCTGAAACCTTTAATGGTGCTTGGTCAACTGCGTACAGATCGTTATTAACTCAGATTAATGCCATGGAGCCACTGGCGGCTGCTCAAAATAAATGGCACCATTTAGGAATTGCTCAGGTATTAAAGGCTTACACCGGTATGACTTTGGTTGACAATTTTGGAGATGTACCCTGGAGTGAGGCTGCAAATCCTGCAAACTCTGTGATTAATCCAAAAATTGACAGAGGTGTTGATATCTACGCAAACTGTATTACGCTTTTAGATGCAGCTATTGCAAATTTTGCAAAAACAGCCGGCGCCCCGGTAACCAGTGATTTATTCTACAGTGCAGGAAGCGCTACTTCCTCTACTTCAATAACACGTTGGAGAACTTTAGCCAATACCCTAAAATTAAGAGCATTTGTGAACACACGTTTGGTTGATAATACCGTTACAGCCAAAATCAATGCCCTGATTTCTGCAGGTGATTTAATTGATACTGAGGCTGAAGATTTTGTTTTCCGTTTCGGTACAAATCTGGAAAACCCCGGTTCACGTCATCCAAAATACACTGCTTGCTACAGAGCAGCAGGTGGTGTTAGTATATACATTGCCAACTATCTGGCATGGGAAATGGCCACAGAAAAAGGAATCGTAGACCCACGTATCCGTTATTATTTCCGTCGCCAAACAAACTCACAGAGTGGTCAGCTTGGCTCTAATAACCAGTTTTTTATACCTGCTACAGCAGTCTCTTGTCAGGGTGCATTATCTCCCGGTCATTATCCTGCTAATATGGCATATTGTATGGTAGGTGATGGTTATTTTGGAAGAGATCATGGAGACCCATCCGGTATTCCACCAGATGGTCAATGGCGTACTGCCTGGGGTATTTATCCTTGCGGTGGCGACTTTGATGCGTTGCCTGTAAATACAGGTTCTGCTTCAAGCTTAGTAAACAGTCAGGTAACACTTACTGCCAATGTAGGTGCTCGTGGCGCCGGTATTCATCCGATATGGTTGTCTTCTTTCACACATTTCTTATTGGCAGAAGCAAATTTGATTTTGGGAACTTCAGGTACAGCCCGTTCTCTGTTTGAAACTGGCATCCGTCAATCAATTTCCAAGGTAATGGCTTTCCCAGCTACTATGGGTATTGCCCCCAACCCTTCTTTTGTTCCATCTACCGGACAAGTTGATTCTTACGTTAATACTGTTCTTAATGGTTATGATGCAGCTGCTACCAATGCAGATAAGCTTAATGTGATTATGAAAGAATATCATATTGCTTCTTTTGGCAACGGTATAGAGCCTTATAACAACTATCGCAGAACCGGTATGCCACGTAATATGCAACCAACGCTGAACCCTGCTCCCGGTCCATTTATCAGAAGTTTCTGGTATCCACAGGATCACGTGACTCTTAATTTAAATGGCAGACAAAAAGCCGACAATACAGTAAGAGTATATTGGGATAATGGTTCTGCAACACTGTTCTAAAAAATTAAACTTATTAATATGAAAAAGAAACTCATAAATTACCTCATGTTGTTTTCAATATCAGTAAGCTTGTTTAGCTGTACTGATAAGTTTGAAAATGACTTTGAAGGATTTCAGGCAGGCCTTACCACGGGTGCCTATTTAAAAGGCAGAGCCACGTTTGATCCTGCTACCAATACATGGACAGATAGAAGTATTATTGCCAATACCCTTGATGCGAATAATCTGTCTGCAACAAGTGTGGGTGTAGTTGTTCGTCAATGGGGTTCTCCTATTACTACAGCTAATATTTACGTTGTTCGTAATACGGATGCCAACCAGGCAAACTGGAAGTTTATTAAAAAGTATGATATCAGAGATACCAACTATTTTAATATTACAGTTAGCGCTCAGGAAATAGCAACAGCACTTAATCTTCAGTTAAATGCCACTACCGGCAATTTCTCTCCAGGCAGCATTTTTACCTGTTATGTAGAAGTTATAACTGCAGATGGACGTAAATTCACTGCAAACAACTCAAACTTTACAAACAGTGGTGCAAATTTCTATTATCCCATCACATCATTCAGAGCAAGTGTAATTTGTCCGTTTACCGCTGCTCAGGCAAATGGTAATTACAGAGTTGTAAGCGATGAGTGGGCAGATTGGCCTGCCGGCGCTATTATTCCCAATGCTGTTACTAATGCAGCCAGCGCTACGTTTGGTCCGGATACCAGCTCCTTTACATTTACAGCTTATCCCAGTCCTGACTGTCCTATTTATCCAACTACGTATCCTACTGCTAAAGTTCGTACTTCAACAGGGGTAGTGGTAATTCAGAATCAGTCGTACGGAGGTTATACTTGTTATGGCAATTTCTACAGAAATATGGCGATGACCACAATTGAAACATCCAATATTTTCTTTACCTGTACAGGAAGGTTGCAAATAAGAGTAAGACATCACACACCCGGAGCCTTTGGCTCAAATGGTGGTGAGGGTACCATTGTACTGCAAAAAGTACCGTAATACAAGTTTGATTATAATAAAAAGCGGGGCTGTTACAGCCCCGCTTTTTATTGCAGGATACCATATTCTGCATAATGAATTTTGAAGGCTATAACTTCTTAATTTTACCATCCATATTTACATTATGCCTTCATTAGAAAATCGTCAGTTTATAGAAATAGAAAAGCCTGTAAAGGAATTGGTGGATGAATTAAAAGAATTGAAGCATAGGGCTGAAAAAAATCCAAAAGTGGATTACGCTGCTATGATACAGCAATTGGAAAATGGTATTTTAGAGAAACGTAAAGAAATTAACCAGCATCTTACCAGTTGGCAAAAGGTACAACTGAGCCGGCATCCTGACAGGCCTTACACACTCAAGTACATTGAGAAAATGTGTACCAATTTTGTTGAAATATACGGTGACCGTGGCGTAAAAGATGATAAGGCAATGGTAGGCGGTTTTGCACAGTTGGAAGGCGAAACAGTAATGATCATCGGTCAGCAAAAGGGAATTAATACAAAAATGCGCCAACTGCGAAATTTCGGCATGGCAAACCCCGAGGGCTACCGAAAAGCGCTGCGTTTAATGAAAATGGCTGAGAAGTTCAATAAACCCATTATTACCCTTATTGATACACCCGGTGCATATCCCGGCCTTGAAGCAGAAGAAAGAGGACAGGGCGAAGCAATTGCACGAAATATCTACGAAATGATGCGCCTGCGTGTTCCGGTAATCTGTGTTATTATTGGTGAAGGTGCAAGCGGCGGTGCTTTAGGTATAGGAGTGGGAGATAAAGTACTTATGCTTGAAAATACATGGTACACAGTTATTTCACCTGAAAGTTGCAGCTCCATATTATGGCGTAGCTGGGAGAAAAAAGAAGTGGCAGCGGAACAATTAAAGCTTACACCGGAGTATATGAAAGAGTTTGGGCTGGTAGATCAAATTGTACCTGAGCCGGCCGGTGGAGCTCATTGGGATTATGATGAAGCCGGGCAACTTTTGAAACAGCAATTACTTCCATTACTTACAGAGCTCAAACAACAAACCCCGGAAGAACGCATTCAAAACCGCATTGTTAAGTACAGCAAAATGGGTTTTTGGGATGAAGTTTAATTCAAGATTTAGCTATTAAAACAGAAATGAATTTACAAACTACTTTAAGAGGTACAGGTGTAGCATTAGTTACACCGTTTGATGAAAAAGGCGCTATTGATTTTCCTGCATTGGAAAAAGTGATTCATCATGTAATTGATAATGGTTGCGAATATGTAGTAACACTGGGTACAACTGGTGAAACACCGGTTCTGTCAAAGGAAGAGAAAAAGGAATTGATTGTATTTACTTATGCAGTAGTTGCATCAAAAGTTCCCGTTGTTGTAGGTATAGGAGGTAATGATACAAAGGCACTGCTTGATGATTTAAATCATTTTCCGTTAGATAAAGCTGCAGCTGTATTGAGTGCAAGCCCTTATTACAGCAAACCTTCGCAGGAAGGAATTTATCAGCATTATAAAGTATTGGCACAGGCATCACCTAAACCAATTATTCTTTACAATGTACCCGGGCGCACAGGAAGAAGCATGACTGCTCAAACTACTTTACGTCTGGCATATGAAGTTGAAAATATTGCCGGCATTAAAGAAGCAAGTGGTGATATGGGTTTGTGTATGGAAATTTTAAAAAATAAGCCTGAGCATTTTCTGGTTGTGAGTGGTGATGATGCATTAGCCATGCCGCAAATAGCATGTGGTATGGAGGGGGTAATTAGTGTTGCTGCAAATGCGTTGCCAGGTAAGTTTAGTGAAATGGTTCGTTTGTCTTCGCAACATCAGTTCAGTAAAGCAAAACAATTGAATGATCAAATGCTGGAAGCATATGACTTGATGTTTTGCGAAAACAATCCGGCGGGTGTAAAAGCATTTTTAGCTCAAATGGGACTTATAAAGAATTTTGTGCGTCTTCCTTTAGTGCCTTTATCTGCTGCTGTTACTGAAAAAGTAAAGCAGTATATAGCTTCGAATTAAATCAGGTAAAACATTCCTGTGAAAAATCTAAAATCATTTACTTTTTGTTTTGTGCTGCTCTTCAGTTTTACTGTACAGGCTCAGGTACTGCGTATTGAAATTGTTTCAAAGCCACAGCAACATTTGAATGATACCCTTTTCATTGCAGGGTCTTTTAATAACTGGAATCCCTCTTCCGGCGATTTTATATTTAAGAAAGCAGATAACGGAAAAGAGTTTATTGACATAAAAGGAATACCAAAGGGAATTACTGAGTTTAAAATTACCCGTGGAGGCTGGAATAAATCTGAATCATCGGCTACCGGCTCAGCTATTCTGAATAGAATTTTAAATTTTCAACGTGATACGGTTGTGCAGATTTCTGTAGAAGGATGGACAGATGATTTTCCTTCCCGTCCGCCTGTTTCAACTAAATCAAAAAATGTATACACGGCTGATACAGCTTTTTTCATACCTCAGTTAAACCGTTATCGCAGAATTTGGATTTATTTACCTGAAGAGTATGCACTCTCAAGAAAGCGGTATCCTGTTTTATATATGCATGATGGTCAAAATTTATTTGATAATATGGTGGCTCCATTTGGTGAATGGGGTGTAGATGAAATGATGGATTCAATTAAAGACTCAAGGCAGAGTATAATTGTAGGTATTGAACATGGAAATAATAAACGACTAACAGAATATAATCCCTTTGCATCCCGTTTTGGAAAAGGCGAAGGTGATGCTTATCTGGAGTTTATAGTACTGAAATTAAAGCCTTTTATTGATTCTGTATATCGAACAAAAAAAGAGAGAGAACACACATTAATAGCCGGCAGTTCTATGGGAGGCTTAATTTCATTATATGCAGCAATGAAGTATCCTCAGGTTTTTGGCGGTGCGGCTGTATTGTCTCCCGCATTTTGGATAGCGCCTCAACTGGTAAAAGATATACAACAATACTCAAGTACTATTAAACCCGCTGTTTATTTTGTTTGTGGCAATCTGGAAAGTGATAAAATGGTGAGTGATATGAAAGCTGTATATGAAACACTTAAGCAGGCAGGCTATAACAATCTTGTATTCAAAACGGTACCGGGTGGGAGGCATAATGAAACTTTCTGGAAATCTGAAATGTATGATTGCTATCGATGGTTACTGAAAACTAAAACAAATAAGTAACGCCTTCTACAGCACATTCGGTATTATTGAAAATTGCCTTCGCTTCTTTTTCAAACTCGGTAATATCTTCAAATTTTGCAGAGAAATGTCCTATCAGCAATTTTCCCACACCTGCTTTTGAGGCAATCATTGCAGCCTGAGATGCGGTTGAATGATAACGTTCTTTTGCTTTTTGCTCCAATGCATGAGGGTAGGTAGCTTCATGATATAACAGATCCACATCTTTAAAAATTGGAATCAGCAGTTCATCATAAATAGTATCAGCTGAAAAAGCATAGGAGCGGGGTTTTTTATTTGCAATTGTAAGCTCATTATTTTCAATTCGTTTACCTGACTCAGTTACATAGTCCTCCCCCTGCTGCAGATGTTTATAATAACTCAACGGTATGTTTAAAGATTGTACATGTTTTATCAGCAGCTTTCTTGGTAATTTTTTTTCACGGAAAAGAAATCCCCTGCATTCAATACGGTGCTGGGTTGAAAAACATTCAACAGTATAAGTATCCGTTTCAAGAATAATTCCATCTTTCGTTATAGGATGAAATGTAAATTCAAATGGTAATCTTGTTTCTGCCAGTTGTAATTGTATAGTTATTAATTGCTCTAATGGTGCAGGGCCGTACACATGTAAAGGCTGTAAGCGGTTAAGCAATGCAAAGCTGTTTATGAGGCCAATGAGGCCGTAATAATGATCCCCATGCAGGTGTGATATAAAAATATGATTGATTCGGCTGCGCTTAATTTTAAAATTCAGAATCTGAATTTGTGTACCCTCGCCACAATCAAATAGCAGTAAATCTTCATTTGTATTAATAATCTGAGCAGTAGGATGCCTGCCATGCGCCGGGATAGCTGAGTTATTACCGAGTATGGTTACAGATGGCATTTGTCAAAAATATTAAAGTTAATTATTGGAAATTAAAAGTATTTTCTATATTTGTTATCAAATAAGGAAACCAATACCCGGTTTCAGCCTGTAAGCAGCCCAATCTTCCTTTGTAATCCGTACAAATCCTTTCACTCCTCGCATCCGATACCTCAAGTTAAGCCCTGTTCATAATCCGTAATTAAGAATGAAATGTATGTATCCTGTAAGATCATGCAATAGTTTACTATTGTTTACTTCCTTAGTATGCATCAGCACATTCTGTAATTTTTATCTGAACGAAAGACTGATTTTTAAACCTAAAAAAGTCAGCTATGACAAAAATTTACTCTCTCGGTACATTTGTATTATTAATTGCAACTGTACTTGTGCATGCACAACCAACAAAACCAGCAGCACCCCCGGTTTGTAATGACGCAAATTGTACAACAACCACAGGTGCTAACCCATGGGATCAATGTGTGGCCCCTAACTCAGCATTTGTTTCAGATTTCAGAGGTGCTTTGCTTTCTTCCGGCTCAGCTTTAAGTGCAGGCGCAGTTTATCGTTTTAAAAATGTAGGGACTGCTGGTGGCACACAAATCAATGCTACTGTAACGGTTAATTCACTTTTTCAGGCAGTACTTGAAAACATTGATGACAATGCATCATCTGATCCGTTGGTAAACTCAGAATTATTTGCTCCACGTATAAGAACAGATGTTGGCTCTCTTACAACAACTGACAGGCGTGGTTATGTACAGTTTACTATTCAATTTTATACTGAAGCAGCACCATTAAGCACAGGGTTTCATACCGGTGGGGTGAACAGTGCAAACAACAATGCTGATTTTACCAATACCATTGCACTGAGTAACCTTAATTTTATTCACTATGACAGTGATGGTAATACAGCCGGTACATCTGGAAGCGGTTGGTTTCGTGAAACAGGTGTTGTACAAAGCAATATACCCGGAGCAATAAATGTGGTTGCGGCCGGAAATACTGAGCTCAAATATTACAGCTACACTGATGGTGGTAATAATTATATTGGATTTGCAGGTTCTGTTTGTGAAAGATCAAGTGTATCTCGTTGTACACAGGTAGCCGAATATTATAAGTTTAATATCCCAACGAATCAATTAACTATTCGTCTCGGATATGATTATCAGGGCGCTCCGGGTGCAAGCGGTACAACAGGTGCCCGCCAGTTTGGTGCAAGATTTAACTGTGTAAATTTGCCCAATCAGGGTTCTTTGCCACTCACACTTGTAAGTTTAAACGTTATCAATAAAGAATCTTCAGCAAAATTAATTTGGGAAACAGCTGATGAAGAGCGTTTCAGTCATTTTATTGTTGAAAGAAGTACGGATGCCCGCAATTTCACTACTCTTAATAACAACGTACCTGCCCGTGGTGCAGGCAGGGGTGGAGCAGATTATTATTATGAGGATGATATTAAAGGAATTTCGGAATCAGTTATTTACTATCGGTTAAAAATGGTGAATCAGGATGGTTCATACATTTACAGTCATGTTGTGTCACTCAAAAAAGGTTATAGAAACACAAAACTCAACATCAGCCCAAATCCGGCTTCATCAAGCGCAACTATTCGTTACAAAACAGACCGAACCGAAACAGTGGATCTCATTCTTTCCGATGTTACAGGAAAGATAATTGTCAATCGTAAAGTAGCCCTTCAGGCTGGTGAAAACAATATTTCAATTCCTGAAATTGGCAGATTCAATAACGGTATATATACAATTAGAATTATTGCCGGTAATGAAACAGTATCTGACAGAATTGTTGTTCAGAAATAAGCACTATGCCGAGATTAATTCATTCATCTCCATATTATGAAAGGCCGGCTCCGTCTTTTGGCGGAGCCTTTTTTATTCATCACCCAAAAGCTCACGTTCTATTTCTTCCATTTGCACAATGTCCCATGCCTCGCTTTCTGTAGGAGTTACATTCATAATTTCAAGTAATTCCTTTTGATCCAGCCAATTTTCAACAGCTTCCCTCAATTCACAAATAACAAAAGAAGCATTTTTGTCGTAAAAAATCTGCTGGGTTTGTACAAGCATTTCTGCAATTGTATCATCAAGAACTTCAACGTTCCTTAAATTAAGAATAAGGTTACCGGGTGATTTTTCCAGACAGGAAAGCAACATTGAAACTAATTCCTCTGTCATATTAACAGATAAATTGGAATCCTGCAGGGTAATCACATGAAATTTTTCCTTGGTATCAATTTTGACATTCATAATTTTTATTAACAGTAAGTGTGTAACTTACAGAAAAGTTGTCTCAAATTTATTCGTTATAATTGTAAAAACCGAATATCCGAAATATGGATCATAATTTTTCAGCACAGGTAAAAGAGATTATATCGTTCAGCAGAGAAGAAGCTTTGCGGCTGGGTAACGATTTCATTGGAACGGAGCATCTCGTCTTAGGCATGATTCGTGAAGGCGAAAATACTGCCATAAAAATATTAAAGCAATTGAGCGTGGATTTGTATGAACTGCGAAAAGAAATTGAACTTGCAGTTAAAGACAAAACAGGAAAGAATATTGCAAATATTAACAGCCTCCCTTTAACAAGGCAGGCAGAGAAAGTAATCAGGGTTACAGTACTTGAGGCAAAGGCATTAAAAAGCCCGCAGGTTGAAACTGAGCACCTGATGCTTTCTATCCTCAAAAACAAGGAAAATATTGCAACACAAATATTAAATCAGTTTGAAATTGATTATGATATTTTCAGAAACGAATTAGGAATGGTGAAGTCAAATGAATCACCACGTGCAGAGTATGATGATCCGGGTGAAGAGGATTTTGATGATGAAAAAAAATATTCCCAGTCAAAATCTAAACAACCTTCCGGCGCCAAAAGCAAAACCCCGGTACTTGATAATTTTGGAAGAGATATAACAAAACTTGCCGAAAGCGGAACATTGGATCCTATTGTAGGACGTGAGGAAGAAATAGAG
>CAYPBV010000007.1:24933-37634 GCA_964409025.1 uncultured Chitinophagaceae bacterium | reverse complement strand
TATCACAAATCCTCAGCCGCCGTAAAAAGAATAATCCCATTTTAATTGGCGAACCCGGTGTTGGTAAAACTGCTATTGTAGAAGGATTGGCATTACGAATTGTACAACGTAAAGTTTCAAGAGTACTGTATGATAAACGTGTAGTATCCCTTGATTTGGCGGCATTAGTGGCAGGTACAAAATACCGTGGTCAGTTTGAAGAGCGCATGAAGGCCATCATGAATGAATTGGAAAAAAACAGAGATGTGATTTTATTCATTGATGAAATTCATACCATTGTAGGTGCAGGCGGCGCCAGCGGTTCATTAGATGCTTCAAACATCTTTAAACCTGCTTTGGCAAGAGGTGAACTGCAATGTATTGGCGCCTCTACACTGGATGAGTACAGAATGTATATTGAGAAAGATGGAGCACTTGACAGAAGGTTTCAAAAAGTTATTGTGGACCCGCCCAGTGTGGATGAAACAGTTCAGATACTCAATAATATCAAGACTAAGTATGAAGAGTACCATAATGTATCTTATGCTGATGATGCTATTGATGCTTGTGTAAAACTGAGTGATCGTTACATTACCGATCGTTTACTCCCCGATAAAGCGATTGATGTGATGGATGAAGTAGGTGCAAGAGTTCACCTTAAAAACATCAATGTGCCCAAAGAAATTCTTGATCTTGAAAAGAAGATTGAAGATATAAAACTGGAAAAAAATAAAGTAGTTAAAAGCCAGCGATTTGAGGAAGCTGCAGCTTTAAGAGATAATGAAAAGCGCCTGGGCGAAGAATTAGAGAAGGCAAAAGCCAAATGGGAAGAAGAAAGCAAGAACATGCGTTATCCCATTGATGAAGAAGCTATAGCAGAAGTAGTGAGTATGATGACGGGTATTCCGGTAAAACGGATGGTGCAGGCAGAAACTGATAAGCTTCGACGTATGGCTGATGATTTACAGGGTGCAGTTATTGGTCAGAATGAGGCAATTGGCAAAGTGGTAAAAGCCATACAGCGTAACCGTGTGGGTTTGAAAGATCCCAAAAAACCTATTGGTACATTTATTTTTCTTGGTCCAACCGGTGTAGGTAAAACCGAGCTGGCACGTGCACTGGCCCGCTATATGTTTGACAGTGATGATGCACTCATTCGCATTGATATGAGTGAATACATGGAAAAATTTACGGTGAGCCGTTTAATTGGTGCACCTCCCGGTTATGTAGGTTATGAAGAAGGCGGACAATTAACTGAGCGTGTACGCCGTAAGCCTTACTCAGTAGTATTACTGGATGAAATTGAAAAAGCACATCCTGATATTTACAATATTTTATTGCAGGTGCTGGATGATGGACAATTAACTGATGGGCTTGGACGGAAAGTTGATTTTAAGAATACACTCATTATTATGACCTCCAATATAGGAGTGCGTCAGTTAAAAGATTTTGGTGAAGGCGTGGGCTTTGCTACAGCAACACGTGTGCAGAATCAGGAAGAAAATAGCAAAGCAGTCATTGAAAAGGCACTTAAGAAAACCTTCTCTCCTGAATTTCTAAACAGGATTGACGATGTAATGATCTTTAACTCACTTACTAAAGACAATATATTCCTCATTATCGATATTTTGATGAAAGGAGTACTGGCAAGGTTAAAGAATCTCGGCTTTACACTTGAGTTAACCCAGGAGGCAAAAGATTTTATCGCTGAAAAAGGATACGATGTACAATTTGGTGCCCGTCCTTTACACAGGGCCATTCAAAAGTATCTGGAAGATCCTTTAGCTGAAGAAATTCTTAAGATGAATATTAAAGAAGGCGACGTGTTAATTGCCGATTTAGATAAAGAGAATCAGGTAATAAAGTTTTCTTTCAAAGAAAAAGCAAAAAAATCATCAAAGTCTGAAGCATAAATCTTTTAAATAGTTCAAATAAAGCCCTTCCACTTGCGAAGGGTTTTTTATTTTTGTCGCTCACAGAAAAAAGCGCTTGAATAAAAAAATTATCATAGCAATAGATGGATTTTCTTCCTGCGGAAAAAGTACGCTGGCCAAACAGCTGGCCAAACAGCTCAATTACATTTATATTGACAGTGGTGCCATGTACCGGGCTATTACTCTTTTTTTTCTGCGCAATCATGTTAATTGGGAAAAAGAAGAAGAAGTAAAGGCTGCCTTAAAAGATATTCATCTCGAGTTTCATTCGAATGCATCAACAGGCGAATCTGAAATCTATTTAAATGGTGAAAATGTAGAATATCTTATCCGTGATTTAATAGTAGCAGAAAAGGTAAGTGAAATTGCTGCATTAAAACAGGTGCGTTCATTTGCCGTACAACAGCAGCAGCAAATGGGCGAAAAAAAGGGAATAGTGATGGATGGCCGTGATATAGGTACAACTGTTTTTCCCAATGCTGAATTAAAGATATTTATGACGGCTGATAATGCCGTACGTGTAGAGCGACGGTTTAAAGAGCTGTTTGCAAAAAATCCCAACATAACAATTGAAGAAGTAAAGAATAATCTGGAACTTCGGGATTATATTGATTCACACCGTGAAGTAAGTCCCTTACAACAGGCTGCAGATGCCATAGTCATTGATAATACAGATATAACTCCCGAAGAGCAATTATCAAGAGCATTACAACTTGTAGCTCAGATACAAAGTAAATGATGTAACATACAGATAGTGCATGGTTATGGGAAATGTGCAGTTTGTATTTCTAGGTCTGCATGTGCGGTTAAAGAAATTGCTCTAAGAGCTTTTCCTCTTCAAACGAAATATATTGTAATTCGGAGATACGTTTCATTACTGATTCTACCAAACTATCCGGACAGGAAGCCCCGCTGGTAATTAGAATTTTTACGGGTTCTTTTGCAGGTAAAAAATCTTTGGTAAGATATTCCTTTTTGTTGTGAAAGTTGAAATGTAAAATTTCAGTAGCAGAAATCAGTTTGTCAACACCATTAATGAAATAGGTAGGAAGTTTTTCTTCGCAAAGTTCTACAAGATGTGTTGTGTTAGAACTGTTATAGCCACCCACCACAATAGCTAAGTCGGCTTCAGTTTCCAATAAGCCGGTAACAGCCGTTTGATTGTCATTGGTAGCATAGCACAACGTATCTCTTGTATCAGCAAACCGTTCGCCAATGGTTGATGCGTCCAGTTGATAATGCTGCATCACCAGTTGCTTCAGGTATTCAGCTATAGCCTGTGTATCACTTGCAAGTTGTGTTGTTTGATTCACTACACCAAAGCGTTGTAAGTCTTTTGTTATATCAAACCCATTTGAGTAGAGGCCTTTAAATTCTTCATAAAAAGCGGCAGAGGGTTTTTCACCTGTAATGTATTTGCCCAGCTCTATTGCTTCTTTCATGTCGTTTACAATTACTGAAGCTGTGTACGAACTGGCATGCGAAAATGTAGCTCTTGTTTCTTCATGCTTTGGCTTGCCATGTATAACAATGCTGTAACCTTTTGCTGCAATCTGCTCACTCCGGTTCCATACTTTTTCTACAAAAGGGCAGGTAGTATTATAGTGTTCTGTAGTAATACCTTTTTCCCGAAGCATCTGTTCTATTTCAATGGTAGTGCCAAACGCAGGTATGATTACAATATCCTCTTTCGTGATCTCTTCAAAGGGAATTAATTGTTTGCCGTAGGTATCCTGTAAAAATTGAACACCACGTTCTTTTAGTGTAGCATTTACCTGCGGGTTATGAATCATTTCGCTCAGTAGAAAAATACGTTTGCCTGGATTTTGATCAATCGTTCTGAACGAAATTTCAATTGCATTTTCTACGCCATAACAAAAACCAAAGTGCCGGGCTATATAAAATTGTATGCCTCCTAAATCAAGCAGGGTAGGCGAAAAATCCTTCTTCAATTTATCTTTTTCTTTGCGCTTGTTTTTGATAGCGGTAAGTAATGGACTCCGATAGATATTTGGAACTTCAAACTTCTTCATAATGCTGTAACAAAGCGCAAAGGTAAAAGTTTGCCGCCTATAAGAATAATATGTGTTAGCAGCCGGCTTCGTAATATTGCTCCAATTACGAACCATGGCAATCACTGATACATTAGTTTCCGGCCCTTATGCCGATACAAATATTTATGAAGTAAACCTGCGGCAATACACTGCTGAGGGCACATTTACAGCTTTTGCAGCGCATGTACCCCGTTTAAAAGATATGGGTGTTGAAATCATTTGGTTTATGCCCGTTACGCCCATTTCAGTTAAAAACAGAAAAGGTACGCTGGGCAGTTATTATGCCTGCTCCAGCTATGTACAAACCAATCCTGAATATGGTACGCTTGATGAATTTAAACAGTTGGTTCAATTGATTCATGATCATGGTATGAAAGTGATCATTGATTGGGTGGCCAATCATACTGGCTGGGATCATGAATGGACGGTTGCACATCCTGAATACTATAACACAAATGCAGACGGCAGTTTTAAACCACCGGTGGAAAACTGGGAAGATGTTATTCATCTCAACTTCAACAATCCTGCATTGCGTACAGCCATGATTGAGGCCATGAAATTCTGGGTGGAGGAATGCAATATCGATGGCTTCCGTTGCGATATGGCCATGCTAGTACCCTTAGACTTCTGGATGGAAGCAAGAAAAGAATTAGATGCCGTTGGCACATTGTTTTGGCTGGGTGAATTTGACCAATGGGGGAGTGATGAGCCTTATGCTTCAGCCTTTGATGTAAGTTACAGTTGGCACTGGATGCATGTGAGTGAAACCTTTTACAAACACAAACAACGAGTTTATGTATTGGATAATGCGTTAACAGCTTACCAATCAAAGCAACCCTATAAACATATGCGGGCTTTTTTTACCAGCAATCATGATGAAAACAGCTGGAATGGAACAGAGTATGAAAAGTATGGCGATGCTGCTTTGCCCTTAGCTGTATTTTCATGTATGTGGAATGGTATTCCTTTAATCTACAGCGGACAGGAGTTGCCCAATCAAAAACGTTTACAGTTTTTTGATAAAGATGAAATCAAATGGAAAGGTACACCTAAGCTGCACAACTTTTATAAAACACTATTAACGTTCAGAAAGCAACACCCTGCATTAAAAGCTGCAGACAGAAGAGTAATTACATGGCGCATTTCAACTAGTGATAATGAGCATCTGTTTTCATTTGTGCGTAAAGTAAGTAACAGAGAAGTTGTTACAATTCTTAATTTTTCTGATACGAAAATAAAGTTTCAGATTAATGATACCCGGATAGGTGGAGGCTATACTGATTTATTTACAGATAAGGCGCATTCACTTGCTGAAACATTTTCAATTCCTGCATGGGGCTATATGGTTTTGCACAAATAAATAAGGGAGCATTGCTGCCCCCTCATCCACGATAATTATGCTTATTCTTAATTGCCGTTGAGTTCATTAATAGCATAGGTATAAAGACCATCATAGCCGGGATAGATACCTTCAATGATAATACTGTTGCCCGCATTTTCAAAAATGCGTTTTAAATCATCCAGCGATTTCACAGGTTTACCTCCTGCACGTATGATTACAAATCCTTTTTTAACAGTGGTTTGATTAGCAAGTAATCCCTCGCCTATTGCATTTATAACAACACCGCTATCTATACCATACTGTTTTGCTTTCTTGGTATCCAGTGTTGCAAATTCAGCGCCCAGTTTATCTAATGCTGATGTTTTTACAATTTCAGTATTGCCTGCACTGTTTTTTAAAGTGAGTGTAGTGCTTGCTTCTTTGCCATTGCGTATGTACGTAACATTAATCTTTTGTCCGGGACGATAAGATGCTACAGTACCTGTTAACTCTGTCCAGGTAGAAACCACTTTGTTATCCAGCTTTACAATTTTATCGCCTTTCTTCAAACCACCTTCTTCAGCCGCACTCTTGGCAAGTATTTCGCCAATTTCTACACCATCACCTTCTTTAATTTGTGAATCGGTACCATTGTCTTCATTCGCTGCAGGGCGAATTCCGAGAAAAGCTCTTTGCACTGTACCAAACTTAATTAGATCATCCACCACTTTCTTTACAATGTTTACAGGAATTGCATAAGAATAACCTGCATAGGCACCTGTGGGCGATGCAATAGCTGCATTAATTCCAATCAACTGACCGCTGGTGTTAATCAATGCACCACCGCTGTTACCCTGGTTTACAGCCGCATCGGTTTGAATAAAGCTTTCAACTGTATTGGCGCCGGGTTTTGCTTTACGTTGGTTTACACCCAAATAACGGTACTTGGCACTTACAATACCGGCTGTAACGGTTGTTTCAAGTGTGAGCGGATAACCAACAGCCAATACCCACTGACCCACCTTCACCTCATCGGAGTTGCCAAAGAGTAAATAAGGGTAGCCATTGCCTTCCACTTTAATTACAGCAAGGTCTGTATTGGCATCAGTAGCCACCAGTTTTGCTTTGAATTGCTTTTTATTGTTGAGTGTAACTGTAATCTCATCTGCACCATCAATAACGTGGTTGTTGGTTACAATATATCCGTCTGCTGATATAAATACACCGCTGCCACTGGCCATTTGCGGTACATTGTTGCCACGGCCTCCAAAGAAATCATCAAAGAAATCATCGCCAAAAAAATCGCTGAAAGGGCTGCGTCTGCGCTGCATATTGTTTGTTTGCTGTGGATTGGTTTTTGTTTTGATATGCACCACTGCAGGAATAGCACTGGCCGAAGCACCTTCAAAATCAACCGGGCCGGAAGGGGCGCCGCTACCACCACCATCAAACAAGCCGGCATAATTTACAGGCACCTGGCTCTGACTTAAGGTTACAGATTTGTTTGTGAATTTTCCGTACAGGTAAGCGCTGCTCACACCTGTAACTGCACTAATGAGAACAACGAGTAAAATGTGTTTTGCTTTCATGTGTTCAATTTTTCAATTATCCGGCACAACTTTATCAAACCCTGTGCCTTTGTTGTGTAAAGTAACGAACCTGTCATGATTTCATAACTACCCATAACCCACATTTAACAACTTATGAACAGTTTCGTAGATTCTGCTAAAATTACACGCTTTGCAGGTGTTTGGTTGAAAATGGGGAGGACATTTTTTTGATGACGGGCAGTTGTGCTTACGAGGGAGCGTTTTTGCCACAGTGCATCCCGCTGTATTTTGCGAGACTCGTTTCATGGTTGCCTTTCCAATGAGGCGATGGTTTGCAGATGGGTACATTGCTTTTGTTGTTTTGCCTCAGTTGTATTCTCCATTGCTGATAAAAGAATATATGATGAAAGAACATACAGCGCTGTTAGGTGTTTTCACCAACAAAGAATTCACAAGCACACAAAAAAATCCCGCTGCGCAGCAACGGGATTAACATTACAGTTGAATTTTCTGTTACGGGAAAATGCCCAGCTCTGCATAACTGTTCGCCACTTTATCAATAGCTACTACATAAGCTGCCGTACGCATATCAGGAATAGCAGGGTTGGCCTTCCAGCAGTTCATTACTTCATTAACGGCTGAGATCATTGTTTCTTCCAAACCGCTATAGACTAAATCTACTTCATCAGGTCCATGGAGAATATCTTCTTTTACTTTTTGATCAACTTTTTTACCGGTAGTTCCTTCAATTTGTGCTATGATGGCATTGTTCTGATTTTCAGTAAATCGTTTTTCCAAACGACCATATCGTACATGGCTCAAATTCTTTAACCATTCAAAATAAGATACCGTTACACCACCGGCATTTAAAAACATATCAGGTATTACCAATACACCTTTCTGTGCAAATACTTCATCAGCTTCAGGCGTTAAAGGTCCGTTGGCTGCTTCGCCAATGATTTTTGTTTTGATACGTGGTGCATTTTCGCCATTTATAACGTTTTCCAAAGCAGCAGGAATTAAAATATCACATTCCATTTCCAGTGCATCCGTATTCTTAACACAGTTGGTAGCACCGGGGAAGTTTAAGATAGACTTGGTGGCTTTGCGGTGCTGAAAGACTGCATCCACATCCAAACCATCATAATTATAAATGCTTCCTTCATACTCAGCCAGTGCAACAATCTTTGCACCTGCTTCTTGGAAGAATTTTGCTGAATGATAACCCACATTACCCAAACCCTGAACAATGACACGTTTGCCTTCCACACCTGTAGTTAATCCCAGCTTGCTCATTACATCGGGCATATTACATACTTCACGAATGCCGTAGAACACTCCCAAACCAGTCGCTTCTCTGCGGCCACGTACACCACCTTGTGTAACAGGTTTACCTGTTACGCAACCTGCCGCATCAAGTTCACCCGGTTTTAAGGAAGCATAGGTATCAACAATCCATGCCATTTCACGTTCACCTGTTCCGTAATCAGGAGCAGGAACATCTGTGCCGGGGCCAATGAAATTTTTGCGTACCAATTCAGCTGTATAACGACGGGTTACTTTTTCTAATTCATAGGCACTGTGTTTACGTGGATCAATTTTAATTCCACCTTTACCGCCACCAAAAGGAACGTTAACAATTGCACATTTATATGTCATCAATGCTGCCAGAGCCATCACTTCATCCTGGTTTACTTCCATTGAAAAACGGATACCTCCTTTACAAGGTGCTTTGTGGTGTGAGTGTTGCACACGATACGCTTCAATTACTTCAATGCGGCCATCATCCATTTTTACAGGAAAGCGCATTTGGTACACACTGTTGCACTCTCTTATCTGGCTTAGGATACCTTTATCCCATTTTGTAAATGCGGCGGCCTTATCGAAACTTTTTTCAACGGCGCCAAAAAAGCTGTAAGTAGCTGACATAACAATCGTTTTTAGTTTTTAATATAGCAATAGAAATCAATCCTTCTGTTGTTCAAGTTTGGTGAGTTTGCGGTCAATCGTAAACACGTAAAATACCAAACCAAATAAAATCAATAAGCAAACAGCCACTACCACATAAATTTTGCCACTGCTGCGCATAGCATCCGCCATTTCAGGTTGCTCCGTTTGAGCAAATGAATTTGCTGTGATCATTAACAGCAATATCAGTGTGAATAGTTTCTTCATTACAATAAAGCTTTATCTTTTATCAACGCAATTCTGATTTTCAAAGTGGTAATCCAAACGCCCAGTAATGTCCAACCAATAATGGCAGGATAAAATACCATGCGCAAGCGGCTGTCAATATCATTGAAGTTCAAAGCAGGATTACCGCTATCGCTGCCGGGCGCACCGGGGTGCAAACTGCCCACCAGTCTCGGAATAATCCAGATGGTTGGAAATAACATCACAAAGGCAAAGATGTTGTACACGGCAGTAACTCTTGCACGCTTGTCTAAATCTGTAAAACTGCCACGCAATACAAAATAAGCACAATAAATAAGTATGGCTATACCTGCTCCCAGCAATTTAGGTTCTTTTAAAATATTAGTGAGTGATTGTCCCTGATCAGTAACCCAGGTATAATTTGCCCAGATAGCACCTGTAGCATAACCTAAAAATCCGAAAATCAATCCCGAGCCCGCATATGTTGAGGCATTGATGTCGTCTTTGTATTTCTGATGACGCAGGTAATTAATGCTGTGCACGAGACTGATGCCAAACAAAATCATCATGGCAAACCACATGCATACATGAAAATAAAGATTACGGATAGACTCATTAAGAATAAACAGGCGGGGCACATCCATTAAAAAACCACCAACGATGGTATAAACTAAAAGAACAACCGCCAATATCTTCCACCAGGATTTGTGCATATATGCTTTCGTTCAAAACACAGGCGCAACGAATGTCACACTGCGTTATTTAAAGTGGCGCAAAGATACAGGGATTGGTATGAAACAAAAATGAATGATGGGTGAAATTATCATAGCATTGGATAGGAAAAGACGAATTGAGAAAAGTTACATCCCTAAGACCTGCCCTTGCCGGCAGGCAGCCGAGGGGTGAGAAGGGGTGGGCTTCATTTTTGCAGTACCTAATCTTTCCACAAAAAGGGGAACAAAATCATACACAAAGCAATAACCAGAATATCCAAACCGCCCAGCAATAAACTCATTTGCACTACAACGCCTTCTTTAAATACTTCGCCAAATGCTGATTTTGAAAGACGGATGAGTAACATTAATTGCGGAATAATAACCGGAAAGCCCATGATGACCATGATGGCTGCATTTTGATTGGCTCTGGAGGCTATAGCTGCCATCAAGGTAAATACCAGACACATACTGATGCCGCCCAGCATGGTAATGCCCAGAAAAAGAAATCCATCTAAATAAGGTGCACCCAGAAAAAAACTGAAGGTGAACAAACTGAGTAAACTCATCACCAGCATAAATACAATATTGTACAGCAGTTTAGCTATGATAAATTCTCTGGCACCTGTAATAGAATAGTAGTAGAGCATCTTGCCTCTGCTTTCCTGCAAAAAACTTTTGGCTACTGCATTGATGCTGATGAAGAGCATGTTCACCCAAAATAACGCATTCCATGTTTCGGCATCAGGTTCATTGATAGAGAGAAACAACACATACACAATACAGGCGATGTACAGCAGTATGCCATAGAAAGTGTATTGCTGCCGCACTTCGAGCATCATATCTTTTTTAAAGAGAGCGAATATTTTTTGAGTGGAGAGCAAGGTTAAAAGTTAAAGGGTTGTAAAGTCTATCAGTGTAAAAAATTCAAACATGGAATGTTGTTTTTAATTTTTCTCCCGGTACTTGTTTCTTTGTTTTTTCTTCATTGATAATAACAATGCCTGCACCTTGGCTCATACACGTCTTTTTCGCCTAATAACACCTGCCCGGCATCCGCACTTTTCCGATAGCTGTAATTGGCAATATTGCCGCACACCACACAAATAGCATGGAGCTTGGTTATATAATCAGCCACAGCGAGTAAGTTGGGCATCTGGCCAAAAGGTTGTGTTTTATAATCCATATCCAATCCGGCCACTATAACACGAATTCCACGGAGTGCCAGTTTTTCACATACTTCAGTAATACCTTCATCAAAAAATTGTGCTTCATCCACACCTACTACATCTATATCACCAATCATCAATAATATTTTCTGAGAGTTGTCAACAGGAGTTGACTGTATGGCACGTTCATCATGACTCACAATTTTTACTTCATCATAACGTACATCAACTGCCGGCTTAAAAATCTCTATTTTTAAGTTGGCAATACGGGCACGTTTTAAACGGCGAATCAGTTCTTCGGTTTTGCCGCTGAACATGGAGCCACATATCACTTCTATCCATCCTCTTTTATCACCCCGTATATTAGGTTCAATAAACATTCGTATTTTTTTATGATAAACTGTTTGTAACTTACGCTCAAAATTCCAATACCGCCAAAAGTAAGGACTATTCATGGAACGTATTGCTTCTATCATTGAACAATTACAACGGGCAGTAAACAACAATGCGCAACCTGCACAGTTACTGGTACTCACCAATATGCTGCAGGCAGAGTTGCAATTGCTGCAATCTCATCAACCTGCATCATTGGGCACTCAAAAAGTAGCTGTAGTATTACCTGCTGCCCGAACAATTGAACCACTTTCATCAGCATCTGTACAAATGGCCGTAACACCTGTTCCTGTAAAAGAAGAGCAGATGGAAAAAGTGCTGGAAGTATTACAGATAAATGAAGAAGAAGTGGAGGCAGAACTGGAAGAAATCCGGCAAAAAGCAGCGTTTGCCAAAAAGATTGAGGCGCAGGCAAAGCAGACCCCTTCTAAACCTGCGCTTTTGTTTGATGATGAGCCCGAAATTCCTACACTTATTCACCAGCCCAATTATAAAGAGCCTGCCAAAGTATCCAGAGAAATTAATGAAGCCGCCGGCCCGGAAGCACCATCACTCAACGATTTACTCAAACAGGAAACGAAAGAAGTAGCACATAAATTAAGTGAAGTTGAAGGTGTAAAGGATTTGAAAAAAGCCATTGGTATCAATGATCGGTTTGTATTCATCAATGAACTCTTTCGTGGGGATGAAGCCATGTATGAACGCAGTATTAAAACCATCAATAATTTTTCTATTTATCCTGAAGCTCAGTACTGGATGGAGCGTGAGTTAAAAATCAAACTCGGCTGGGATGATAACAGACAGGCGGCAAAAGATTTTTATGCGTTGGTAAGAAGACGTTTTTCCTGAATATAATTCATGATAGCCTGAGTAGCACCAGATTGCTGTTGTACATAGGCTGCTGCAATTTTCCCTGATGTTTCAAAATTGATTTCTTTTATTGTTTGAGCAAATGCATCTGCATGGCTCACAGTAAAACTTCCCCCGTAGCTTTTCAAATCAACGCTTTCTTTAAACTTTTGAAAGTTGGGTCCCGTAATTACCGCCTTACCATAAACTGCCGCTTCTAAAATATTATGATGTCCGCTTTTATTAAATCCCCCGCCTACATAACAAACCGTAGCATACTTGTATAATTTAGATAGCTGTCCAATGGAGTTGATGAGAAGGCAGTCGTAAGCAGATAATATTAAGTCATTAGTGGTAAGTTGAGAAAACAGTATTGCGTTACTAAAGCACTGTTGCAATTGTTGTATATGTTCATCATCAACTTCATGAGGGGCAATAATAAGTTGCCAATCGTTTTTATGTTGTTCCAGCCATGGTGCAAGCAGTTGCTCATCTTTTTTCCATGTGCTTCCTGCCACCAATATTTTTTTATGGGGTTGTATAAATGATTCAATCGCAGCTATGGGTTGCCACTGCTCAGCGGTT
>CAYPBV010000007.1:2952-24923 GCA_964409025.1 uncultured Chitinophagaceae bacterium | reverse complement strand
TTCCAATACACGGTCAAATCTTGTATCGCCGCATACGGTTACATTCTTTTGAATGTTGATGGATGCAAGTAATGAGGCTGATGATTGATTTTGTACAAATAGACGTGAAAAGTTGAGCAGCATATTTTTATGAAAACCGCCCCACCATTTAAAAAAGGGTTGCGAGTTCCTGAAAATACCTGACACTAAAATTGTTTCAATTTTTTGTTTGTTAAGCTCCGAGAGGTAGTAATGCCAAAATTCATATTTCACAAAAATGGCGAGTGTAGGTTGAACAATGTTGAGAAAGGCAGCTGCATTTTTTTGTGAGTCTTCCGGTAAATACATCACCACATCGGCACCCGTATAATTTTTTCTTATTTCATAACCCGATGGTGAAAAAAACGTTACTACAATATTGCAATCAGGAAATTGCGTTTTGATTTTTTGCAAAATGGGTCTTCCCTGCTCAAACTCGCCCAATGAAGCACAATGCATCCAAACTGTTTGCTTGTTTTTGTGAGGTTGGAACTGTTGTTGCAGTTGACGCTGCCAGTTTTTCCGGCCATTGGCCCATCGTCTGGCTTTGGGGTTCCATGTGCCCGCCAGTTTAATAACGCCAAAGTAAATTTTAAGAAATATGTTGTAGAAAAGAATCACAGGATGCAAAGTAAAGGCAAAGGGCTAATAATTTCATAACCCTTCAACCTTTCCAAAGCTTTCAATTTTCATCTTTAAAACCCCATTTTTGCCGTACTTTCGCCCCCGTTTAAACAGCCAATTTATGAGGCCAATACAAATGGTGGATTTAAAGCAGCAATACCTGCATATCAAGGAGGAGGTAGATGCTGCTGTTTTAGATGTGCTTAACAGCTCAGCATTCATTAACGGCAAGCCGGTGCAGGAACTGTCAGCTGCATTGTGCAGTTATCTTGGTGTGAAACATACCATTCCCTGTGCCAATGGTACAGATGCTTTGCAAATAGCCATGATGGCGCTGGATTTGCAGCCGGGTGATGAAGTGATAACACCTTCATTTACGTACATTGCTACTACAGAAGTGGTGGCACTGTTGCGATTAAAACCGGTGTTTGTAGAGGTAGACCCAAAAACATTTTGTATAGAACCGGAGGCTATTCGTAAAGCCATTACTCCCAAAACAAAAGCCATTGTGCCTGTGCATTTGTACGGTCATACGGCAAACATGGAAGAAATAATGAAAATTGCTGCGGAGCACGGTTTACATGTAATTGAGGATAATGCACAGGCCATAGGAGCTGACTTTACGTATACAAACGGAACTAAAAAGAAAACAGGCGCCATCGGTACCATTGGCTGTACTTCTTTTTTCCCGTCTAAGAATCTGGGATGTTACGGCGACGGGGGAGCGATTTTTACCAACGATGATGCGCTGGCTGATAAATTAAAGATGATTGCCAATCACGGACAAAAAGTACGTTACTATCATGAAATGGTAGGTTGTAACTCAAGGTTAGATACCGTGCAGGCGGCTGTACTCAATATTAAATTGAAAAAATTAGATGATTACATTGCCGCAAGAAGAAAGGCGGCAGATTATTACGATAACGCATTTGCTCATCATCCCCGCATTACCACTCCTCATCGTGCGCCATACAGTCATCATGTATTTCATCAATACACTTTAATACTTGACGGGTACACTAATGTGGCTGAAGTACGTAATAAATTGAATGAGTATCTGGCTGAGCAAAAAATTCCTTCTATGATCTATTATCCTGTGCCCGCCCATCGTCAGAATATGTTTGCAGCATTTGGAGGCAATGAGTATAAATTGGAGATAACAGATTGGTTAACGGACAGAGTTATTTCCTTGCCCATGCATACAGAACTGGATGAAGATCAGTTGCAGTTTATTACATCGCATGTGTTGGAATTTTTATCAAAACAATCATAATATAAAACGTAATACCAAATGAAAATCGCAGTAGTAGGTACCGGTTATGTAGGTTTAGTAACGGGTACATGTTTTGCAGAAACGGGCAATCAGGTTACATGTGTTGATATTGATACCTCTAAAGTTGAAAAGCTTTCTAACGGGCAAATCACCATTTATGAACCCGGACTGGAAAAGATATTTCTTCGTAATCTGAAAGAAGGCCGTTTGCGCTTTACCACTAATCTGGCTGAAGGTGTTAAGGATGCTACAATTGTTTTTTTAGCATTGCCCACACCACCGGGTGAGGACGGAAGTGCAGATTTGAAATATATACTGGGTGTGGCAAATGACCTGGGAAAAATTTTAACCGACTATAAAGTTATTGTTGACAAAAGCACAGTACCTGTGGGCACCGCTGATAAAGTGCATGCAGCCATTGCCAAAAATTATAAAGGGGAATTTGCAGTGGTGAGCAATCCTGAATTTTTGCGTGAAGGCGTAGCAGTAGAGGATTTTATGAAGCCCGACAGAGTAGTGGTAGGTACAACCAATGAACGGGCAAAAAAAGTAATGAGCGATTTGTATGCCCCTTTTGTACGAAGTGGTAATCCGGTTATTTTTATGGATGAAAAAAGTGCGGAGTTAACCAAATACGCAGCCAATTCTTTTCTTGCAGTGAAAATCTCTTTCATGAATGAAATAGCCCGCTTGTGTGAAAAATTAGGTGCTGATGTTGATATGGTGCGTAAAGGCATTGGCAGTGATGAGCGAATCGGCAAACGTTTTTTATTCCCCGGAATTGGTTATGGAGGCAGTTGTTTTCCTAAAGATGTGCAGGCTTTGGTAAAATCATCAAATGAGGTGCATTATGATTTTGAAATTTTAAATGCGGTGATGAAAGTAAATGAAGAACAGAAATTGTTTCTTATACCCAAAATTAAAGCCTATTTTAAACAGGACTTAAAAGGAAAGCATTTTGCATTGTGGGGCCTGGCTTTTAAGCCTAATACTGATGACATTCGTGAAGCACCGGCATTATATATGATTGAAGCGTTAACTGAGGCAGGTGCTACTGTAAGTGCCTTTGATCCTGAAGCAATGAGTAATGTACAACAGGTAGTGGGTGATAAAATTCAATTTGCAAAAACGCAATACGAAGCTTTGCTGAATGCGGATGCGTTAATTATTGCAACGGAATGGGGAGAGTTTCGTACACCTGAATTTGAAAAGATAAATGCCTTACTGAAAAATAAAGTAATCTTTGATGGACGAAACGTATATGATGCTGCTCAAATGAAAGAACTGGGTTATCATTATGAAAGTGTGGGACGCTCTACTGTAACAAACAATTAATATGGAACGTAAACGAATTTTAATAACAGGCGCTGCCGGTTTTCTTGGCTCACATTTATGCGATCGGTTTATAAAAGAGGATTATCATGTATTAGCAATGGATAATCTTATTACAGGCGATCTTAAAAATATTGAACACCTGTTTCAACTCGGGCATTTTGAGTTTTATCATCATGATGTAACCAAGTTTATTCATATACCGGGCAAGCTGGATTATATATTGCATTTTGCATCTCCTGCAAGTCCTATTGACTATTTAAAGATTCCGATTCAAACGTTAAAGGTAGGCGCCCATGGCACACATAATTGTTTGGGTTTAGCTAAGGCTAAAGGAGCCAGAATATTAGTTGCATCTACTTCAGAAGTATATGGCGATCCACTGGTACATCCCCAAACAGAAGAGTATTGGGGTAATGTAAACCCCGTAGGCCCACGAGGTGTGTATGATGAAGCCAAGCGCTATATGGAAAGTATTACCATGGCCTATAACCGTTTTCATGGAGTACAAACAAGAATTATAAGAATTTTTAATACCTACGGTCCAAGAATGCGTTTGAATGATGGCCGTGCTTTACCGGCTTTTATTGGACAGGCATTACGTGGCGAAGATTTAACAGTATTTGGTGATGGTTCCCAAACCAGAAGTTTTTGTTATGTGGATGATTTGGTAGAAGGTATTTACAGGTTGCTCATGAGTGATTATGATTTGCCCGTTAATATCGGTAACCCTTCAGAAATAACCCTTAAAGAGTTTGCTGAAGAAGTAATAAAGCTCACAGGTACGTCACAAAAAATTGTATACAAACCCTTACCTGTAGATGATCCCAAACAGCGGCAACCCGATATTACAAAGGCAAAGAACATCCTTGGATGGGAGCCTAAGGTAGCAAGGGCAGAAGGATTGAAATATACTTACGAATATTTCAAAAGTCTTCCAAGGGAGGAATGGAGCAAACTACCTAAAGAGTTTGTGAGTATGAAATAATAATACACCAATCAAAATTTTACAATCAGAAATTATTCATGTATCAATCATTAATTACAAAGGAAAAGAAGCTGGCAGTGATTGGGTTGGGGTATGTGGGTTTGCCCATAGCACTTGAATTTGCCAAAAAAATAAGTGTTATAGGTTTTGATATAAATGCTCAACGTATTGAATTGATGCGTAAGAGTATTGATCCAAGTAAAGAATTGGATGCTGCTGCCTTTGAAGATTGTGACATTGAGTTTACAGATTCTTTAGATGTATTGAAAAAGGCCTCTTTTTTTATTGTAGCGGTACCTACACCAGTTGACGAAAATAATCAACCGGATTTAGTACCTGTTCTGAAAGCATCTGAAACCATTGGAAAAGTAATAAAGAAAGGTGATTATGTAGTATATGAATCAACAGTATATCCCGGTTGTACAGAGGAAGATTGTTTACCAGTAATTGAAAAATTCAGTGGATTAAAAAATATTGTTGATTTCAAACTTGGCTATTCACCGGAGAGAATTAACCCGGGTGATAAAGAGCACACCCTTGCAAAGATTATAAAAGTAGTATCAGGATGTGATACCGAGTCGGCCAATGAAATTGCAAAAACCTATGAAATAGTTGTACAGGCAGGAGTGCATAAGGCTTCATCAATTAAAGTAGCTGAAGCAGCCAAGATTATTGAAAACACACAGCGTGATTTGAATATTGCATTGATGAATGAATTGTCTGTCATTTTTGATATGATGAACATTAATACTTACGAAGTGCTGGAAGCTGCCGGAACCAAATGGAACTTTCTGAAGTTTCAGCCGGGGCTTGTAGGTGGCCATTGTATTGGTGTAGACCCCTATTATCTTACTTACAAGGCAAACAGGCTGGGATACGATCCAAGGGTAATACTTGCAGGAAGATCAATTAACGATCATATGCCTGCACATGTTGCAAAAAAAATTGTGCAGTATCTTATTGAGGCAGGGAAAGATATTGGTTCCTCAAGTGTTCTAGTAAAAGGCACCACCTTTAAAGAAAATGTAAGTGATATCAGAAATTCAAAAGTTGCTGTATTGGTAAATGAGTTGAAAGGATATTCACTGCACGTAGATGTTATGGATCCGCACGCTTCACATGATGAACTTTTGCATGAATATGGATACGGATTGTGCAGTGAGGTAAACAGAACCTATGATGTTATAGTACTGGCTGTGCCCCATCATGAATACAAACACCTGTCTGAAGATTATTTCAAATCACTTACAAACAGTAATGCATTACTGGTGGATCTTAAAGGTATTTACCGAAACAAATTATCATCTCTAAAATACTGGAGTTTATAATGCAAACAATCAGCAAAACAATATTAGTTACAGGTGGTGCCGGTTTTATTGGCAGCCATGTTGTGCGTTTGTTTGTAAATAAATATCCCGCCTACAGAATTGTAAATGGAGATGCGTTAACTTATGCCGGTAATCTCGAAAATCTTAAAGATGTTCAGGATAAACCAAATTATATTTTTGAGCGGATGGATATAACTGATGCAGAACGTGTAGAAGATTTATTCAATCAATATCATTTTGATGCAGTAATTCATCTGGCTGCAGAAAGTCATGTAGACAGAAGTATAGCTGACCCTCTGGCGTTTGTAAAAACTAATGTGCTGGGTACAGCAGTTTTACTTAACACCTGCCGTAAATACTGGAGTGAAAAACCGGAAGGCAAATTATTTTATCATGTATCAACAGATGAAGTGTATGGTACATTGGGTGAAACGGGTTTTTTTACAGAAGATACACCATATGATCCACATTCGCCATATTCAGCATCCAAAGCAGCATCTGATCATTTTGTAATGGCTTATCATGATACGTATGGATTGCCTGTGGTTATCAGTAATTGCAGTAACAATTACGGTTCACATCATTTTCCGGAAAAATTAATTCCATTAATGATTAATAACATCAAAAACAGTAAACCATTGCCCGTTTATGGTAAAGGTGAAAACGTACGTGACTGGTTGTATGTAGAAGATCATGCAAGAGCGATTGATGTAATTTTTCATAAAGGCAGATTAGGTGAAAGTTACAATGTAGGTGGTTTTAATGAATGGAAGAATATTGATTTGGTTCATTTGCTTTGCAGTATTATGGATAAAAAATTGGGACGAGTACCCGGAGAAAGTGCAAAACTTATCACTTATGTAACTGACAGGCCGGGGCATGATCTCCGCTATGCAATTGATGCAACCAAACTTAATACGGAATTAGGCTGGAGCCCATCACTTAAGTTTGAAGAAGGATTAGAAAAAACTGTTGATTGGTATCTTGCTAACAATGAGTGGGTGAAACATGTTACCAGCGGCGATTATCAGCACTTTTATGAAAATATGTATAAAGGAAGGTGATGCTTGCCGGCAGCTAATAATAATTTAATAGTTGGTCTTTAAATCTGTAATCGTAAATCTACATTCTTTAATCATATTTTTTCATGCCTTTCATAGAAACAGAATTTCCCGGTCTCATTGTGTTTGAACCAAACGTTTTTGGAGATGAGAGGGGCTATTTTTTTGAAGCATATAATCATCATATGTTTGAATCTGCAGGTATTTCATACAACTGGGTACAGGATAATCAATCCAGTTCTCTTTACGGCGTTATCCGTGGACTGCATTTTCAAAAGGGTGCGTTTGCACAAACAAAAATGATACGCTGCATAAGCGGGTCCATTTTAGATGCCGTTGTTGATTTGCGCCGTAACTCACCCACTTTCAAAAAAGTATACATGCTGGAGTTAACTGCAGAACTAAAAAATACGCTTGTAATACCACGTGGCTTTGCCCATGGATTTTCGGTGCTCAGCAAAAAAGCTGAGGTGTTATATAAGTGTGATAATGCATACAACAGGGAAAGTGAAGGTGGGTTACTCTACAATGATCCTGAGTTAAACATAGACTGGAAAATTGAACCCGGAAAAGAAATTGTTTCGGAAAAGGATTTAAAGAATCCTGCATTTCATCAGTTATCGCACGATTCATTCTATTGATACGATGCAACCAATAATACTTGTAACAGGCAGTAATGGTCAGCTTGGAAAAGAGCTGAAACACTTTGCGGATGCATATAAGCAGTTCAAATTTGTATTTGCATCACGTGAAGATTTAAAACTGCATCATTACGGATTGGTTGAAAATTTCTTTAGTGGTATAAAACCGCAGTTTTGCATCAACTGTGCTGCTTATACGGCTGTAGATAAAGCCGAGAGCGAACAGGATATGGCCATGCTTGTAAATGGTGAAGCCGTGGGCCATCTTGCCGGTGTTTGTAAAAAATATAAAACAAAGTTGATTCATATATCAACTGATTATGTTTTTAATGGCGAAAGTGAAACACCTTACAATGAAGATGATTCGGTTGAACCAATTAACACCTATGGCCGCTCCAAGCTTTTGGGTGAGCAGTTGTGTATGATAGAAAATAACGATGCAATAATCATCCGCACATCATGGCTTTATTCCGAATTTGGAAACAACTTTGTAAAAACAATGCTGCGGTTAATGCGTGAGCGAAATGAGATTAATGTTGTAAGTGATCAATTTGGTTCTCCAACTTATGCTGCAGATTTAGCAAAAGCCATTTTAGCTATTATCGCTTCCGGCACATGGCAAAGCGGTATTTATCATTACAGCAATGAAGGAAAAATAAGCTGGTATGAATTTGCACTTGCTGTTAAAGCCATAATTGGCAGTGCCTGTAAGGTAAATCCAATCCCCACTTCAGCTTATCCTGCTCCGGCAAAGCGCCCGCACTATTCACTGCTGGACAAATCAAAAATCAAATCAACATATAATATTGAAATTCCTGATTGGAAAAGCAGTTTGTCCATTTGTATTCAAAAACTCAATAATTCCTGAAATTAAAAAACCGCTTCATGTGAAGCGGTTTTTGTTGCCCGACCTGGATTCGAACCAAGACAAACAGAACCAAAATCTGTCGTACTACCATTATACTATCGGGCAATCCGTTTCCCTTTCGGGGTTGCAAAAATAGGGTAATCAATTTTTTGTGCCAAAAGGTTTTTTTAAGAAAGTTAAGTTTCACTTTTCGGTTTTAAACTCCAAATGAGATAAAGCGGAATAACCATTATTGCACCTGATACAAAAAATGGTACACTATGCCAAACAGGATACAAAAAACCTCCCAATGCCGGGCCAATTACCCTAGATAATGATGCAAAGCTCTGATTGGCGCCCATTACCTGGCCTACACTTTGAGGGGGAGCAATTTTACTAATCCAGCTGGTAAGCGGTGGTGTAATTAGTGCATTGCCAAACGCAAGCAGCGCTACTAATATCAATTCAAACGGAATGAACAACTCTTTTGGCGGCACAGGTATCAAAGCCAGCGAAACACCCATAAGCAAGGCACCACTGATGATGAGTTGTTTTTCAGTAAAGTGTTTGGTAAACCAGCGAATGAGCAGGCCCTGGCTCAAAGCACTTACTATACCGATGAGTGCAAACACATAGCTGGTTTGTTTTTCATTTAATCCATATTTTTCTTTCCAAAGCAAACCACTTGTTATCTGCATCATACTGAATGCCGTTACATACAAAAAGAAAATCCACATGAGCTGATTAATAACAGGCGCCTGCAACCATCGAATGATTTGCTCTAATGGGTTTAAACTCCTTTTATTGGACGCATCAATATTTTTATTGCTTTCAGTTAATGAAAAATAAGCACCTGTTAAATTAAAGGCGTTTAATACAGCAGCACCCAGGCCCACCCATAACACACTTCCTTCTCCACTGAAACTTTTTAAATAACCACCCACAACAGGGCCAATGATAAAACCCAAACCAAACACAGCACCTACCATACCCAGGTTTTTGGTTCGTTCTTCAGGTTTTGAAATATCAGTCATATAAGCCTGTGCAACAGATATATTAGCACTGCCGATGCCTGCCATAATTCGTGCAGCGAGTAACAAAAAAAGACTGTTGGTAAATGCAAGAATGATATTGGCTACAAAAGTGATGGCAATGCTCAGCAGCATAACCGGTCTTCTTCCTTTTCTATCACTCATACTGCCCCAATATGGAGAGAACAGGAAATTCATTAACGCAAAACTGGCAGCCGCAATACCCACCATTATATCGCTTAGCTGTAATTCTTTTACAAAATAAGGCAGTACCGGAAAAATCATGCTGAAACAAATCATGTCAATGAACACAGTAAGCAGCAGAATTATTTTTTGACGGGACATAAAAAGCAAATGTATTTGAAATAAAAAATGGCTGATACGATATCAACCATTTTCATTTTTAATGAATGATGTTATCCTGCATCTTCCCTTGCTTTCAACTCTTTAATCTTGTCAATGGCGCCAGCCACAACATCACACATAATTGTATATAAAGCTCCCTCACGTGGATGTGCATAGATATATTCAAGGGCTTCGTTTTCGTTGGCAATTTTTATAATGGGTACTGTAGTATTTACTTTTCTGATACCTTCTTCCAGCAAGCCCATAATTTCATCAGCCGTTCTGCCACGCAAGTTTTTATCGCAACGTATAATAATTTCGTCAAAATGCTTTCCGCTTATTTCACCCAGTTCACGAATGTCATCATCTCTTCTGTCGCCTGTGCCGCTGATTACGCCAATCTTGGTTTTAAAATCCAGCTTGCTCACAAAATCACACAACAAATTCAATCCATGCGGGTTGTGTGCAAAATCTGCAAGCATGGTAAAATTTTTAAAGTGGAAAAAGTTCAATCTTCCCGGGGTTAATTTTTCACTCGGTATAAATGTTTGCAAACCTGTTCTGATGTCTTCAATCGTTATATCACGGAATAAATAAGAACTTAATACAGCAGGTAAGCAGTTGTTAATGTTGTGAACGGCTTTTCCTTCGTAGGTAATGGGTATTTCTTTTGCAGGAAGCACCCTTATTTTCCAGTTACCTTTCATAAGGGTAATAAACCCGTTTTCAAATACACAGCTTAATCGATTTTCGGCAGCATGTTCTTTAATACGTGGATTGTTTTCATCCATGCTGAACAGGGCAATATTGCATTTTAAATCCTTACGCATTTTATAAACCAGTTCATCATCTGCATTTAATACAGCATAGCCATGGGGAAATACTGTTTCAGGCACAACCGCTTTAACTCTGGCCATAGCTTCAACTGTATAAATACCTCCAAGACCCAAATGGTCGGCTGCTACGTTTGTAACCACGGCTACATCACAATTCTGGAAGGCAAGTCCGGCTTTTAAAATACCGCCACGAGCGCATTCTAAAACTGCAAAATCAACGGTAGGATCTTTCAATACAAACTGAGATGATACAGGTCCTGTACAATCACCCCGCATCATCAATTGATTTTGAATGTATACCCCATCACTTGTGGTATAACCCACTTTTTTGCCTGCGCTTTTTGCAATGTGTGCTGTTAGCCTTGTAGTTGTTGTTTTACCATTTGTACCGGTTATTGATATAATGGGTATACGTCCTGCACTTCCTTTAGGGAAGAGCATATCAACAACAGGCTCTGCTACATTGCGTGGCAAACCTTCAGCAGGTTCAATATGCATCCTGAAGCCGGGTGCTGCATTTACTTCCAGAATGGCACCGCCGTTTTCAGAAACAGGTGTACGTAAATCTGTTGCCATAACATCAATACCACAAATATCCAAGCCGATGATGCGGGCAATACGTTCAAACATAAACACGTTGGCAGGATGTACTTCATCTGTAACATCTGTACTGGTGCCACCTGTTGAAAGATTGGCAGTAGGTTTTAATAAAACACGTTCTCCTTTTTTGGGAATGTATTCCATGGTTATACCTGCATCATCCAGCATTTTTTGTGTAAACTGATCAATGGTTATTTGTGTCAATACTTTTTCATGACCGTAACCACGGCGTGGGTCTTTATTGGTTTCATCCACCAGCCATTGCAAATTATGTTCGCCATCACCCACTACACTTGCAGGTGTGCGTAATGCTGCACATATAAATTTGTTGTTGATTACGAGGCAACGAAAATCAAAACCTGTTATAAAACGTTCCACAATTACACTTCTGCTGTAAGCTTTTGCAGCTTCAAATGCTTTTAATGCCTGTTCTTTGTTTGTAATATTTGTTGTATTGCCTTTGCCATGATTTCCATCAATTGGTTTTATCACCAATGGGTAACCAAATTTGGCAATTGCTTCTTCCAATCCTGCTTCAGTTCTAATTACGGTTCCTCTTGGTACAGGAATTTCAGCAGCTTCTAATAACAGTTTTGTTTCTTCTTTATCGCAGGCAATATCAACGGCTATGTTAGAAGTAGTAGATGCAATGGTGGCACGAATACGTTTTTGATTCACACCATAACCAAGTTGTACCAAACTTTGTTTGTTTAATCGTATGTAAGGAATACCACGTTTGGCAGCTTCATCCACAATACACCCTGTTGATGGGCCCAGCCTTGTGTCTTCACGTATCTCTCTTAATTTTTGAATGTCTTCGTTTAAATCATAATCAACAGCATCCACCAGGGCCTGTGCAATACGTACACTTGCACGTGCTGCATATACACCCGCATCCTCTTCCATATAGCTGAACACCACATAATACACACCCGGCTTTTCACCTTCCGGTGTTCGGGTGCGGCCAAAACCTGTATTCATGCCTGCAAGTGTCTGTAATTCCAGTGCAATGTGTTCAATAACATGACCCATCCATGTACCTTCTTCTACTCGCTGAAAAAAACCGCCGGGTTCGCCTACACTGCACCGATGGCTATAAATACTCGGAAACATTTTCTCCAATCGTTCTCTGAAGCCGTGAATGTGATTGGTTGGCCTTTCTTCCAACTCTTCAAGATCCAGTTTCATTTGAATAAGTTTGGGCCGGCGAATGCTCCAGTAGTTGGGGCCACGTAATACTTTCAGTTCAAGAATTTGCATAGAAAAACTGTTAGGCTTGGAAGATAGTTTTTTTATTCATATACCATGGCATTTGCAAAGAGGAATTTTTATATAATCGGCATCACTGTTACAATCAGCTGTATGGGCGTTGCGTAACGCATCACTGCTTTAGCGTAACTCCTGCAGTACAATAATTTATATCCCGCATTTCCCGGTTTTCTGCACACCCAAAGCAAAGAATGCAATACTTTTTCTGCTTTTCAATTTATTTCAACACCTCAATTCTTTATGCAAATGCGGTTAAATTTCAATGCAATTGCTGTGTAAATAACATAATAAAAAGTAAGTGCTGTGGATTGATATCTTTCGCCCGTGGAGAAACAAGGTATGAGGCTGCTTTCCCTTATTTTTGCATTGAATCATAAATCACTTGCTTTGCAGTATCCCAAAGGAAAACTCATCGCTATTGGCGGGGCAGAAGATAAAGGCACCGACCTTGAGGCGGGAGAAATTCACAGAAATAATCTCAACTTTTTTGAACTTGGTATTCTTCGCCGGGTGGTTGAAGAAGCAGGAGGCATCAATGCACGCATTGAAGTAATAACTACAGCCTCCACCATTCCTTATGAAGTAGGTGATAATTATCTCAATGCCTTTGGAAAAATTGGTTGTACTAATATCGGGTTATTACATATCCGTAATCGGCAGGATACTTTCAACAAAGAATATCTGGAACGCATACGTGCGTGTGATGCCGTAATGTTCAGCGGCGGTAACCAATTAAGGTTAAGTGTTACTGATGGTGGTACTGAGTTTTTGCGTATCCTCAAGGAACGTTATCAAAACGAGCAATTTTTAATAGCCGGCACCAGTGCAGGTGCTATGGCCATGAGCCAAACCATGATTTATGAAGGCAATGCTGCAAAGGCGCATTTAAAAGGTGAAGTAAAGATGACCTCCGGTTTAGGTTTTGTAAATTCTGTTATCATTGATTCGCATTTTGAAAAACGTGGTCGTTTTGTTCGTCTTGCTCAGGCCGTTGCCACGCATCCGGGGTTAATTGGCATTGGTTTGGGAGAAGATACTGGTATGTTAATTACAGAAGGTAATAAGATGGAAGCCATTGGCAGCGGATTGGTCATTATTATTGACGGGCATAATATTCTTCATTCCAATATTGCTGATATACCGGATGGCAATCCGGTGAGCGTAGAAAATCTGCTGGTTCATTTTTGCGAAAAAGGTAATGGTTACATTGTAAATGAACGTAAGTTTTTGATGGAAGTAAGTGAAGGTGCTTTGATACCAAAAAAAGTTATTGTAGAATAGTCATTTCGGCACGCAACTCAGTTTGCCGCCGCTACATTACACGTACCAGGTAATAATGTTTTTTTCCTTTTTGTACCAGCAAATATTTTCCATGCAGTAATAAAGAAGCATCAATATTTAGTTCAATGCTTTCCACTTTTTTACGATTGATACTCACCCCACCGCCCTGTACCATTTTCCTTGCCTCACCCTTGCTTGGAAAAATGCCTGCTTCTGCAAGAAAAGAAACAACATCTGTACCTGCTGAAATTTTATGGGCACTATAAGATATGCTAACAACACCTTCCATGCTTTCCAAATCTTCGGCACTTAAGCTTTCAGCAGGGGCAGTTTGATGGGTAAATAATTTTTCAGTAGTAGCAATTGCTTCTTTTAATGCTTCTTCACCATGAATAAACTTTGTTACTTCTTCAGCTAAGCGTTTTTGAAGAATTCGTTTAGAAGGGTCCGTTTTATGTGTATCAATTAAACCAAGCGTTTCCTCTTTAGACAGCAGTGTAAAAATTTTAATCCATCCTTCAGCATCAGTATCGCTCGCATTCAGCCAGAACTGATAAAACTGATAGGGGGATGTTTTAGTGGCATCCAGCCATACATTTCCTTTTTCTGTTTTGCCAAACTTACCACCATCTGCTTTTTTAATAAGCGGACACGTAAAGGCAAATGCCTCACCGCCTGCCTTGCGGCGAATCAATTCTGTACCAGTGGTAATATTACCCCATTGATCGCTCCCACCCATTTGAAGTTTACAATTTCTGTTAGTGTAAAGCCAATAAAAATCATACCCCTGAACAAGCTGATACGTAAATTCTGTAAAACTCATTCCCGTTTCACCTTCCAATCGTTTTTTTACACTTTCTTTAGCCATCATGTAGTTTACGGTAATGTGTTTACCCACATCACGGATAAAACCCAGAAAGCCCATATCTTTAAACCAGTCATAATTATTCACCATAACCGCCGCATTGGGTTTAGAGGCGTCAAAATCCAGGTATTTTTCCAATTGGGCTTTTACACCTGAAAGATTTTTTTGAAGTACATCTTCGCTCAGCAAATTCCGTTCTTCACTTTTACCGCTGGGGTCGCCCACCATACCTGTGGCACCTCCCACAAGTGCATACGGTTTATGTCCGGCTCTTTGCAGGTGTACCAGCAGTAAAATAGGCACTAAGCTGCCAATATGCAGGCTCTCCGCTGTAGGGTCAAAACCTATGTAGGCCGAAGTCATTTCTTTTTTTAACTGTTCTTCCGTGCCTGGCATAATGTCCTGTATCATGCCTCTCCAGCTTAATTCTTCGATTAAATTCATGATTTTAAGGTGAAATTTCGGCAAAAGTAGGACAGTGCTTCTATTGTTAAGAAAAACAGGGCAATAAACCTTGTAAATGTGCGTTTCGGCAAAGGTAGATGCTTCAACAAAACTTGAATTTGGCCGCTTTTGTAATTACATTTGTTTGCCTGTAAGCAGCAAACACTATGATTGCAGCATCTAAACAACTAATTGTTTATCTGAAAACTGACTGGATGATTACCCGATCCATAATTTTATCCGTTTCCCTTACCCTGGTGTGCCTTTCTGCATTTAGCCAGATAAGAATCTATTCAAATGAGTTTTTAAATATTGGCGCTGGTGCCCGTGGTTTGGGAATGGGCGGTGCCCAGGTAGCTTCTGTTAATGATGCTACCGCAGGTTACTGGAATCCCGCTGGTTTAGCACATGTAAAAAACAGTCCATCACTCTCATTAATGCATGCTGAGTATTTTGCCGGTATTGGCAAATATGATTTTGGCAGTTTAGCCATTCCTACAGCCAATAACAAGCGTACTGTGGGTATATCAGTTTTAAGATTTGCAGTAGATGATATTCCTAACACATTGTATTTAATAGAGCCCGATGGAAATGTGAACTATGCCAATATCAGAAGCTTTAGCAGTGCAGATTGGGCTTTTCTTTTATCAGTGGCCCAAAAGATAAAAGAAACTGAAAATAAAACAATCAGTGTGGGTGTAAATGCAAAAGTGATTCGCCGTGTGGTAGGTAGTTTTGCCAATTCATGGGGTTTTGGACTGGATGCAGGTATTCAAATGCAGGGTAAAAACTGGGCACTGGGGGCCTCGGCAAGAGATATTACCACCACATTCAATAGCTGGAGTTTTTCGTTTACTGAGCGTGAAAAAGAAGTATTGTTTTTAACCAATAATGAAATACCCGTTAAATCAACCGAACTTACTGCACCCCGTTTAATAATTGGGGGTTCTTATGATTTCAGATTAGGAAAAGGCATAAAGCTTAAAGCTGAAGCAAATCTGGACCTTACATTTGACGGAAGAAGAAATACACTCATCAGTTCTGATGCAATAAATGGAGATCCCAGAATTGGTGCAGAGCTAAATCTGAAAGATGTTTTTTTTGTAAGAGGAGGTATTTATAATTTCCAGAGAACATTTGCTGATGGTGATACGCTTAACAGAAAAAAAGTATGGATTTATCAACCCGCAGCAGGGGCAGGATTTAAGCTGGGTGGGTCGTTTTATATAGATTATGCATTTACCAATCTTGCCAACCAATCAAATCCGTTGTTTACACATATCATTTCTTTACGTCTCGACCTTGTGAATAATAAAGCTAAAAAGAATTAAACATTGAAGAACATGAAACGAATTATACGCTTCATTGCAATCTTACTCATTTCATCACAAATTGTGCAGGCACAAAGCTATATGAATGAGTGGATTGATTTCAGCAAAACCTATTACAAATTCCGAACAGGGGGCTCAGGTATTTTCAGAATCCCACAATCACAATTAGCCGCTGCAGGTTTAGGAAATGTAAATGCTGCACATTTTCAGTTATGGAAAAATGGTGCGGAAGTTGCTATTTATACTTCATCTCCGGCGGGGGTACTTCCTGCAAATGGGTTTATAGAGTTTTGGAGTGATATTAATGATGGAGAATGGGAAAAGAGATTGTATCTCGATCCCCAAACACAACTCAATCCGCAGATAAGTCTGTTTACTGATTCTGTTACTTGGTTTTTAACAGTAAATACTTCTTCCCCTAACAAACGAATAATTGAAACTGCAAACAACCTTTCATCCTCATTACCTGTTGAAACATCTTTTACCCATACCATTAAGAACGGGTATCGTAATTTTTATAATCAGGGTTTTGCTGCTGTAGTGGGTGATTATGTTTATTCCTCATCCTATGACGTTGGTGAAGGATATACCACAGGTGAATTTAGACCTGCCAACCCATTAACAACTACTGTTTCTAATTTATTTGTTGCTCCCGGTGGTCAAGATCCTGTATTGTATTTCAGTTCTGCAGGGCGTGCATTAAATACCCGTTCCGTTAGTGTAAGCGTTAATGGAACACCTGTATCAAGTAAAGAGATGAATTATTTCAATTATGTAAAGGAATCAACGAGTTTCCCTCTATCATTAATCAGTTCAAATACAGCTGCTATCCAATTCCGTACAACATCAGCAGAGCCAACAGACAGAATTGTAATTGGTACATTTGAATTAACTTATCCCAGGCAATATAATTTTGGAGGGTCTTCTAATTTCAGATTTAAGCTGCCGGCAAATGCATTGGGTAATAATTTAGTGATTAGTAACTTTAATGCCGGTACTGTAGCTCCCATTTTGTTTGACTTAACAAACAATCTTCGGATTAGTGCACAGGATCTTGGTGGTGGTCAGTTTAGGGTAGTGTTACCTCCTTCAGCAGTTGAAAGAGAATTGGTACTGGTATCGGCAGATGCAGCCGCTATTCGTGCTGTTTCATCATTTTCTTCAAGAAATTTCAGAGATTATTCTTTACAGTCCAATCAAGGCAATTATCTTATCATTAGTCATCCACAAGTTTATTTTGATAATAATGGCGTAAACCAGGTAAACGAATACAGCCTGTACAGGGCAAGTACCAGTGGAGGAGGGTATAACGTTAAAGTGTATGATATTAATGAATTAATTGATCAGTTTGGATGGGGTATTAAATTTAATCCTCTTGCTGTAAGAAACTTTCTGCGTTATGCCAGAACACAATTCAATACAAGCCCCAAGTTCACCCTACTTATTGGTAAAGGTGTTACTTCGCAATTGTCACGCAGTATTGAAAACAGGCCGGCAATAAATCGAATGAATCTGATACCATCATGGGGCGTACCTGCTTCGGATATGACATTGGCTGCAGATGAGGGCGATGTGGTTCCCAAAATTGCGATTGGTCGTTTAAATGTTATTAATGGAAAAGAAGTAGGAGAGTACCTGCAAAAATTGAAGGCCTACGATACATGGCAACGCTCTGCACATTCCTGTGATCCTGATGACGAAATGTGGAAGAAAAAAGTACTCCATATTGGCGGTGCAACAGACTTTCTGGGAGAACAAATTCAATACCATCTTTCTGAGTATAGAAGAGTTGTTAAAGACACTTCTTATGGAGCAAGTACAGACCAGTTACAAAAATCTCCCTTAACAACAATTCAAACATTATCAGGTACATTGGTTAATGATTATTTCAAAAGTGGTTTTTCTTTACTTACATATTTCGGTCACTCATCGGCAAATACGCTGGAATTTAACCTTGATAATCCGGAAAATTATCCGTTTACCGGTAAGTACCCCATCTTTTTTGTAAATGGATGTAACGCCGGTAATTTATTTCTGGCAGATTCTATGCGGTTTAACGGAAGTTATACGCTTTCTGAAAAATATTTACTTTCATCGCCCGATAAAGGAGCCGTTGTATTTGTAGCCAGTACCTCTCTGGGTATTGTGCAGTATCTGAATTTATATACTACTCAATTTTATGAGGAATTTTCTCTTCGTAATTATGGCAAACCAATAGGTCATTTACTGAATAGTGTAATTGATACACTCATTCATCGATATTCTATTTATGACTTTTATGTACGCATGCATGTAGAACAGATTACGTTGCATGGAGACCCCGCAATAACCTTTTATAACAGGGATAAGCCTGATTATGCAATTAAACAGTCATATATCAAAGTTGATCCGCAGTTTATTTCAATTGCAGAAAATAAATTCTCTGCAAATATTCGTATTGTTAATTCAGGTAAAGCTACAACCGATTCTGTGCGGATTGAAGTAGAAAGGGAATTTCCTTCCGGCATAAGAGAATTGGTGTATAATGAGAAACATGCATACATCCCCAATAATGATTCACTTGTAATTGATTTTCCCATTGATGCATTGAGAGATAAGGGATTAAATAAAATAATTGTAACACTTGACCGTGAAAATACAGTAGATGAATTATGCGAAACAAACAATGTTATAACAAAGGAGTTCTTCATCTATGAAGATGAAATACGCCCTGCATATCCATACAATTTCGGAATTGTTAATAAACAGAATATTACCTACTATGCTTCAACTGCCAATCCTTTAGGAAGTACACGTAAGTATTATTTTCAAATTGATACAACTCAAAAGTATAACTCAACGCTTTTAAAATCCGATTCAGTTACCTCAACCGGAGGTTCGATTTCATTTAAGCCATCAGGTATTAATTTTCTTAATAATACAGTTTATTACTGGAGAGTAGGAATGAAGCCTGATGTGAATTCTCCCGTAATTTGGAACAACAGCAGCTTTGTTTACAGAAATACAACGGATACAGGATACAATCAATCGCATTTCTTCCAGTTTAATAAAAATAATTATTCTGATATAATTCTTGACAGCACAAGCAGGCTCTTTGATTTCAAAACTGTTAACCGTAAGCTTAGTATAAAAACCGGTTTGTTCCCTTACTTTAACTCCAATACAAATTTTGTATTCCTTGACCTGGAAGTAGTGGATAAATGGAGATGCTTTTTTAATGTGTTTTCGATCTATGTTTTTGAACCAAAAACATTGAAAGCCTGGCTTAATCCTATTGGTGGAAGATATGGAAGTATGAATCCGGGTTGTTTGGGCAGACCAAGATATTATTTTGAGTATCTTATGTATGATGCAGCTTCCAGAAACAATGCACGGATATTTCTGGAAGACTCTATACCAAACGGTTCTATTGTGTTAATTATAAACCAGGGAACAGGGCAGGGCGGTGGATTTGTGGGGCCAAATGATGCCTTTATAAGTCATTGGCAGGCAGATACATCAATTTATGGAGCCGGAAAGAGTATTTATCATACATTCATTAATAATGGTTTATCTGATATAAATAAATTCACAAAGAATGTTCCATTTGCATTTGTTTATGAAAAAGGAAATCCTGAATTTATCCGGCAGTTCATTGGTGAAAATGAAAATGATTACATCGATGTTCAAATTGATGTACCGGCCAAATTATTTCAGGGATATGTAGAATCTCCTTGGATGGGACCTTCAAAAGAATGGAAAAACTTTTCATGGGACGGAGCATTTACTGGTGGGCAGCAGCCAAATGATACCTTGTATTTTGAACTATATGGTAAAACTGTAACCGGTTCTGAATTTAAACTGGCAACTATCAGAAATGCAAAAGATACATCCCTTGCATTTGTAAACTCAAGTGTGTTTCCTTACTTGAAAATGCGTATGTATTGTGCTGATGAAAAGAGCTTAACTCCTTATCAGCTGCAATACTGGCGTTTAACAGGCAGCCCTTATCCTGAAGGTGCAATTGCTCCTAATGTAAGGCTCATAGGTAAGGATACTGTAGAACTTGGAGAAACATTGAAATTTTCAGTAGCATTCAGAAATATCAGTGAAACAGCATTTGACAGTCTTAAATTAAAACTTGTTTTAACTGATAAGAATTTTGTTCCTTCTGAAATAATCTTGCCTAAGAAAAAGCCACTTTTGGCCGGAGATTCTATTGTAGTGTCCTATGACATTGATACAAAAAATCTTGAAGGTCAGAACTTGTTATACCTGATGGTAAATCCTGATAATGACCAGCCTGAGCAATACCTCTTCAATAACTTTATGTATAAATATTTTTATGTGAAGAGTGATAAAACCAATCCATGGCTTGATGTTACATTTGATGGTGTGCACATTCTTAACAGGGATATTGTATCATCAAAACCACATATATTGGTAAAACTCAAAGATGATAGCAGATTTCTGGCTTTAAATGATACCGCCGGATTAAAAATCAGAGTAAAATATCCCGGCACTCCATCTGTTATACGTGAATATAAATTAGGTACTGATTCAGCCAGATTTTCTCCATCTTCACTTAATAATGGTGAAAACACAGCTACCGTTGATTTATACCCAAACTTTTTGGTTGATGGAGATTATGAATTGATGGTTACCGGCAACGACAGAAGTGGTAATAAAGCAGGTGAGTTGGATTATAATGTAGCTTTTCAGGTTATTAATAAGCCAATGATTTCGAACCTGCTTAATTATCCAAATCCATTTACTTCTTCTACGGCATTTGTATTTACATTAACCGGCTCTCAGGTTCCGCAAAACATAAGAATTCAAATTCTTACAGTTACCGGTAAAGTAATACGTGAAATAACAAAGGAGGAGCTTGGGCCCATAAGAATCGGACGAAATATAACTGAGTATAAGTGGGATGGAACTGACCAGTTTGGAAATAAACTGGCTAATGGTATATATCTATATCGTGTAATAACCAATCTCAACGGGCAAAGCCTTGAGCAATATAAGGCATCAGGCGACAGAACGGATCAATACTTTAACCGGGGTTATGGCAAAATGTATTTAATGAGGTAGCAGCTAAGTAAGATTAATAAAATAAAAATGCAGTTCATTTGAACTGCATTTTTTATTTAGAATATCTTAAAGTTTATTGCTTAAATAATTCATGACTTAATTTGTAATAACTATGATCTTGTTCTATTATATCTTTTATCAGGTATTTTGGAGTTGTTACTGAAGAACTGGTCTGTTGTGATTGTGCCAACTGAATCCTGCTTTTTACCAGTAAATAAGCTGAACTGGCTAATAATACTCCGATTCCTGAAACATCAGCTAAAGATGGCTCAACTTTTTGTTGCAACATAAGTATCATTGCATATGCTGATATGCATGTGAGCAAGGTGCCTACAGCAAAAAGACTTTTGTATGTTTTAGGACTCAAATTCCTGATCGCAAGTATTGTTTCACGTTTTAAGTGTTCAATTGAATATTTTTTCTCTTTCTTGCTACACTTTGCGCAAAAATATTCTGTGGTAACAGTGTTGTATCCGGACCAATTAAAAAAATTGCTTAAAAATAAATTTCTTTCCTTCAATTGTCTTATGCCTTCTGATACCTTATCATTAAACGCTCTGAAAATTGTTATGTCATTATCGTTTCTTGATGGCGCCAGTACATCCAGGAGTTTGTAATATCCGTTAAGTATTTGTCTCTGGCCCGGAAGTGTTTTTGCATGATTGTTAATATGAGCATTTACAATTTCATGACCTTCATCCAGCCCTCTAAGTAATTTAGGAATGAGTGATGGGGGATGTTTTAGATTGCCGCTCATAAGTATGATGGTTGGTGCAAGCGCAAA
>CAYPBV010000007.1:0-2942 GCA_964409025.1 uncultured Chitinophagaceae bacterium | reverse complement strand
AATACCTGCTGAAATCGCAGCTTTTTGTCCAAAATTCCGTGTAAGAGAAATACAGCGAATGCGGCTGTCTTGATTAATAAGTTGCTCTATTTCAGCAAGTGTACTGTCTGTACTGCCGTCATCAACCCAAATTAATTCTATTTCCTTTGGTGTGTGTTTTTTAAGCTCATAGTAAAACGGCAGAATAAACTCTGCTTCATTATAAACGGGTACGATAATGGAAATTTCTGCCATGTTGCTTTCATTAAGGGTTAGCCTGTGCTTTCCTTTGAACCTGCAATATACTACAGGCTTCCATTCTCAAATAGGGGGGTTATTGGTGATTTTTTTCTGCGTATTTTTACGTCTATTTGAGTAGTTGTTGGCCCCTCAATACATACTTGCCAATGATGTCAAATTCTATATTTACAACAGCACCTTTATTTACGTGTTTTATGGTAGTATGTTCATAAGTATAAGGGATGATGGCTACTGTAAAGTAATTGCGGCGAACATTGAATAGTGTAAGACTGGTACCGTTAAGGCTAATAGAGCCTTTTTCCACAATCAGGCATTCAAATTCAGGATTCGCCACTAATTCAAATTCAAATTCCCAACTGCCTTGTTTTTGAATAACATTTATGCAGGTTGCCTGCGTATCTACATGGCCCTGCACCAGATGTCCGTCTAAACGGTCAGAAAGTAGAAGACAACGTTCCAGGTTGATTTCTTTACCTGTTTCCCATTGGCCGGCATTTGTTTTGAGTAGTGTTTCCTCAATAGCTGTAACCCGGTGCCTGTTGTCATTTACTTCCTCTACGGTTAAGCATATACCTTCGTGGCTCACGCTTTGGTCTGGTTTTAACTCATGAGAAATGGGTGATTGAATCCAAAAGGTACGGTTACTTCCTTGCTGTTCAATGGCTGTAATAATGCCCAACGCTTCAATTATTCCTGTAAACATGACACAAAGTTACCTGCTTTGAGTAAAAGCAGAATTTAAGTTTTGCCGATTGAGAAGAGCTGCTTATATTTGCGCCTCAAAATTATCAAGGGGGTATATATGCTTATTATTGATTCTAAAGATTGTGAAAACATTGACAAAGCGCTCAAAAAGTACAAGAAAAAGTTTGAAAAGAGCAAAGTTTTGCTTCAGTTACGTGAGCGTCAGTCATTCACCAAGCCATCAGTACGCAGGAGAGGTGAAGTGTTAAAAGCAATTTACAAGCAGCAAATTGCAAGCGGCAAAATTGAACTGTAAGTAAATCTGATCTAATTATAACAGATAGCCGTAGAGTTTATTAACTTTACGGCTATCTGTATTTTATGCATCAAGCCGCCAATATCCCATATCAGGCTTTTATTGATTACCTCCGGTTTGAGAAGCGTTATTCTCCTCATACCATCAGAGCTTATTATGATGATCTTGAATTATTCTTTCAATACATATACACCAATTTTGAAAACCCTCCACTAAACCAGATTTCTGCTGCTTTTGTAAGAAGCTGGCTTGCTTACCAAAAAGAAAAAAGTGATACAGCAAAAACGATCAACCGACGCATTTCAAGCCTTAAATCCTTTTTTAAATATGAAATGAAAACGGGAGGGGTAGAATCATCGCCCATGGTTACTATTGTGTCACCAAAAGTAAGTAAGCGGTTACCTTCGTTTGTAGAAGAAAAAAATCTGGTCAAATTATTTCAGCATGTAGAATTTCCTGACAACTGGGAGGGGCAAATGAATAAATTAATGCTGATGCTATTTTACAGTACCGGTATGCGATTAAGTGAACTGGTTAATATGAAAGAAACACATGTAGATTTAAGTAAAAATAATTTTAAGATATTAGGAAAGGGAAATAAGGAACGGCTCCTACCTATAAATGAAGAAGTAAAAACGCTCATAAAGCATTATTTAACTGAAAAGAAAGAAAAATTTGGTCCCGGAGGGTCATTATATTTATTGGTGAATGAAAAAGGTGCAGCGCTGTACCCAAGGTATATACAAACAAAAGTGAAATATTATCTTTCACTCGTTACAACTGCTGAAAAGAAAAGCCCTCATGTATTACGTCATAGTTTTGCCACGCATCTCATGAATTATGGTGCGGATTTGAATGCTGTAAAAGAATTACTGGGGCACAGCAGCCTTGCCGCTACTCAAATCTATACTCATAATACAATTGAAAAACTAAAGGATGTTCATAAAAAAGCACATCCTAAAGCCTAGGAGTGTAAGCAATCTAAAATCAGGTTAAAACTTTCCCATACTTTAAAATATATTTTGAAAACTGATTGTGCTTAAGTAAATTGTATTCAGGAAAAATTCCGGGATTTAACGGACAATTTTCCAGTTCTTTCACATATTTATTCACTAGTTAAAAAAAGTTTGCTATGACTGTAAACATCCAAACTGTGCGGTTTGAAGCCGATGCAAAACTGATTGATTACGTAAGACAGCGTGTACAAAAACTTTTTGGCTTTCATGACAGAATTATGAAAGTAGATGTGTACCTGAAACTGGACAATGTGGTGCACAACATTAAAGACAAAGTTGCCGAAATTAAAGTGCATGTTCCCCGTCAGCAGTTATTTGTAAAACAAACTTCCAAATCATTTGAACAGTCATTTGATGAAGCTCTTGATTCACTCATCACTCAATTAAAACGAAAAAAAGAAAAGCAATACCAGCTTTAAAAACCTAAGCAAATCCCACTGCTCTAACAGTGGGATTTTTTGTTTGGGCAAGTTGCGTGAATAAATTCATTGAATTTTCCTTTTAAAAATTTTTCCATTTCATGTTTTCCGTTACCTTTGCCTTCCCAAAAAATAGGGGGTGCATTTGTGTGCGCATTCATCAGGTTCTTTGATTTGTGATTTTTAAAATTCATAAGCCACTTTAGCTCAGTTGGTAGAGCAGCTGATTTGTAATCAGCAGGTCGTTGGTTCGAGTCCGACAAGTGG
>CAYPBV010000006.1:57473-65212 GCA_964409025.1 uncultured Chitinophagaceae bacterium | reverse complement strand
CAATATCTGCTGCTGCAGTGTCATCCTTATTCCATTTGCAATCAACAAAGCAACGAATATTATTATCTTCCTGCAGCATGTTATACGTTCCGTAAACGGCGGTATTCTCACTGCCAATCTGCAAAGTGGTGCCATGCTGATTCCATACTTCATCCTGCTCCCACCATGTAAAATAATAATGATGATTGTTACGCTGCGGTGTAAGAAAATTAATTTCTGAACCTGTAATCCATGTGAGATTGTTAGTCGTAACAAACAAGCCCTTTTTGGGAATAAGTTGCGATGTGGTTTGTGCGGATGCAGTAATAGTAAAAATTGCCAGCGATGTAAAAGCCAGTAGAGTTTTCAGCACAGTAATTTATTTTGATACTTAATTAATCGTTCACGATCATTTCCAACACACCTCCCTGCATCAATTGCTGATGTGTGATTGAGCGAACAGGAATTTCCTTTCCGTTGAATCTTACCCGTTCTATACCACTTGCTTTTTTAACAGAACGGCGAACGACTTTCACCTGCAGTTGTTTTTTATTGGGCAGTTGAATCACTGCATTATCAATCAATGGAAAGCCAAACACATATTCACCGCTTGCGGGGTTCATGGGATAAAAGCCCAGACAGCTCCAGATATACCAGGCACTCATTTGCCCGCAATCGTCATTGCCTATTAAACCATCAGGTCCTGTTTTGTACATACTATCAGCCACTATTTTAATCCATTTCGCCGCTTTATGCGGTGCATCCAATGCTGTGTACATGTAAATGATGTGATGGCTTGGTTCATTACCATGTGCGTACTGACCAATCAAACCGGTAACATCAGCGCTTGTATTTTCTCCATGCAATACGGAGGGTGCCGCAAATAATTCATCCAGCTTTGCAATCAATTTTTCTTTACCACCAAATAATGCTGCAAATCCATTTACATCATGCGGCACAAAAAAACTGTGTTGCCAGGCAGTACCTTCAATGTATTGTCCTTCAAAGCCATGTTCACTTAATAATGGGTCAAACGGCTCAATAAATTTTCCATCACTGTTTTTACTCCTCATAAAACCTGTTTGTGCATCAAAGAGATTTTTATAACTCATAGCACGTTTCATAAACAGGTTGTAATCGTCCATTTTACCAAGTTTCTTCGCTACCTGTGCAATGCACCAGTCATCAAATGCATATTCCAGCGTAATGGTTACACTCCAGCCATGTTTATCCTGCGGCAAATAACCATATTGAATATACTCAGGTGTGCCTCTTTGATTTTGAAAGGCACTCTTACGCATGGCTTCATACGCTTTGTTATAATCAAAGCCTTTAATATTCTTCAATATTGCATCTGCAATGATGGGTACGCTGTGATAACCCGTCATGGTATTGGTTTCCCATGTACTTAAGTCCCACACGGGCAGCAAACCATTATCTTCATACAACTGCAACATACTGTTAATCATATCGGGCAACCGCTCTGTTTGGGTAATGGTAAACAGCGGATTCAATGCACGAAACACATCCCATTGACTAAAGACGGTGTATTTATTTTTTCCTTTTGTGAATTTTAATTGTTTGTTGTCATGCGTTTGATAAGCACCATCGGCATCGCTGCTGATGAGGGGCGCTAAACACGTACGGTAAAGTGAAGTGTAAAATTTTGTGGCAAACTCTTTATTGTTAATGTTGATTTTTATCTTCTGTAATTCCCGTTCCCATTTATTTTCTGCAGCTTTACAGGTGGCATCAAAACGGGCGGTGTTGTTGTTATTTAATTCCAGCAATGCTTTATCGGTACTCACCGTGCTTAGCGAAACTTTTACCAACAGCGGATTTGCTGTTGCAAATTGTAAGGCCACTTTCACCAATTTACCATCGGCTCTGTTTCCTGTTCTTGCAGTATCATCAATGAATAAATGTTTTTTTACTGCCGATGAAAAACGTGCTGCAAAATATACTTTCTGTCCTTTGGCCCAACCGGTGCTGTAACGATAACCAACCAACGTAGAATCATTGATCAGTTGCAGCATACCATTTGTGGATTGATCCCAATTGATGCGGAAACCCATATCAAACCGCAGCCATCCTTCTTTATTCGGGAATGTGTAGCGGTGAAAGCCTGTGCGTTCATTGGCTGTTAACTCGCATTTGACTTTGTTGTTTAATTGAACAGAATAATAACCCGGCTTTGCAGTTTCGTTGTTATGACTAAACGGATTTTTGATTTTTTCTTTTCTGATATCATTTGTATCTGTTAACGGCAGTACAGATATATCACACCAATCTCCAATGCCAGTGCCGCTCACATGCATATGACTGAAACCGGCAATGGTATTGCTGCTGTAATGATAGCCGCCACACCAATCCCATCCTTCATCACCATTATCAGGGCTCAACTGCACCATGCCAAACGGAACAACAGCGCCGGGGTACACATGACCGTGACCACCGGTGCCCAAAAAGGGGTCAACAAACTTGGTAAGTTGCTGGGCGGAGAGTGCTGCTGATGTAATTAACGAAAGAAGGAGAATGAAATATTTCATTTAATGAAGTTGAGAAAAAATATTGCCACAGAAAACACAGATTCACTGTTTTTTATTTCTGTGCTTCTGTGCTCTCTGCGGCATTAAAAAGATGAGTAAAGAACTGAAGGTACAAGTGTGCGACGCAAAACCGCTTTATAGCAGCACATCAGCTAAGTACAAATACATTTCTTTTATTGTGTGTAAGGATATTGTCCTTCAAACCAGCTCTTTTTATCTTTTACACCTTCGTAATAAAAGAACACTTCACCTTTAAATCCATTGCGTCTGTTGGTTTGAATAAACTGTGTGAGCAATGCATCAGCAGGCGCTGTACCACTTCCTGTTCTGAGTAACACACCGGGATAAAACGGAACCGCTGTGTTTTTGTAATATAATTTTTGTTGGGCAATGGTTGCATTGTAATCATTGATATTATAACGATAGCATTGCGGAATAACGGCATCTACCCAGCCACTGTCAACCCAAGTGGGCCAGTCTTGTAAATATTCTGTTTTACCCCATGGAAACGGACTTGGGCTCATGGTAAATTGAATGGTAGGTTTTAGCGTTTTTACTTCAGTACGAAGGCGTTTTAAGAATGCGTTGAGTTTTTTTGAGCGCCAGTCAACCCAGTTGGGATCTGTTGCAAGGCCCGGAGGTTCTGCACCTGCATGTTCTGCTTTGTACAAATTAACTGTGTATGTATCATATCCGGCGGAGGATGGAAGTGCCGGCAGGCGATCATCGCCCTGCACACCGTCAATGGTGGGATATTTAGTGATGACTTCTTTAAACAAATCAATCATGTATTGTTGTACTTCAGGATGAAATGCATTCAACCAGTCAAACCCATTTTTTACGGTAAGATTACCCCCGGCATCTCTTGCAGCCCAGTTGGGTTTGGCAGCTACAATGGGTCCGCCGTTTTGTGAGTAGGAAGATGAAAAGCCATATTCAAACCAGGCATGTACTTTTAAACCCTGTGCCTGTGCTTCTTCAATCATTTCTTTCAGCGGGTCTCTGCCTGCAAATTTTTCCTGGATGGAAATACCGATGAGGTTTTGCATTATGGTACTGGGGTAGGTAGTACGGGCATTGTTATACACTACCACAAAAATGTGGTTAATGCCTGCACTCTTACATTGCTGTACACAGGCACGAATATTTTCACGGCTGTCTAAGGCAGTACTTGCTACATTCGTAACCCAGGTACCACGCATGGCATTAGGTTCCCACACGGGAGTGGGTGGCGTAGTGGGTGGTGTTACCGGCGGGTTTTGCGAGCCGCCCTTTTTGGAGCAGCCTGTACAACTCAATAGTACAAGGGCTGCAATTAAGATGATATGTGTCTGAAAATTCATTTCAATCTGTTTGAAGCCTAAAGCTAATAAACTTAAATAAAAAAATAAACAAATTACTAATACTTTTTAAAAAATATTTCTAACTTGCTTCAATCCCATAACTTCTGTTCATGAAACTAGGCTTGCTCGATACGTCCATTATTCTCGGCTATATCCTCATAACTTTTCTCATCGGCTTTTGGATTTCCAAAAAGGCGAGTAAGGGTATGAAGTCTTATTTTTTGGGTGATAATGAAATCAAATGGTGGATGCTGGGCTTTAGTAACAGCAGCGGTATGTTTGATGTGAGCGGTGCGGCATGGATGGTGAGTATGGTATTTATTTATGGGGTAAACGTTTATTGGCAGCAATGGGCGTGGCCTGTATGGAACCAGGTTTTTTTGATGATGTTTTTGAGCATATGGCTACGCAGGAGTAATGTGATGACCGGGGCCGAGTGGATTAACTTTCGCTTTGGTTATGATAAAGGTGCAAAAGCAAGTCATATCATTACTGTTGTATTTGCAGTGATTGTTGCTGTTGCGTTTATTGCCTACATGACGGTGGGTGTAGGCATTTTTGCCAACGCAATTCTTCCATGGGATTTATCAACAAATGTGCTGGGCATGCACATATCCAGTGAACATGCTTATGCATTTATTATTATCATTCTTACATCAGTGTACAGTGTTAAAGGAGGTATGTACAGTGTGGTGGCTACAGAAATCATTCAGTACTTTATCATGGTTGCAAGCTGTGTGCTTATCACCTACTTTGCTTTTGTATTAATTGATGGCGAAACCATCAGGAATTTTTTTCCTGATGGTTGGGATAAACTGCGTGTTCAGTTAAAAGTAGATTTAGACTGGAATCAGAAATGGCCTGCTATTAATGATGTAATTGATAACAGCGGTTTCAGAAGTTTTGCATTGGTGTTTGGGATGATGGCGTTTAAAGGAGTGTGGGCAAGTTTGGCGGGGCCATTACCCAGTTATGATATGCAGCGCATTCTTTCCACCAAAAGCCCCAAAGAGGCTGTGAAGATGAATGCGTTTACCATGATTGTATTGTATGTACCGCTGTACTTACTCGTTGCAAGTATTCTCGTGCTGGGTATTCATTACTTTTCAATTGATGATATGAGTAAAGATGGTGCGCCTGACTTGGGTGCATTGCTGGGCATGGTAATTGCAAAGTTACCTGCAGGTGCCAAAGGCTTGATCATGGCAGGTATGCTGGCTGCGTTTATGAGCACGTTCAGTGCATTTGTAAACAGCGGACCTGCTTATATTGTAAATGATATCTACAAACGCTACATCAATCCATCTGCTGAAGCCAGGCAGTATGTAAAGATGAGTTATATAGCCAGTGCAGCTATTGTACTTATTGGTTTGCTCATTGGAATGCTGTTGCCCAATGTAGAAACAATGTTTGACATCATTACCGGCGGATTGTATGCCGGCTTTGTAGTGCCCAATGTATTGAAATGGGTATGGTGGCGCTTAAACGGCTGGGGTTATTTTGCAGGAATGCTCACGGGTACGCTTACTTCGTTGTTTTTTATTTTTACCTGGAAAGCGTTAAGCGGCGGACAGCATATAGTCATGAGCTTTCCTTATAACATGGCGTTGAGTTTGGCAGCAGCAATTATTGTTTCACTATTCACAAAAAAGCAGGATGAGGCTTCGCTCGTGGCTTTTACTGAAAAAACAAATCCATGGGGCATTTGGAAACCTGTACAACGTTTGATTGCAAACAGTAACACTTCTTTTGTACCGAATAAGAATTTTTGGATGGATGTATTGAATGTGGTACTGGGTATTGTATGGCAAATGACGTTGATTGTGATGCCGATTTATTTTGTCATACGGCAGTACAGCAGTGCAGCAGGCTTGTTGTTACTTTGTATAGGGCTGATGGTAGTGCTTAAGTTTACATGGTATGACAGAGTGAAAAAACTGGATTGATTCATATCAATCCTGTCTTATTTGAAATTAGAAGTACGTTTCCTTAAACTGTTTTGCTGAATGTTACCAGCCGCTTCTGTATTCTCTTTTTACAAACTGATTGGCTTCATCAAAATTGGTAATCTTCATGTTCTGTGCATCCCATAATAATTTCTTTCTACCGTTGAATTTGCCTGAAGCATTTTTCAACTGCCAGCTTCTGAGTGCCAGGTTGCCCATTAAGATGCTTTCAGTTAACGGACCTGCATATTCAAACGGCGAGCTCAATTCATTTTTTCCATAACCTGCTATGCACGCATTCACCCATTGCAGGTAGTGGCCTTCGGGCACACGTTTAATGGTTTGCTTTACGTTTATATTTTGCATGCGGCTGGTGGGCAACAATTTCGGATTGCTGCCATAGGTGCCACACATCATCTTTCCTTTACTACCTTCAATGATGACTCCGCCACTTCCATCATCATCACCCATGGCTTCATCGGGCAATAGTTCATCAGGTCTGTCTGGTCGAATGCCGCCATCCATCCAATGCAATTCAAGACTTCCTTTTTTATTATTGAAGGGGAAGGTGAGTGTAACACTGGATGCCAGCGGACAACTATCCGGATAATTGGATGCCGTCCACATTTGTTCATACACCGCAGCAACACTGCATTCTACTTCGCTTGGATAACCAAGCCCGACAGTCTTAAATGCGGGGTCAATTAAATGGCAACCCATATCGCCCAAAGCACCTGTGCCAAAACTCCAGTAACCACGCCAGTTAAATGGCACATAGCCATCTTTATAGTCCTCGTACGGTGCAGGGCCCAGCCACAGATCCCAATCCAGTTCTGCTGGAACGGGAGCTACTTTTTTAGGCTTGCCCATTCCCTGCGGCCATACGGGCCTGTTAGTCCACACATAAATGGTATGTGCCTTGCCAATTAATCCTGCTTTGTACCATTCCTGCATTTTACGAACGCCATCACCGCTTGCGCCCTGGTTGCCCATTTGTGTTACTACCTTGTATTTCTTTTCAGCTTCGGCCAGCATGCGTGCTTCATATACAGAATGTGTGAGTGGTTTTTGAACATATACATGTTTGCCCAACTGCATGGCAGCAATGGTGGCTGCAAAATGTGTATGATCAGGTGTGGAAACAGAAACCGCATCAATGGTGCTTTTTTCTTTTTCCAGCAGCACACGAAAATCTTTATAGTAGGGCGCTTTGGGAAAACTCTTTCTTGAAGTTTTTGCCTGCCTGTCATCCACATCACAAAGGGCTACAATATTTACATATGGACTTTTAGCAAACTCCGCTAAATCACTCGTGCCTTTTCCGCCGATACCGATGCCGGCAATATTGAGTTTATCACTGGGTGCAATAAAGCCACGACCCAGTACATAACGGGGAATGATAAAAAAACCTGCTGATGCCATAGCGGCATCACGAATAAATTTTCTGCGGGATTGGTTTGCTTTCATTGCTGAAAGTTACTGGTACACATTCAATTCTGAAACGAAATTATTTACAGATTACATGAATGGCGTGATCTTATGACATTATCAAACAGCTATTGATTGTTTTTTGCACCAAGATTTGTATTCCAGTTGGCCCGGGTATCATTCCAGTTAAAAGAAGTTGAGGTTCTTCCCCTAACTCCCGGGAGATGCATTCTTTCTTTGGGATGTTCATGATAGGTTTTGTAAAAGCCATCTTTTATAATACTATATGCAGCCGGGTTATAAATAGCTGTAAAGTTTAATGTTGCAGGTGAGCTAATCTCATCTGTATAAGTATAATTGAATTTAATTTGAGTGATGAATGAACTGCCTGTGTAAAAGAAGTCTGAAGGAAAATTAATAAGTGTTCCGTTTTTAAACACAGAAAGGCATGAATCGTTTACATGTAGTTGCGAACGATCATTAAGGAACAGAGT
>CAYPBV010000006.1:16498-57463 GCA_964409025.1 uncultured Chitinophagaceae bacterium | reverse complement strand
TTGACCAGACCGGTTAAGCTTTTTAGAGCCCAGGAAGTTGTCATTTTTTTCCTGTGCCAACAAACCGGATACTACAGTCAGCATTACAAAGAAAATAGTGAATGCTTTCTGCAAGTTATATCTTGATGCACGGTTCATTATATCATTTTTTGAGTTGATATTAATTCCTCGGATATACCTGATTGATTTCTGTGGCTGTAAAACGCCCCGATTCAGCAGATATATAAAATGGTTCAAATCCCGTAAGATCGATTCTTTCTTTTTCTTTGGTAAGGTTAACCGCATAAACGAGCACACTGTTCTTTTCTGTTGGTACAGCATCTTTTGTATTATAGTGCATTACTATTTGCGAAATCTTTAATGCATTCACAACAACTTCCGGAGGCAGTTGAAGAACAAGAGTATTGTTTGCAGCAGCCTTAAAGTTGATGCTGTCATAAACAAAGGTTCTGCCGTCAATAAAATTGACACGAATACTGTTTATCAGGAATGTGTTTTTTTTGCCCACAAACGAAAAATGTAATCCTGAAAAAGACAATGAATATCCGCCGGGCATCAGAACTACTGAGTCAGCAGTAACATGGAGTTTTTGATTAACAATAAAAACCCTGTCTTTTTGGGCAATTGCAGTATATGAAGTGCTTATTAATAAAACAAGCATAAATGCAGTTGTACAGAGCGTATTTATTTTTTTCATACTGCGGTGTTTGATTTGTGAATTGAATTATATGAAAATAAGAAATACGATGTTAACACTGTTTTAAATACACTCTTTCAATTCCTTCTCTGTATAGGCAAGATTGTATTGCTTGAGTACATCATCGGGTACACCCACCCACTGGTTGGGCCGGTTACCCACATAGCCCACATCTTTCACTCCTATCTCTGATGTATAAAAGCCTGTGGCAGTTAAATTGCGCATGAGATTAAAAAATGCAACGCCCTGTTTCATTTCAGGCATGGCTTTTTCAGGGTAAGCAATGGCATCAACCATTTCCAATTGTTGTTTGCTGTTACAATCTTTAAATGCTTTTTGATAACGCTCAAAGCATTCCAGGTCCAGCCATTTTAATCCGCCACGCATGGGTGTTTGATGCTGGGGCATATCTTTTACGATAAACTCAATAAAAGCCGGTACACCTGCTTCACTGGCACTGCCGCTCACTTCATCTTTGGGAATGATGATATCGGCCAGTACTGTAATCGTTGCCATTTCGTGTGTGGTGAAAAACGTTTCTGCTTCCAGCTTCTTTTCATATTCCGCTTCCTCTTTCATACGGTCAATGCCGCCTGATGCAGGCTGCTCAGCAGGTTTTGTTTTTTCCTCTGCAGAGGTACACGCATCAACAAGTACAGATGATGCAACCGTACCTACAATAATAGCTTTGATAGAATCTCTTCTTTTCATAAAAAATGTTTTCACCCAAAGGCGCAAAGCCCACTGAGTTTATAAATTGTTTTTCTTCAACTGATCAACGATGTATTCACTTGCTCTCATACTCAATGCCAGTATCGTCCAGGTAATATTTTTATCTGCCTGTGATACAAACGCACCACCATCCACTACAAACAGATTTTTACAATCATGTGCCTGGTTGAATTTATTTAATGCACTCGTTTTGGGATTGTTGCCCATGCGTACGGTACCTGCTTCATGAATAATCTGACCGGGCTTGTTTAATCCGTACATATTTTTTTCATCATCATCATTACCCCATGTAATTACGGCGCCCATGTTGTGCATGATTTCACGAAAGGTTTCTTTCATGTGTTTGGCCTGTTTTATTTCATAGTCACTGAATTTTACATTGAACTTTAAAACAGGTATTCCATATTTATCAACTACATGCGGGTCTATTTCACAGTAATTACTTTCAGTTGCAATCATTTCACCTCTGCCATCCATACCCACACCTGCACCATAGAAATAACGATAATCTTCTTTTAAGGATGCACCATAACCACCTGCTTCTTTCTTTTTTCCTGCAACTGCATATTTTCCATTGTAGGTTTGAATATCCCAGCCAAAACCATAAGCAGGTTGTCCCATGCCACCCCAATATTCAATATGATAACCACGGGGGAAATCCAGCTTTTTATTATCCAACCACCACGGACTGTAAATATGTGCGCCACCCACGCCATCTTCATTGTATTTTTTTCTGCCTAAGAGTTGCGGTAATATGCCACCCATACCAGCACCCGTGCTGTCGTGCAAATATTTTCCAACAACATTGCTGCTGTTGGCCAATCCGTTTGGATGACGTAGTGATTTTGAATTCAATAACAGCCTTGCACTTTCACATGCACTTGCGGCGAGTATCACCACTTTACCTTTAACCTGGTATTCCCGGTTTTCTTCTTTGTTGATGAAACTTACACCTGTAGCTCTTCCTTCTTTATCAGTCATTACTTCTCGTGCCATAGCATTGCAGATGACATCTACATTGCCTGTTTTAAGCGCAGGATAGATTAAAACATTGGTACTTGAAAAATCTGCTTTGGCCATGCTGCAGTTGCGGCCGCATTGTGCACAATAAAAACAAACACCACGTTCTGTTGTACTTTCAATTTTTTTGGTGAGAATGGATAATCGTGATGGAATTACATTCACACCTGTTACTGCAGCTCCTTTTTTAATCATGAGTTCATGCAATCTCGGTTTGGGCGGAGGCAAGAAAAATCCATCGGGGTCATTTTCCAAACCTTCATTGGTTCCGAAGATGCCGATAAGTTTATCAATGGCATCATAGTATGGTTTAATGTCTTCATAACCGATGGGCCAGTCATCACCTAAGCCATCTATACTTTTTCGTTTGAAATCCTTGGGTCCAAAGCGGAGTGAAATTCTGCCCCAATGATTGGTGCGTCCGCCCAGCATACGTGCACGCCACCACATCCAGTCTGTTCCTTCTGTTTTTGTATAGGGCTCACCATCTACACTCCAACCCCAGTAGCATCCGTCAAAATCACCAAACGGACGAAACTTGGTACTGGCACCTCTGCGTTTGCTCTCCCATGGATTTTTTAATTGAGTTACGTTTAATTGAGGATTATACATTGGTCCAGCTTCGAGTAATCCTACTTTTAATCCCGCCTTACTGAGCATATACGTGGCCATGCCGCCACCGGCGCCGCTGCCTACAATAATTACATCATATTCTTTTGGATGAACTTTAACCTGGAAATCTCCCATGACAAGCAATTGGTTTTTTGAAGTGTTTAAAGTTAAGTAACAAATCAAACCATGATCAAACAGGAAGAAATATTTTGAAAGAATATTCTTGCAAACGTTTGTGCCGTTTCTTTTATCATTTTTCTAAAACTTGAATACAGAATATTCCTAAATTTAGAGCCTGCATTAACCAACCAACTTTAAAACGATTGCACATGAACATGAACACAAGAGTTCAACTGGCTGTAATGATGTTTCTTAACTTTTTTGTGTGGGGCTTATGGTTTGTAACCATGGGCACTTATCTTACCAAGAGTTCTATTGCAGCTACTGATACTCAGGCCGGGCTTGCTTACGGCACGCAGGCATTAGGCGCCATCATTGCTCCGTTTATTATGGGTTTGATTGCCGATAAATATTTTCCTGCACAAAAACTGCTGGGATTAATTCACCTCGCCGGTGCGGGTATTATGTATTTTATCTATTCACAAAACAACTTTGATTCATTCTACTCATTGCTGCTTATTTACATGATCATTTTTATGCCTACACTGGCGTTGGTAAATGCCATTGCACTAAAGCAAATGCAAAATCCTGAAAAAGAATTTTCACTTATACGTGTGTGGGGAACAATAGGGTGGATTGCTGCGGGCATACTCGTTGGAAAGATTTTACAACTCGAGCAAAAACAGCTTTTACAAAATACATTCTTAATTACATCTGTTATTTCCGGTGTGTTAGGTGTGTACAGTTTCTTTTTGCCCAATACACCGCCGCCAAAAGCCGGAAGCTCCACATCTGTTCGTGAAATTTTAGGGTTGGATGCATTGGCCTTATTAAAAGACAGAAATTATCTCATCTTTTTTATCTGCTCCATTCTTATTTGTATTCCATTGGCATTTTATTATCAGGAAACCAATAAGTTTTTAAATGAACTGGCTGTACCCGAAGCTGCATTTAAGATGAGCTGGGGACAAATGAGTGAAACCTTGTTTTTATTTCTGATGCCCTTGTTCTTTGTACGATTGGGTGTAAAAAAGATGTTGCTTGTGGGTATGCTGGCATGGGTTATACGTTATCTGTGTTTTGGGTTTGGAGATGCAGGCAGCGGGGTGTGGTTATTATACATCGGTATCATACTGCACGGCATTTGTTATGATTTCTTCTTTGTTACCGGGCAAATTTATACAGATGAGCGTGCCGGTGAACGCATCCGCTCCAGTGCGCAGGGTATGATTACACTGGCCACTTACGGTGTGGGTATGTTAATTGGTTTTTGGGTGGCAGGCATGATTGTGGAAAGCTATAAAACGGAAACAGGACACGAATGGGATAAAATCTGGATCATTCCTGCAGCCATTGCAGCGGGCATTACAGCACTATTTGTCTTATTTTTTAAAGACCCAAAGAAATTAAGAAAAGCATGAGTCATTCATCACGAAGAGAAGCTTTAAAAAAAATGGCTGCAGGTTCATTGGGACTTGCAACAGCAGGATCTTTGTCTTCTTTTTCGTGTAATGAAGTTCCTGATAAATTAAAGGGTGCAATCAATCATTCCGTTTGCTACTGGACGCATAATTTCCTTTCATTGGATGAGTTGTGTGCTGTAGTTAAAAACATCGGATTCAATGCCATTGATTTGCTCACGCCCAAAGAATGGCCCACGGTACAAAAACATGGTATTACCTGCTCCATGTGCTACACAGCAGGTAAAATAAGTTTAACCGAAGGATGGAATAATAAAAACAATCATACTTGGTTAATAAAAGATTATTTGGAAGCCATTCCATTGCTTGCAGCAGCTGGGTATAAAAATCTCATCTGTTTCAGCGGTAACAGAAATGGTCTGGATGAAGAAACAGGTTTGCAAAACATGACCAATGGCATCAAACAAATCATTGGTTTGGCTGAGAAGAATAATGTAACCATTCAAATAGAAGTGTTTAACAGCAAAGTGAACCATCCTGATTACATGGCTGATAATTCCAAATGGGCCATTGAACTGTGCAAACGCATCGGCTCACCCAACTTTAAAATTCTGTATGATATCTATCACATGCAGATAAGTGAAGGTGATATCATCAGTACCATACAAAAGAATCATCAATACTTTGGCCATTACCATACAGCAGGTGTACCGGGCCGGCATGAAATCAACGAAACACAGGAATTGTATTATCCGGCCATCATGAAAGCAATTGCTGAAACCGGATACAAAGGTCATGTAGCACAGGAGTATATGCCCACAGGTAAAACCAAAGAGGAAAAAATAGCTGCGTTGAAAAAAGCCATTAAGGTGTGCGATGTTTAAACGGAGGGACTTATTTGACAATTATCAAATCATAGAAGTCGATAAACAATATACATTTAAATCTAAACCTAAACTTGTCATATGCCGGAAAACAATCAATTTGATGCCATCGTTGTTGGCTCAGGAATCAGCGGTGGAATGGCCGCAAAAGAATTAACTGAAAAAGGACTCAAAGTACTTTTGCTGGAGCGTGGTAAAATGCTGGAACATATTAAAGATTATAAAAATACAGCAAAAGAAATATGGGACTTCCCGCACCGTAACGGTGTTACACAACAAATGAAGGAAGACTATCCCGTATTAAAAAGAGATTATCCACTAAAGGAATCACTTATAGACAAAGATTGGAATGTATGGGCCAATGAAAAAGAAAATCCTTATGTAGAAAAAAAGCGCTTTGACTGGTACCGGGGTTATCACCTTGGTGGTCGTTCACTTTTGTGGGGCCGTCAGAGTTACCGTTTCAACAAATGGGATTTTGAAGCCAATGCCAAAGAAGGAATAGCAGTGGACTGGCCTGTACGTTATGATGAAATAGCACCCTGGTACAGTTATGCAGAAAAATTTGCAGGTATATCCGGTACAAAGGAAGGATTGGAAGTATTGCCCGATGGTGAGTTTTTGCCCGGTATGGAAATGAACTGCGTGGAAAAAGATGTAGCGGCAAAAATTAAAGCACACTACAAAGGCAAGCGTCATATGTTTATTGGACGCAGCAGTAATATCACCCAGCCCAAGCCTGAGCAAAACAGGGTGAACTGCCAATACAGAAACCGCTGCTGGTATGGATGTCCTTTTGGTGCTTATTTCAGCACACAAAGTGCAACACTGCCTCTTGCCATGAAAACCGGCAACCTCACACTTGAAGTAAATAAGATTGTAAAAAGCCTTGTTTACGATAAAGATAAAAAGCGTGCAACAGGTGTAGAAGTTATTGATGCGGTTGACAACAAAACATACGTTTACAATGCTAAGATCATTTTCCTCTGTGCTTCTACATTTAACAGTACCTGGATTTTGATGAACAGTGCAACTGACATATGGCCGGGAGGTTTAGGCAGCAGCAGTAACGAGCTGGGGCATAATGTAATGGATCACCATTTTCGTTGTGGTGCCGGCGGCCGGGTTGAAGGTTTTAGCGATAAGTATTTGTATGGCCGCAGACCCACCGGAATTTATGTGCCACGTTTCAGAAATATTTATGACGATAAGAGAGATTATTTACGTGGCTTTGGTTACCAGGGCGGTGCAGACCGTGACCGTGGATTGAGCACTATAGCTGAGTTTACAATAGGTGAAGAATTGAAATCTGCTTTAAGTGAGCCTGCTCAGGATTGGAGTATGGGTATTATGGCTTTTGGCGAAATGCTTCCTTATCATGAAAATAAAATTTCATTAAGCAAAGAGAAGAAAGATAAATGGGGATTGCCCGTATTAGAAATGGATGTAGAGATTAAAGAAAATGAAAAGAAGATGCGTGCAGATATGATGAATGATGCTGCTGAAATGCTTACAGCTGCCGGTGTGAAAGATGTAAACACGTATGATGCAGGTTATGCTCCGGGTCAAGGCATTCATGAAATGGGTACTGCACGTATGGGTCGTGATCCTAAAACAAGTGTACTTAACGGCAACAACCAGGTATGGGATGCACCTAATGTATTTGTTACAGACGGAAGTTTTATGACAAGTGCCAGTTGTGTAAATCCATCACTTACCTATTTAGCCTTTACAGCAAGGGCAGCCGAATTTGCAGTAAGTGAATTGAAAAAACAAAATCTTTAATTCTAACTCTTTTTATATGAACCGTCGAGATGTATTAAAACAAATTGCACTCCTCACCGGAGGTGCCGTAGTGGGTGCAGAAGTATTTTTAAGCGGATGTGGCACAGGTCCTAAAACAGAAGCAGGTTTCACAAACAAAATCATAGCCCTGCTGGATGAAGTGGGCGAAACGATTATACCAACCACATCAACACCCGGTGCCAAAGCAGCACAAGTGGGCGAGTTTATGAAAATATGGGTTACTGATTGCTTTACACAAAAAGAACAGGATGCTTTTTTTGCCGGACTTCCTCTGCTGGATGAGGCTTGTATAAAAATGCACAGTAAACCTTTTATGGATTGTGATGCAAAGCAACGTCATGATTTTTTAGTGAGCCTTGAAAAAGAAGCAAAAGACTATAACGGCAAAAAGAAAGAAGAAGAACCACCGCATTATTATACCATGTTGAAGCAGTTGACGCTTCATGGATTTTTCACTTCCAAAACAGGAATCACAGAAACATTGCGTCACATACAGGTGCCCGGTAAATATGATGGTGCACTGCCTTACAAAAAAGGTGATAAAGCCTGGGGTGATTCCCTTTAAAACAAAAAACAATGAGCTACAATCGCAAAGAGTTTATTAAAACCGCTGCTATGGCAACAGCAGGTATTTCACTTACTAACAGTTTGCTGGCATGTACTGATGAGGGTAAAAAATTACAATACGGCATTCAGTTGTACACGGTGCGTAATGATGTGTTTAAAAACGTAGAAGCAACATTGCAGTATTTAGCCAAAGCAGGTTATCAGCAAATTGAATTGTTTGGTTTTGACGGTAGTAAGTTTTTTGGAAAAACACCCAAAGAGTTCAAAGCAATCTTTGATGCCAATGGATTAAAAGCACCAAGCAGCCATTACTATTTACCGCCGGTGCTGTATAATGGTAATAAAGACTTGTGGAAAGTAACCATTGAAGCTGCTCAAACAATGGGCAATCAATACATGGTTATTCCATGGCTGGATGAAAAGCGCAGAAGCGCAGAAGATTTTAAAAAATTAGTAGGCACCATTAATGAACTGGCAGTACTTACCAAAGATGCGGGAATGAAACTGGCCTATCATAATCATGAATTTGAATTTGGAAAAGCTGAAGATGGCAAAACATTCTTACAGCATCTGCTGGATGGAACTGATAAAAACATGGTTGACTTTGAACTGGATTTATACTGGGTGGTATATGCCGGTGAAAATCCATTGGACTGGTTTAAAAAATACCCGGGTCGTTTTACCATGTGGCATGTAAAAGATATGACCACCAATAAAGAAGGCAAAAAAGAAAGCACACAGGTGGGCGATGGTATCATTGATTTTGCATCCATTTATGCACAGCGCAAACTCTCCGGTTTAAAATATGGGTTTGTAGAGCAGGAGGCTTACACGATGCCGGAAGAACAATGTATTAAAAAAAGTATTGAATATATGAGGAAAATGAGATGGGGCAACACTTAATTGTTAAAAGCGGCTCATTGCCGCTTTTATTTTTCATATAACTTTCAGTTATGAAATTTATTCTTCTTTTCACATTGGTAATTACATCTGCAGCTGTTGCAGCACAAAGTAAAAACGAGCAGCAAATCCGCTCCATTCTGGATGCACAAACCAAAGCATGGAATGCAGGTAATATTGAAGAATTCATGAAAGGCTATTGGCAAAATGATTCACTCATGTTCATAGGCAGCAATGGTATTACTTATGGCTACGAAGCCACATTAAAGAGCTATCATAAACGCTATCCCAACCGTGACGCAATGGGTGAGCTTACCTTTACCATTCTCAACGTACAGCAACTTTCAGCCAACTCTTTTCATGTCATCGGGAAATGGTTTCTCAAGCGTGAAAAAGCAGGCGATATAGGCGGGCATTTTACTTTGCTCTGGAAAAAAATTAAAGGCCGGTGGGTAATTGTGGCCGACCATTCCAGTTAAAGTTTGAAGCATCAGTACCATCCTGATGAGATATTATTAAACGTTTTACAAATCCATGCAATCATCTGCCTTAACTTTACAGTCTGAAAATTATTATTTATGAAAAAGTGCGGATTGCTCCTGTTGATGGTTCTCTTCATAATCTTTGCTGCAACTGTTGATGTTTCAGCGCAATGTTCCATCTGTACAAAAACGGCATCTCAGCTTGGTGAAAAACCAGCAGCAGCACTTAACACAGCTATCATTTATTTAATGGCTGCGCCATTTGCCATTATTGGTTTCATTGGCTGGCGCTGGTGGAAGGGTCAAAAAGAGACCGAAGAAAATAACTAAGCTTCTTTATTCCGTTCATCTTTTCATTTGTTAAATTGTGTGCTTCTAAACTATGCACATGAGAATACTTCTTTTTTTACTAGCTGCTCTTCCTTTATTTACAACAGCGCAGCAACTTCCAACCATTGAAGAAAAAACAAAAGGCCTCATAAAATTTGAAGGCTATCTTCATTTTTACTGGGATGAAAATGCCGGTAAAATCTGGCTGGAAATAAAGAAGCTCGACACTGAGTTTCTTTATTGCACCTCCATGCCCGCAGCACTCGGTTCTAATGATATTGGTCTTGACCGTGCATTACCGGGTGATAATCGTGTAGTTAAATTTTACAAAGTAGGACGTAAAATTTTATTGATTCAGCCAAACTATACATACCGTGCCCTGAGTAATGATGCAGCAGAACGGAGGGCTGTTGAACAATCTTTTGCACAATCTGCATTATGGGGATTTAGTGTTGAAGCTGAAAGTAATGGTTCATTTTTAGTTGATGCTACAGATTTTTTACTGCGTGATGCTATGAAAGTGAGTACTATCATTCGCAGATCAAGACAAGGCAACTTTCAATTGGAAAAAAGCAGAAGTGCTATGTATTTGCCTCGTTGTAAAAATTTTCCATTCAATACAGAGTTGGAAGTAACACTTACGTTTATCAATAATGATGGTGAAACAGGAGCGTATGTACAAAGTGTAACGCCCTCAACTGAAGCCATCACGCTGCGCATTCATCACTCACTGGTACAATTACCTGATAATAATTACAAGCCCAGACTATTTGATCCACGCAGCAGTTTTATCTCTACTTCGTTTTATGATTATGCCTCGCCGGTGAGTGATCCAATCGAAAAATATTATATTGTTCGGCATCGCTTACAAAAGAAAGACCCATCATCAAGTGTGAGTGAACCTGTAAAGCCGATTGTTTATTATTTAGACAATGGCACGCCTGAACCGATTCGTTCTGCATTATTGAAAGGTGCCGGTTGGTGGAACCAGGCGTTTGAAGCTGCAGGATATAAGGATGCATTTATTGTAAAACTATTACCTGATACTGCAGATCCCATGGATATCCGTTACAACATGATCAACTGGGTGCATCGCTCAACACGTGGCTGGAGTTATGGAAATAGTGTTGTTGATCCCAGAACAGGTGAAATAATTAAAGGACAGGTTTCATTGGGCTCACTCCGTGTACGCCAGGATTACCTCATCTTCAGCGGATTACTGGCTCCTTATGAAAATGGAGTGCCTGCTAATGATCAAATGTTGAAAGCAGCCCTGGCAAGATTAAGTCAGTTAGCTGCACATGAAGTAGGTCATACAATAGGATTGGAACATAATTATATAAGCAGTGTGAGTAACCGTGCAAGTGTAATGGACTATCCGCATCCACTGATTCGTTTAAACGCTCTTGGTGAAATGGATTTTTCACAGGTGTATGATGATAAAATAGGCGAATGGGATAAAGTATCCATTACATGGGGTTACCAGGATTTTCCTGCAGGTACAAATGAACAACAGGCGTTAAATACAATTCTTATAACTGCATCCAAAAAAGGATTGCAGCATATAAGTGACATTGATGCACGGGCGCCCGGAGGTCTTCACCCCCAGGCACATTTGTGGGATAATGGAACCAATGCAGTTGATGAATTAAAAGAAGTGATGCGTGTACGTGCAAAGGCTTTGCAGCATTTTGGAATCAACAATGTGAAACCGGGCATCCCTATGGCATTGCTTGAAGATGCATTGGTTCCTGTTTACTTTTATCACCGTTATCAATTAGAAGCCGTAACAAAACTTGTAGGTGGTATGTACTACACGTATGCACTGCGTGGCGATGGCCAGGTTGTAACCCGGATGCTGAGTAAAAAAGAGCAGTTAGATGCCTTAAACGCCTTGATTGATTGTATTGATCCTGAAACATTAATCATACCGGATAAAATTGCGGCACTCATTCCGCCCCGCCCATCAGGGTATAGCGGCTCACGGGAATTATTTAAAAAAAGAACCGGGTTGTCGTTTGATGTACTATCACCTGCTGAAACCGGTGCTGATGTGCCGTTTTCATTTTTATTCAACAGTGAGCGATTGAACAGAATGCAGCAACAGGAAACAAAAGGTGGATTGGGAGTTGATGAAATGATAACCCTGCTTGTAAATAAAACATGGAAGGCTTACAGACGAAATGGAATGGAAGCCCTCATTCAGCAGCAAACAGAACAGATTTTACTTACTTATATGCTGGCAGCTTCAATTGATGAAAACAATTCATATAATGTGCGCAGTGTTATGCAAAAACATATTGCAGGTTTGAAACGGTATATAGAAGAACGGCAGAAATATAATGCAGCAATGTTTGGTCATTATCAATTAGCACTGGAGCGGATGAAAAATCCGAAAGATGCCAAACCTACTATTCATAAAGCAATTCCTCCCGGTGCGCCTATTGGATGTGAACAGTGATGAAGAAAAGGTAATACCGCTGAATGATTTAATATTGCAGGGTGATCCCAGCTATTTTCCATTTCATTTATTTTACACCGGAGCAAGCTCCTGTAAAAGTGTTTCCCTTATCTTATTTCCTTGCTATTGAATCAGCAAGGGTAATTAATCAACCGGTGGAGGTTGTTTTTCATTTTAACAGGGAGCCGGCAGGTGCATGGTGGGAGCGGATAAAACCTGTACTTACACTCCACAAAATGGAAGCGCCTGTAAACTTTATGGGCCGGCGCATTATACATCCTGCACACCAGGCAGATGTTGTTCGCCTGCAGGCTTTGTACGAAACCGGCGGCATTTATCTGGACCTTGATACCATTTCTGTAAAACCATTATCTGATTTTTATTCAAAATCCATGGTGATGGGCTTAGAGCTTAAAGCACCGTATGTTCCTAAAAACAAACGTCAGGAAATAAAATACAATTTCAGGAAAGCATTAGGATTGGTAAAACCATATCAAGAAGAAAGCGTTTTATGCAACGGAGTAATACTGGCAGAAAAAAAAAGTGACTTCCTGAAACTCTGGATGAATAGTTATAAAACTTTTCGTTCTGCAGGTAGAGATAAATTCTGGAATGAACACTCTTCTTTTATACCCGGAAAACTGGCAGCAGAACATCCGCACCTCATAACCATTGCCGGGCACCGGTGTTTTCATTACCCGTTATATACACAGGAAGGATTACGTTCCATGTTTGAAACTGTAACTCCGTTTCCTGAATCGTACCTTCATCATATATGGGAGTCATTTTCATGGAATGATTATCTTTCCAAACTTACTGTGGAGGGTATTCAAACAATTGATACCACCTATAATTTAGCAGCAAGAAAAATTTTATTGTAACAACAAATGAAAATAGGTTTTGCAGGCAGATGGAGTCCGTTAGATAAAAAATCATGGAGTGGTACCTATTACTATTCTTTCAGGCAATTACAGCATTACGGCAATGTTGAAATTTTTCATTTTCCATATCCTTCCGGCTTAAAAAATTATCTCATCAACTTCTACAAAAATCCCAACAGGTGGTTTTTTAACAAAAATACTGCGGTGGAATTTTTAAAACCTTATGCAACACATTACAGCAAACAATTACAAAAGGCTTTAATTAAAAACAAAGTGGATGTATTGTTTGTGCCAGCTGCACCTCAGCTTATTGCTTATTTGGATGCCTCTTTGCCCATAGTATTTATGACTGATGCTACTTTTCAGCAAATACAGGGTTATTATGATACATGGGAAAATATTGCTCCTTCAAATATTAAACAGGGAATAGAACTGGATAAAAAGGCATTTGAAAAAGCAACACATTGTTTACTTGCTAGTGAATGGTGCAAACAGTCTGTAATAAATGATTATGGAATTGATGAAGCCAAAATCACCGTTGCTCCCTTTGGTGCCAATCTTGATGCTATACCTGACGCAGCAGCAATTGATTTTAACCGCAACAACTGCAATCTTTTATTCCTGGGTGTGGAATGGAAACGTAAAGGTGGAGAAATTGCTTTGCAAACTTTCCATCAGCTTAAACAAAAACGAATTGAAGCAACACTCCATATCATTGGATGTACACCTCCTGTAAATACACAGGAAAAAGGATTGAATGTAATTCCGTTTCTTGATAAGAATAATGCCAAAGACAAAGAGCGGTTGCACAAACTGTTTTTAGAAACCGATTTTTTACTGCTGCCAACAAGAGCGGAAGCGGCAGGCGTGGTATTCTGTGAAGCATCGGCATATGGCATACCATCCATCAGCACACAAACAGGGGGAGTGCCAACCTATGTGCAGGATCATGTAAACGGTTTATTACTTCCGCCTGAAGCCGATGGTTATTTATATGCTGATGAAATTTTGAAACTTTATGCCAATACTCAAAGAATGAAAGCACTCAGACAAAGTAGCCGTAAACGTTTTGATGAAGAATTGAACTGGGATGTATGGGGCAGAAGTTTTGAAAACATCATTCAACAGTTACATTAATCCTCTACGATTATGCTTACTCAGCAAACCACGGCTTACACAATTATTACTCCCAATTACCTGGCACATGCAAAAGCTTTGCAACGTTCTTTCTTAAAAAACAATGAAAGCTGCAGTTTTATTATTTGTGTTATTGGAGAGCAGCAACACCTTCCTGCTGAGGAAGGTTACCGGTTTCTTTTTCTAAATGAGTTGCAGGACAGTAGAATTGATAGTATGCTGCAGCGCTATCAGCCTTTTGAACTCAGTTGTGCACTAAAACCTTATTTTGCCCTGCATCTTTTCAAGCTTCATTCTTCTATTAATCGGTTGATTTATTTTGATGGTGATATTCATGTTTTCGGAACAGTAGAACAGCAGAGTAACGCTGCTATAACCATTACACCTCACCGCACACAATTTGTAAACTATCTTCCGGGTCTTGATAACTTCAGCACTACAGAACTGTTACGCTACGGTGTGTATAATGCCGGTTACTTTGAATTGCTCCGTAAAGAGGAAACCTTCCTTTTTTTAAACTGGTGGGCTATGCTTCTGGAACATTTTTCGTATGCGTTGCCCGATAAACACATTTTTACAGACCAGTTATGGTTAAGCACCATTCATTCATTTTTTGATGATGTGTACATCAATAAAAAACCCGGATATAACACCGGTTTCTGGAATTTAATTGAAAGAACGGTTACAGAAGAAAACGGTAATTATTTTGTAAACGGCGAACCATTGATTTTTTATCATTTTTCCCGTTACAATCCTGAGTTGCCTGATAATATGGTTGATTTTGAACACCCCATGCTGAGTTTTACTAATGTACCCGTACTGAAAAATATTTATGATGTGTACAGGGAAGCTGTTTTTAAAGAAGGATATAAACAGTATAAACAAATTGCATATCCGTATGCTCATAGGATACCGGTTAAAAAGCAAAAGTTCTGGAAGTGGTTATTTAAATAAATCCATTTTTTGAACCCTATTTCTTCTTCCTTGCCATACCATATAATCCGTTTATCATTAATCCATCTGTAAACTCTGATGTCATTTTCTGAGGATCATTTCTGATGAGTTGTTTCATAAGAGGGTTAAGAAGTTTAGCCCATCTTTTTCGTTTGTTTCCTCTCTTGGCTGCCACAACCCACATACCAATCATTTGTGCCAGCGAAGTATTCCAGCCGCCATGTGCATACAGCTCAATTTCTTCCATACCGCATTCGTTTAAGATTCGCTTTAAGGCGAAAGGCGTGTAACGAAATTCATCATGGGGTACCTCATGAAGGTTCCATAAAAAAGGAACGGTAAAAAAGAACAGGCCACCGGGTTTTAAAACACGGTTAATTTCATTAATGGTAATATGGGGCCCGGAGCAGTGCTCCAGTACTTCTGTTGCCATAACAGTATCAAAACTGTTGTCAGCAACCGGCATGGTAATACCATTCCATATAAGTTCGGGTTTTACTGCTTCTTCATAAATAATGGCGGTTTCTATATCAATTCCGGTATATTGAAAAATATACTGATTACTGAGCAGGTAATTTTTGTAGGGTTTTTTACCACAGCCCACATCTAATAAATGCCCGCTGAATTTTGGTGCGCAGGCTTGCAAAGCATTCCATATACATGTACGGATCACATACATATCTATGTTGTCCCATGTTTGGGGAATACTTATAAAATTGTCATTCTTTATTTCTTTGCTCATGTTAGTTACAGGAAATAATTACCTATCAGCAACAAATTCATATATATTAAAGTTATCTTTTGCTGAAAGTGTTTCAATTGCTTTTTTTAATTCTACCTTACTCACTTCCTGCATTCTTTTTTTCTGTATTAACTGCCATGCTTTTTCTGTCAGCAACCAGCTTTTTCGTGTATTATAATGTCCGCTTTTTAAAAAGGTATCAATGGCTTTCCATAGTTCTTCAATACCTTTCTTTTCAGTAGCAGTTGTTTTTACAATGGCAATTTCAAAACGTTCTTCTTTGAAAGATGGGGCCAGCATTAACCGGAGATTACGTACAAATAAATCAGCTTCCGGCCTGTCTGCTTTGTTTACCACAAACACATCAGCTATCTCCATTAATCCTGCTTTCATCGTTTGTACCTCATCGCCGGCTTCAGGTACAAGCACAACAACAGTAACATCGGCCAGTCCGGTAATTTCAATTTCACTTTGTCCCACGCCTACCGTTTCTATCAATACATAATCAAAGGGAGCTTGCCTGCACACATCAGCTATCTCCATTATTTTAGGATGCAATCCACCCAGCGAACCACGTGTAGCCAGTGAACGTATAAACACATGCGGATGATTGTACCAGTTACTCATACGGATACGATCGCCCAGCAAAGCACCTAAATTAAACGGTGATGATGGGTCCACACAAAGCACTGCTACTAGTTTACCGTTTGTAACCAGTACTTCAATGAGTGCATCAACCAGGGTACTCTTGCCGGCACCCGGCGGACCCGTAATTCCAATCAATGGTACTGATGATGCGGGCATGGACTGTAACAGTTCTTCATAGCCGCTTACTTCATTTTCAATAAGACTGATGCAGCGTGCCAAACTTTTTTGCGAACCGTTTTGTATGTCACTAAGCAGTTGCTTCCACATACAGCAAACCTAATTGAAAATAAGAAGCAAAGTAGCAAACACAGTTTGTTTTTTGAATGGCCTTTGATGGTATCTTTATTTTTTGAAAACTCAAATTGCATGCAGGCTCTATCCGTAGTTATGATTGTGAAGAATGAAGCGCATATATTGCCGCAAACAATTGCTGCTGCAAAAAATATTACAGATGATATAGTGGTTTGTGATACCGGCAGTACTGATGATACCATGGCCATAGCTCAGCACTGTGGTGCAAGAGTGGTGCAGGAAGCATGGATGGGTTTTGGTCGCACAAAAAACAAAGCTAATCAATATGCCAGGTATGATTGGATATTGCAATTGGATGCAGATGAAATTCCTGATGCACAACTGCAACAGATCTTGTTGCAATTACCATTAAACAACAGTAAAGAACTGTTTAATGTACAGTTCAAAACATTTTTGGGTGAGCAATGGATTAAATACGGCGAGTGGGGAAAGGATGAACACATACGTCTGTTTAACCGCACTGCGGTAAAGTGGAATGAAGCACCGGTGCATGAACAACTTTTAGTGGATGATTCGTTTATCATAACGCATCTTCCGGGCTTTATTCATCATAAGACCATGCGTAACATGCAGGAGTTTGAAGAAAAAATGAAAGCCTACGGCATTAAAGGAGGAGAAAAATATTTTGAACAGGGCAAAAAAGGCGGGTGGTATAAACCATACACATCATCAGCTTTCAGTTTTATAAAAAATTATTTACTGAAGCTTGGTTTTTTAGATGGTATAGCCGGATGGCAGATAGCAAAAATGAATGCATGGTACACGTACTTAAAATATCATACACTTAATCAATTGCAATCAGGTAAACAATGACCAACTTTATTCCCATATTTCCGCTGTCTATCGTAGTGTTTCCGGGTGAACAGTTAAACCTCCACATTTTTGAACCACGATACAGGCAATTGATACAGGAGTGTTATAAAGATCAAAAAGCGTTTGGCATACCTGCTGTTATTGAAAACAAAGTGCAGGAGCTGGGTACTGTGGTTGAGATTACTGAAATTAAAAAAGTGTACGAAGATGGCAAGATGGACATCAGTACACGTGGTATAAAGGTGTTTCGTATGCTGGAGCTAATTAAGCAAATACCGGATAAACTCTACAGCGGTGCAATCGTTTCTTATCCCGATGATTTAAACGATGGCAGCACAGTGCTAATGCAAAAAGTAGTAAGTGGCATCAAGCAATTACACAAACTGCTTGAAGTAACAAAGGATTTTAAAAAACCGGATGATGAATTAAAATCCTTTGATGTGGCCCATCATATGGGATTAAACCTGCCGGAAGAATATGAGTTGCTCGGATTGTTCAGAGAATCACAACGGCAGGAATACCTCAAACGTCATCTTAGCAAAGTAGTGCCCCTGTTATCTGAAATGGAAGCATTAAAAGAAAAAGTAAAGCTCAACGGACACTTTAAAAATTTGAGCGGGTTTCAGTTTGAAGAGTAATCAGTTAACTTGCACACATGTCCACCACTATTTGTTTTGATTTTGGTAATACACGTTACAAAGCAGCAGTTTTTCATGAAGATCAGTTGCAGGAAATTGTTGTATTGGTGAATGATGAGCCTGCTACCATCAGGGAGCTGATGCAGCAGTTCAAACCTACACATACCATACTTTCGTCTGTTGTGAATCATCAACCAATTGTTGAAGATGTGTTGAAGGAGCATACAAATTTTCACAAACTCAGTCATCATACAAAACTTCCGTTTACCACACCCGTAGGTAAGCCGGAAACAATAGGTGCAGACAGATTGGCCCTTTGTGCAGCAGCTACCTATTTATTTCCAAACAGTAATAATCTTGCAATTGCACTGGGTACCTGCATCACCTATAATTTTATCAATGTTAAAAATGAATTTCTGGGGGGCAGTATTTCGCCCGGGTTGCAAATGCGTTTGCACAGCATGCATGCCCTCACCGCTAAACTTCCGTTGGTAAATATGGAATGGAATTTTCCATTGATTGGGTACGATACCAAAACCAATTTGCTGAGCGGTGCAGCATGGGGTATGGCCAAAGAAATAGATGGCATCATAGATGCCTACCGTGAAAAGTATGGGAACTTTAACGTGCAATTAACCGGGGGCGATACTCCTCATTTTGCCCCATTGCTCAAAAACCAGATATTTGCAGACCCTCAACTAATATTTAAAGGTCTTTATGCAATCAGCGTGTACAACAGGTAGTCGTGTAATTGGTAGTTTAATTCTGCTTACAGTATTCACTTTCAATACCTTAGCTCAGGATAACAGCCCGTGGAGCCGTTATGGTTTGGGCGATGCCATCCCCGGCAGTAACATTGTAAACCGAGCCATGGGTGGGGCCGCAGCAGCTTATGGCGATATGCAAACCATCAATTTTATAAACCCGGCTTCTTACACCCTTTTTGGTCCGCAAAAAGCAATTTTTGATATTGGTCTTGATATCAATAACCGTACGTTAAGAAACAATCAGGGTGCCAGTTATACTTCATCTAATGCCATCATTCCCTATCTGGCTGCAGGTTTTCAAATTCGCCCGCAAACATCTAAAATCAACTGGGGACTTGCTTTTGGTTTAAGACCAATTACAAAAGTGAGTTACAATATCTCAAACATATCCAGTTTTGGTGCTGATAGTTTGATAACACAATATGAAGGTAATGGCGGCACTTATCAGGCTTTTGCAGGTACGGCCGTTGGTTATAAAAATTTTAGCGTAGGTATTAACGGCGGTTATCGCTTTGGTTCAAAAGATTATTCTACAAAAGTTTCACTCATCAACGATTCAGTGCCTAACAGATATACACCGGGTAAAAAAGAAGTGCGCAACAATTTTGGGAGCGCATTTTTGGAATTGGGCGTACAGCAGCGTGTAAAAGTTAACAGCAAAAGCTCCATCACTTTTGGTGCCTATGGAAGTATGCAAACATCCATGCGGGTTACAACAGACGAAGTATACGAAAGTTTTATTATTGCCGGCGATGGCGGTATAACTTCAAGAATTGACAGTGTATCTGAACGGAGAAATGTAAAAGGTGCTATTCAATATCCATCTTATTATGGTGCTGGTGTGATGTATGATTTTCAGGATAAGGGCAAGCTGATGATTCTTGCAGATTATGTACGTTATAACTGGGGTAATTATCGCTACTTTGGCACAAGTGATGCATTGCAAAATTCATGGCAGGCAAAAGTAGGTGTGCAGTTACTTCCCATATTACCCACTGCACAACAACAGCAACGTAAATCTTACTGGACACGTGCTATCTACAGAGCCGGATTTAATTTTACACGTGAGCCATTTTTAATTAATAACACCAATATTAACAGCTATGGTGTTACGCTTGGTATAGGCTTGCCCGTTACGCAGTACGGCTTGCTGGAAAAATTATACCGCAGTCATATAGTAAATGTAGCGGTAGAGTTTGGGCAGCGTGCAAACAGAACGGCTGTTTTGCGTGAAAATTATTTCCGCCTTTCACTTGGCTTTTCACTTTCTGATATTTGGTTCATCAAACGCAAGTATGATTAAAACTACGCTCCACCTGTTATTGGTAACGGGCGTAATAACTGTGTTGCTGGGCGCCTGCGAAAATGATATGAAAGTCATTGAAGACTTACAGCGTAAAAAATTATCAGTGGATGAAGTGTATAAAGTAGAGAGCTACCTCAGTCAGGCGGGTATAGTAAAAGCAAAGCTCACTGCACCTTATATGCTCCGGTATTATGACAGTGTACCCCGTGTAGAATTTCCCCGCACATTGCATGTTGATTTTTACAATGACAGTTTGCAGATAGAAAGTTATCTGGATGCAAAATCCGGTTATTATTATGAGCAGCAAAGCCGTGTCATCCTGCAGGATAGTGTAGTGGTGATCCGTATTAATGGCGATACACTTAAAACAAAAGAACTATTCTGGGAGCAAAACCTGCATAAACTTTTTTCAAACTCCGATGTTGAAATACGTCAAAAAACAAAAACCATTTTTGGAAAAGGCTTTGAAAGTGATGAGCAACTCCGCAATTTTAAAATTGACTCAGTAAAAGGAGTATTGCTGGTGGGCGATTCAAAATTTGCAGGGAATTAAAGTTTAGTTTTCAATTGATACCCGCTGGTTCCTTTGTCAACTTTATTAACTTCGTCAACAGATCATTCAAAACAATAGATTAAATATGGAATACAGAAGACTCGGCCGCAGCGGCCTGCAACTCAGCGTTCTTTCGTTTGGAAGCTGGGTAAGCTTTCACAAGCAGATTGATGACAGCATTGCAGATGAACTGATGGGCATTGCTTATGACAACGGTGTTAATTTTTTTGATAACGCTGAAGTGTATGCACTTGGTAAGAGTGAAGAAATGATGGGGCGTGTGTTGAAAAAGAAAAACTGGGATCGTACATCGTACACTGTTTCTTCAAAAGCATTTTTTGGATGGAGAGGAAAAGATAACAAACCCAATCAAACGGGCTTGAGCAGAAAACATTTAACCGAGGCCTGCCATGAAGCTTTGCAACGCCTGCAGGTTAATTATCTGGATTTGTATTATTGTCACCGTCCGGATAAGAATACGCCTATTGAAGAAGTGGTGTTAACCATGAACACTCTCATACAGCAGGGAAAAATTTTATACTGGGGTACCAGTGAGTGGAGTGGTGTTGAACTTATGGAAGCACATCGTGTGGCACAGGCTTATCGTTTAATTGGCCCCACCATGGAGCAGCCGGAGTATAATATTTTCAACCGCCATAAAATGGAAAATGAATACCTGGAAGTATTTAAAAACGTGGGTCTTGGTACAACCATCTGGAGTCCATTAGCCAGCGGATTGCTTACAGGCAAATACAATGATGGCATACCGGAGGGCACCCGTTTGGCAATTCCCGGTTTTGAATGGTTAAAAGACAAAACATTTGTTGAAGAGAAACTCAACAGAGTGCGGGCTTATCAAAAAATTGCAGATGAACTGGGCGTAAGTATGGCTGCCTTGAGCATAGCATGGTGTATTAAAAATCCAAATGTATCAACAGCTATACTTGGTGCTACAAAAAAGGAGCAATTGTTTGAAAACTTAAAGGCATTGGAGGTATTACCATTACTGAATGAAGAGATAATGAATAAGATTGATGGGGTATTCGGTACAAAACCAAGACTTCCTGAATATTAATTGTACAGAGAATAATAAAGAAGAGGCGGAAATCATCCGCCTCTTTTCTTTTTTATTTTAAACTCTTGACAACCGGTTCATTCACCTTTATGGGATATTTCTTTTTTAGCTGGTTAATCCATTGTTCTTCCAGCAGCAGCTGATAATCGTTAATCACCAAACCTTTTGCTTCATCAAAGCTGCGTTGATCATTGCCCACAAAAGTTTTGATGATATAGCAGAATGAAGCAGAGCCATCGTTAGGATTGGTAATTACGGGTGTAAATGAGCCGGGCTTAATATCATCTGTTGTTTGAATGGGCAGTTGTGCATATTCAAAACGTCCGCTGTCAGCCAATGCTTTTCCGCCCATTAGATCCATCACTTCTTTCCAACGCTTGGTAGGGTTTTGCTGCATCATTTGAATTACTTCATTTGCTACAGCAGTATCTGAGCAATTGTAAATAATGGCACCGGCACTGGGCAGCCATTTGTATTTGTTTTTATTGCTGTTGTAGTAAGTCATTAAACCAACACTGTCTGCCGGCGCTTTGCTCCATATTTTTCGCTCCATCACTTCAAACAGTAAACTGCCTTCAGTAAATTCTTTTACCTGGTATTGAAACTCTTCATTCATGTTTTCCATACGGTCTTTATAATACTGCTCCACAGTTTCATCAGTAAATTGCTTCATCAGATTGTTGTAATCATTTTTTCCATTCCTCTGAATAATGGAGCGCTGGCTTTTTGCATACTGTAACCAATCAGTAATAGTGATAGTTTTACCTTTTAGCAGAAATAATGGTTTTAAACGGTTTGCATTAAAAAATGAAACATAATTTTTTGCTTTAAGCATGGTGTCGGTTAATACCCACAGTTGCTGCTCATTATGCGGCACAGCTTTATAGCCGCAGGTTTTTTTAAGTTGTTCTTTCATTTGAGCTACTGCTGTGTAGATGCGGCTGTCATTTTTTACTTTGGCATTCCATTCTTCAAAAGCGGAAGGATCATTTATATCAATATTACCCGTAGTTTTTGAAATGCGCTGTACTATATGCCAGCCCATTGAAGTTTGAAAGGGCTTTGTAATGTCGTAGTCCTTTTGCAAACCAAAAACTTCTTTTGAAAACGCAGCATCGTAAGCTGTATAAGTGAACTCAGGTAATAATCCCCCACTTGCAAACGTAAATTTATCTGTGCTGTAGTTTTTTGCTGCTTCTTCAAACTTCATTCCGTTATTGAGCATTGTATACACTGAGTCAATGAGTTTTTTTGCTGCCGCACGTTCATCAGGGTCTGCATCTTTGCTGACTCCTATTAAAATTTGTGCTGCTTTTATTTTACCGAGTGTTGCACGCCTGCTGATAAGTTTGAAGATATGAAACCCTTTTTCACCTGCGGCAGGTTTTGACCAGGCACCCACGCTTAAACCATAAACGATGTTTTCCAATTCGTACGGAAGCGAAAAGGTTGTGATATAACCAATGTATCCGTTGTTATACTTCACATAGTCATTATTGGAGAAAGTGAAAGCTGTTTTTCCAAAGTCTGCACCTGCTTGTAAGTCTTTATACGCTTTTTCAATTTGCGCACGTGCATATGAGCTATCATTATTATAAGCAATAAAGATATGTACCACCTCCAGTTCTTCTTTAGCTCTCTCAATGGCCTGTGTAACCAGTTCTTTACTGTTACTTAGCTGTTGCATATATTGCTCTACTAACTGTGCACGAAAGCCGGCTACATCACTGGTAATTGTTGCAAGTGTGTCAAGCTTTAAATCTTTTGCAGCTTTTACTTTTAATTTAAAACGTATAAACAAGTCAAGGTATTCACGCACAGCTTTTTCGTTAATTTCACCTGAATTGTTTTTTGTAAAAGCCCGCCAAAAATCTTCCTTACTTACGGCGTTTGTACCATAGGTAAAAAGCGTTTGTGCATTAACGGTATAACATGCAAACATCAAAAATGCGGTTAATAGGTTTCTCATATACATTCAATTAGGGATGGTTGGTTTTATTTTCCTGGTTTTTTAAAAAATCATTTACCTGTTCGGCAGTAATTTTTTTTGCTATAATCCGTTTGTCTTTATCAAGCAAATATATTGTGGGTGTTTGATATACATCATAGCTTTGTCTGAAACCAGGCAGGCTTTGAATACGCTCAGCTTCTCTGGCCTCAAAACTTTGATACCAATGGCTCCAGCTGTTAAGCTGATGCTCATTAATGAATTTTACCCAATTCTTTTTTACTTCGGGCAGTTTGGTTTTATCACTGCGTACAGAATCAACTAATATACCTACGATCTGCATCCCTCGTTTTTGCCAGTTGTTTTTGTAAAAGCTGTCTACTACTGGTACCGTTTCTCTGCAATGGCCACAATCAGGATCCCAAAACACCACTAACGTGTAAGGTGCTTTGATGTTGTAAAGATTTACTTTTTTGTCAGTTATATCCAGCATATTCAAATCAACAGCAGGCTCGCCCACAATATTTCCCATAATGCTGTAAGCTCTGTTAAATACCATGTCTTTGTCTTTTGTTTCCAGCCATGTAACCTGATTGGTAAGATAGTATTTTTCAAAAATGTGCAGAAACACGACATCCATTCCCATGTATTTTGGATTCATGTACTCATTGGTAAAACGGTTGATGAAATACCTGAACATGGTTGTATTACTGCGGCTGTATAAAACAAACCGATCCACTTCTTTTTTTATGCTATCTGGATGGCGATAAACCACTTCTTCAAAATAACGGCTGAGCCGTTGTTCAAACATGGGCGTACGCAGCAGGCGTTCATCATTCAAAGCTACATCAGCCCAGTACTCCGTTTTATAACTTTGCCAGGCGTTTACTGTGTCCTGTTTTGTTTTTCCGTTTATTTTATACTGCGGTTCTTTCATGAGCTTAAACAGTAAGGCCAGATAGGTTTGCGGTTGAGCCGTTGAAAAACTATCCCGCCATTGCAATGATTGATTAGCCACTGCATTCATTTTTTGCTGAATAGAAGCACTGTCCTGTTTTGTTTTTGCTGCTGCTAATTGCTGCTGCCATTGATTGTAGTTCCCAAAAAAACCGGCTGTTGCTTTTTTGTAGGCTTCCAGGTAACTGTTGTCTAATGAGCCTGTTAAACTTTTGATGGTAAAATCCACACTGTCAATGATTAATTGAAATGATTGCTCTTTATCAATAAGCACATCAAAAAACCGTTGTTTGTTTTCATCAACAATAATATACAAGCCACCTGTTAAGGGTTTTTCACCTTTAAACAGAACTGTTCCGTTTGGTTGTATGGCGGCTGAGTCCTGCACATATTTTTTATCGCCAAAGTAATAACCGAGGTATAAAAATCCATCTGTTACTTTTTTATAAGTAACATCAATCGTGTAGCCCTGACTGTAAGCTTGGATACACAGGATAATGGTAAGGAGAAACAGAAATTCTTTTTTCATATTCCGCCGCTAAGTTAATTCAAAAAAATGGTGGTTTTGTTAATGATTTACTTATTTAATGACGGCTTAAATGGCATAATGGTTTCATTTACCTTTGCGCCGTGAGAAAGAAAAAACAAATTCGTATTCTGCCGCAGGTACTGGTGGAAGATTATGCTGCTGAAGGCCGCTCTCTTGCACGGGTTGATGGCAAAGTGGTGTTTATTGAAGGTGCTGTACCCGGCGATGTGGTAGATGTACAACTTGGAAAAAGCAAAAAAGATTGGGCTGAAGGTAAAGCTGTGCAGTTTCACAGTTTTTCACCTCAGCGAACAAAACCTTTTTGTGATCATTTTGGATTGTGTGGCGGTTGTAAATGGCAAATGCTGCCTTATGCTGAGCAGATTAAATACAAACAGCGTGAGGTAGAGCAAAATTTAAAACGCATCGGTCGTATTGAATTGCCTGAAATGTTACCGATAGTTGGGGCCGATCTAACAAGATATTACCGTAACAAACTGGAGTTTACATTCAGCAATAAACGCTATTTAACAAGAGAAGAATTACTGAAACGGGATAATGAGCACGCAACAAGAACCCGGGATTCCGCAAAAAACGATATTACAATTGAACAGGAGCCGGGCGCATTAGGCTTTCATGTACCCAAAATATTTGATAAGGCTATTGATATTCATACCTGCTATCTGCAGCCGGAGCCCAGTAATGCCATCCGAAATTTTGTGAGGCAGTTTGCCATTGACCACCAGCTTAGCTTTTATAATATTAAAGAACATACGGGTTGGCTGCGTACCATGATTATCCGTACTTCTACCACAGGTGAAGTGATGGTGAACATTACGATGGGTTATGAAGATGAGGCCAACAGAAAATTATTGTTTGATGCATTGATTCATAGTTTTCCTGAAATTACAACCTTGCTTTTCACCATCAATCCAAAATGGAATGACAGTATTTATGATCTCACACCGCAAACCTATTTTGGCAGCGGATACATTTCTGAGAAGCTCGAAGACTTTGTATTTAAAATCAGTCCCAAGTCATTTTTTCAGACCAATACAAAGCAAGCTGAAAAATTGTATCAAATCACCAGAAGTTTTGCAAGGCTCACAGGCAAAGAAACCTTGTACGATCTTTATTGTGGCACCGGCAGCATTGGAATATTCTGCAGCAAAGGCGCTCAAAAAATTATAGGTGTAGAAACCGTGGCCGAAGCCATTGAGGATGCTAAAGTAAATGCAGCGCTCAATCATTTAATCAATACCTCTTTTTTTGCCGGCGATGTGATTGATATTTGTAATGATGCTTTTTTTGCGGCACATGGCCGGCCTGATGTGCTCATTACTGATCCGCCACGTGCCGGTATGCATGAAAAATTAGTAAAGAAGCTGCTGGAAATTGAGGCGCCAAGAATAGTATATGTAAGCTGCAATGTGGCTACGCAGGCAAGAGATTTGCAACTGCTCAACGAAAAATACAGGGTAGAACAGCTGCAGCCTGTTGATCTGTTTCCGCATACACACCATATTGAAAATGTAGCAGCATTAACACTCAATTCTTAATAAAAAACGTTTAACTGCAAGGCCCTGTTTCCGGAGCTTTTGTATTTTAAGAATTTTCTTTTTAAGGTAAGACTCTAACTACCGAAATTCGCATCATTAAAAACAGAACACGTGAGTTATCAGCAAATACGGCCCGGAAGTTTTGAAGTGTTGCCTCCGGTTATAAAAAACCTGATTATTATTAATGGTATTGTGTTACTGGCACAAACAACCGGTGAAATGTGGGGTTATGACAAATGGATAATCAATACGTTTGCGCTGCATAATGTACAGAGCAGTTTGTTTATGCCGCATCAGCTCATTACCCATTTGTTTATGCATGGCAATTTTTTTCATTTTTTCTTTAACATGTTTGCATTGTGGATGTTTGGCAGCATGCTGGAAAATATGTGGAGATCAAAACGATTTCTGATCTTTTATATCCTGTGCGGGCTGGGTGCTGCCCTTATGCATCTTGCAACATTGAGTATTGAATATCATTTTCTTCAAAATGAAGTTATTTCTTTTTTAAACAGACCTTCACCCGGTGAGTTTAATGCATTCCTGAAAAGTAATCCTTCAATTTTAAGGGTATTTAAAGATCCGCAATTCATACGTCAGTTGTTGGTTGATTGGGACAATCAACCCCAGAATATTGAATATATCGAAGGGGCAAAAAATTTTGTAACTGTTTTTGCAGATGTAAGTTTAAATACACCTACCGTAGGGGCATCAGGAGCCGTTTTTGGTTGCCTTGCTGCTTTTGGCTATCTTTTTCCCAATACCCTTATTTATCTTTATTTCTTTTTTCCCATTAAAGCTAAATGGTTTGTTATTTTATATGCTGCTGCTGAACTATGGATGGGCGTAAATAACAGCGGGGGCAATGTGGCACACTTTGCCCATTTGGGTGGTGCACTTATCGGATTTTTATTAGTGGTTTACTGGAACAAAAAGAACCGCCGAACGTTTTATTGATAAACTCAAAAGTAATGGCATATCCTCAATCACAAAAGAGAGCTACAAATCAACTTGTTGACCCGGGCAATCCATTGCTCATACTCATCATTGTTAACGTAATTGTTTTTATCATTTTTAAGTTTATTGATATTGTTTATGTGTTGAGTGATAGCAGCAGCATTCAGTTCCAGGCACAAATCATGCAGTGGTTTCATTTGCCCGCAAAACTTGATGTACTCATTACACGGCCCTGGGTACTGCTTACGCACATGATTACCGAAATAAGTGTGTGGGAGTTGATTGGGAATATGATTTTTCTCTGGGTGTTTGGTTATATTTTTCAGGATCTTACAGGTAATAAACATGTGGTACCGGTTTATATTTACGGTGCATTGGCCGGTGCTGTTTTATTTGTGGTGAGTGCCAATGTGTTTCCTCAATTCAAAGCAGCTATAACTGATTTTAATTTTTTAGGCGCAGGGGCAGCCATAATGGCTATAGCTCTGGCTGCAACGATTACTGCACCTGATTATCGTTTGTTTCCTATGATTCTTGGCGGCATTCCTTTATGGGTTGTAACCTTAATTTATGTGTTGATTGATTTTGCAGGCCTGGCAAGCGTTGGATTTCCTTTTCATCTGGCACAACTCGGTGGCGCACTTGCCGGATTTTTATATGTGAATCAGATTAAAGCGGGAAAAGAACCGGGTAACTGGATGCATCGGTTTTATTTTTGGATAACTCATTTATTTGATCCTTCTAAACGAAAGTTAAAGCCTGTACCAAAACAGCAGGTATTTTATAACACAAATGGTAAAGCGCCTTTTTCAAAGGCACCCACAGTAAATGAGCGCCGGGTTGATGCTATTTTAGATAAAATAAGCGCCAGTGGGTATGACTCACTTACTGCAGAAGAAAAAGAAATTTTAAGGAAGGCAAGCGAAAACGAATAAGGATATGAAGCAATTCATAAGAAAGTTTACCAAGCATTTGATTGCTTTATGCAATATTGCGGTAAGTATTTCTATGTTGTTTTTGTATCTGCTGCCTTACAGTAATCAGTCTTTTTTCTGGTTTGTTAACCTGTTTGCTCTCGTTTTTCCATTCCTTGTTTTTATTCAGTTGGGATTTTTATTGTTTTGGTTTTTTGCAAAAAGAAAATTTATTCTGATACCCATTATAACCATTGTACTGTGCTGGCCATTTATTTATCCGTTGTTTGCCGTTAGTAAAAAAGTAAATCCAGCGGGTGATCAATCATTTTCAGTTGCAAGCTGGAATGTACATCTGTTTGATTTTTATGAAAACGATGGTAATCTTGATAAAGGAATGATGCAGCAGGCAGCGGGGTTTAAAACAGATGTACTTGCTTTGCAGGAATTGGTTTTTTCTATTGACACCACATCGCACATGAGTTTGGATAATGTGCGAAAACAGCTTGGCTATAAATATGCCATTGCAGGCAATGATCGCCGCTTTGGAGTGCACACCAATGCGGGTAAACGGAATGAACGCTATTTTGCATTTTGTGTGGCATTGTTTTCAAATCACCCCATCATTCAATGGAAAAAAGTACAATCACTTCGGGAGTATAATCATACGTTTATCTGGGCTGATATTAAAATGGGGAATGATACCATTCGCTTTTTTAATGTACACCTTCAAAGCATGCATTTTGCAAAAGATGATTATGATTTTATTGAAACCATCGATAACCAGGGAATTGAAGAGGTTAAAAAAAACGGTAGAAACATACTTAAAAAAATGCGTAACTCCAATGTACAGCGGGCTGTACAGATTAATGCTGTAAAGGAAGAGGTACTTAAAAGCCCTTACCCTGTTGTACTTTGCGGAGATTTTAATGATGTTCCTAATTCCTATGCCTACCAAACCATCAATGATGTATTGAAAGATGCATTTATAACCAGAGGAAACGGAATAGGCAGAACGTTTACAAAGCTGTCTCCAACGCTTCGCATTGATTTTATGTTTTATTCCCCGCTCCTGATTACACAGGAATTTAAAATTTTACAACTATCATCCAGCGATCACCGTCCGTTAATTAGCAGCTTTCAAATACTGTAAATGTTATAAATGCAGAAACTTATTTTTAAGTTTTCAAAATAACGTCTGGAACCTACGCCCCTATTAGGCTTATTCAATTTTTTCTCTTTCATTTTAAGCAAAACCCTATCTTTGTTTTTATGAAGAACCTCTTTACATCTTGTTGCTGCTGTTGTTGTATTTGCTGCTGATGCAGGTACACGTTCTCTTATTTCAACAGCATTTCTTCATTTCCAATTCACATCTTTATGTCTCAGTTAAAAGTTTATAATTCGCTCACCCGTCAAAAAGAAACATTTCAATCCATCACACCCGGTCATGTGGGCATGTATGTATGCGGACCAACTGTTAGTGGCGAAAGCCATCTCGGTCATGCCAGGCCGTATATTACGTTTGATGTGTTGTATCGCTATTTAACGCATCTTGGTTATAAGGTTCGTTATGTGCGTAATATTACAGATGCCGGTCATTTTGAAGAAGAAGGCCGTGAAGCAGAAGATAAAATTTCGAAGAAAGCAGTATTGGAAAAACTGGAGCCCATGGAGCTGGTGCAGAAATACACTAATCTCTTTCATTGGGCTATGACGCAGTTCAACACTGTTCCGCCAAGTATTGAGCCCACAGCTACCGGTCATATTGTAGAACAGATTGGTATGATTGAAGAAATCATCAGGCAGGGTTATGCGTATGAAAAAAATGGCTCTGTTTACTTTGATGTAAAAAAATATGCAGCCAGTCATGATTACGGTAAACTGAGCGGCCGCATCATGGATGATCTCTTAGAAACCACACGTGAGTTGGAGGGCCAGGAAGAAAAACGTGACCGTGCTGATTTTGCATTATGGAAAAATGCGGCACCGGAGCACATCATGCGCTGGAAAAGTCCATGGGGCATCGGTTTCCCCGGCTGGCACATTGAGTGCTCGGCTATGGCTACAAAATATTTAGGTGCACAGTTTGATATACATGGTGGTGGTATGGATTTACAGTTTCCACATCATGAAAGTGAAATTGCACAAAGCACCATCTGCAATGGCCATGCACCTGTGCGATACTGGATGCATAATAACATGATTACCATTAATGGTAAAAAGATGGGCAAGAGTTATAACAATGTGATCAAGTTAACGGAACTCTTCAGTGGTAATCATCCCTTGCTGGAAAAAGCATTTCACCCCATGACCATTCGATTCTTTATTCTGCAAACCCAATACAGAAGTACGCTTGATTTCAGCAACGAAGCATTACAGGCAGCAGAAAAAGGATTGAAAAGACTGTGGGAAGCTTATGAATGGTTGCAAAAACAGCCGACAGCCAATAGCCTTCAGCCGGCAGCAGATGCTGAGCTGGATAAAAAAGTAAATCAGTTAGTAGCTGAGTTTGTTGAGTTTATGAATGATGATTTAAACACAGCCAAAGTATTGGCCAATATGTTTGAGCTGGTACCGGTTATCAACGGTATTAGAGACAGGCATATTGCTGCCCAAGCACTGAGCAGTTCAACCTTTACAACTTTGCAGCAGCAACTAAAATTATTTGTAGAAGATATTTTCGGTCTAAAAGCAGTAAGTGGTGCCGAAAATGATAAGTTCAAGGCTGTAATGGACTTACTCATACAGATTCGAAAAGATGCCAAGAGCAAGAAAGATTTTGTAATGAGTGATAAAATACGCAATGAGCTTGCTGCCATGGGCATTCAATTGAAAGACGAAAAGGACGGTGGCATGAGTTATAGTTTATAACAGAAAATAAACAGTAGACAAAAAAAGCGGGGTACTATGCCCCGCTTTTTTAATATGCTCATTCTACAGTTCACTCCTTTACAATTACAGTTCACTCTACTCCTGATGGCGCAAGATATTTGAGCTTGTTAAACAAACAAAAAACAATTATGAAAAGAACAAACTTATTCCGCTATGCAGCCGTTATGTTATGTACGGTTGCTGTTTCTGCATCAGTTGTAAGCTGTAAAAAGAACGATGATCCTCCTCCCGCTCCCAATACGGTTGTAAATGTGGTGGCCAACAATGGCTATACTACACTTGGCAGTTTGGTTACCGGCAATACTACCGTACTTAATTTTTTAAACGGAACAGGTCCTTTTACAGTATTTGCCCCCAACAATACAGCTTTTACAGGTGTAACGGCCCCCACTGGTGCAGCATTGGTAAATCTTCTTCAATACCATGTTATTAACGGACAGCAATTAACAGCTGCGCAGGTAATAGGCCTCAGTAATGGTCAGCTTATTAAAGTAACAATGGCTAATGGCGATTCCACATTTGTAAGAGCAAGTAATGCAGGTGTATTTATAAACGGCATACAGGTAACACAACCCAATCTTACAGGTACTAATGGTGTTGTTCATGGTATTGGACGTGTTTTGTTTCCACCGGCAGGGAATATTGTACAAACAGCACAGGCTGTTACAGGCGGACCTACCGGCCTCGATTCATTGGTAAAAGCAGTATTGCGTGCCAGTGCCGGCGCAACTGGTGCTGATGATATAGCAACTGTACTATCAACTACTAATGCATTAACCGTTTTTGCGCCTACTAACCAGGCCTTTGCTGATTTGTTTGCCAATGCAGGGTTTCCGTTCAGACAAATCAATGATATTCCTGTAGCCACGCTCAGAACAGTACTTCGTCATCATGTTGTAGCTGCACGGGCTTTTTCCAACGATTTGGTTAATGGCACCTTGGGTATGGTAAACGGAAGCAGTGCAACAGTAGCAGGCGTAGGTACAGCAAATATTACTATTGATGGTTCAGGTACAGTGTTTAATGAAGTACCTGCAGGCATTGCTGCCACTAATGTGATGGCAAGAAATGGTGTGGTTCATGTAATTACAAAAGTTTTGGTTCCCTAAAAGATGTCTGATAAAAACAACCGGCCTCAGAACAACGGGGCCGGTTTCCTTGTTATGATGTACTTCATGTTTTTTCAAAACAAATACCGCTATTGGTTTATACTGGCGCTTGCCACTTATACGTATGTGAATACGGCAGTGTGCAGGGTATACGATTATTTTCAGATGCCCATTGAGTGGTATCAGGCCTACCTGAGTATCATCCTCATTACGCTCATAACATGGGAGTGGAGCCGTATTAATCAGCCTTTTTTTGAAAAATGGTTTGAGGGTGAAAAAAATATTATCAGAAGACTGGCGCTTTTTTTTGTGTGTGGTCTGCTGGGCAGCATCATTTTCACCTGTATGATTGTAGTGGCGTTTGAACATTGGGTACTTCATATACCTATGAGCCTCGATAATCCGTTAAAACTTACCCTTACCTATACATCGCTTATTAATCTTTTATTTCATCTGGTGAATGCGGTAGTATACTTTATGGGCAAATACAAAAGCAAGCAACTGGAGGCCGAAGAATTGCTGCGTATGAATACACAGGCGCAGTTGCAAAGCATCCGTTCACAAATTAATCCGCATTTTCTTTTCAACAATCTCAACGTTTTGTCGTCTTTGGTGTTAAAAGACAAAGAAGCGGCCAATTCATTTATAGAAGCCTTTTCAAAAGTGTATCATTACATCCTGCGCAATCAGGATAAAGAGTTAATTGAGTTACAGAAAGAAATTGAGTTTTTACAGCCATATGTTTACCTGTTGCAACAGCGTTTTCCGCAGAGTGTGGAGTTGAAAACAGAAATAGATGATCGATGGAAAAATACATATGTAGTGCCCGTAGCACTCCAGATGCTGGTGGAAAATGCCATCAAGCACAATGTGCTTTCCACATCAAAACCGCTGGAAATAAAGATTAAGGCAAATGGTACCAATTCCATAGAAATCACCAATAATCTGCAGCCTAAGAAAACCAAAGAACCCTCCTCCAACATTGGTTTAAATAACATTAATCAACGTTATGAACTCATTACGGGCAAGCAAATAAAAGTGAGCAGTACTGATAATGAGTTTAAAGTTGCTTTACCATTAATTGAAATTAATTCCTATGAGGGTAGTAATCATTGAAGATGAACAACTCGCTGCTGAGCGGCTGGTGTATCTGCTGAACCAGATAGATTCAAAAGTGGAAGTGGTGAAACATTTGCTGTCTATTGAAGAAAGTGTACAGTGGTTACAGTCAAATCCGCAACCTGATTTGTTGTTTCTTGATATTCAACTGGCTGATGGTTTCTGTTTTGAAATTTTTGAGAAAGTGGAATATAACAGGCCGGTGATATTTACTACTGCGTATAATCAATATGCGTTGGATGCCTTCAGGTTGATGAGTATTGATTACCTGCTTAAACCTGTAACAGCACAATCACTCCGTACCGCACTTGATAAATTAAAAACAATACAAACACCTGCTTCGGTAAATTATCGTAATTTGTCGAATGTGTTTAATGAAGCTTCGTTTAAATCCAGATTCCTGGCACGTGCCGGTCAAAAAATGTTTTTCGTAGAAAGTAATGATGTGCAGTACTTTCAGGCAGATGACAAAATTGTTTTTTTGGTAGATAAGGAAGGTAACCGACTTGTGGTTGATTACACATTGGAAAAGCTTCAGGATTTGCTTAATCCCAAAGAGTTTTTCCGGCTCAACAGACAGGTAATTGCCCGTTATACATCCATTGCACAAATAAAACCTTATGTAAACAGCAGGCTTAAACTTTTACTCCGCAGCGGAAGTAAAACAGAAGAAGTGATTCTGAGCAGGGAACGTGTACATGAGTTTAAGCAATGGGCTGAAGTATAAATTATGTACTTTCACTTTTGTGAGTCATTACATCCCCCATCTCAGCAAAGACAGAAAGCTTAAAAAAGTAATTGATGCACAGGAGCCGCATATACTCCAGCGGCGTAAAAATATTTACCTGCAACTGTGCAGCAGTATTATGAGCCAGCAACTGAGTACTAAAGTAGCTGATGTTATTTACAACCGCTTTCTTGCATTGTATGGAAAGAAAACGCCCACAGCTCAGCAAATCTTAGATACGCCTTTTGATACATTGCGCAGCATTGGCCTGAGTAACGCCAAAACAAATTATGTACACAATGTATGCCGCTTCTTTCTGGAAGAACAACTTACAGACGCTGTGCTGTATAAAATGAGTGATGAAGCTGTTATTGACAAACTCACACAAATAAAGGGCGTTGGCCGCTGGACAGTAGAAATGATTCTGATGTTTTCACTAAAGCATGAAGATGTATTACCTGTGGATGACCTGGGTATACAGCAGGCCATGATCAAACTGTACAAACTGCAATATGATTCCAAAAAGGAGTTGTATGAAAAGATGTATAAGGCTGCTGAGAAATGGAAGCCTTACCGTACATATGCATGTGTACATTTGTGGAGGTGGAAAGACAATCCTTAATTGATAATTGAATCATTTTTGGTTGATAATGTTTTTTTAATAATGTTTTATGAAGAACTATATGTTTTTAATAGCACTGATTTTTACAACAACAACTTATGCACAGGATATGTTTGTGCCTACAGTTGGGTCCAAGTTGCGTTCACTAGCCGGGCAGGATATGATGACCGGCATAGTGGTGGATATTGAATTTGCCAACTCACCTGCATATACCTTGTTTCACTTCTGGAAAACGGGTTCTGATTCCTGCATCCGATCTTTTCCAAGACTACAGCAGTTTGTACAGAACAATAAAAACAAACTGCTCACTTATGGTTTTCCTTATGAATTTAAGAAAGATGTGCCGCAGGCAAAAGAGTTAGTAAGCAAATACAAACTTAACTGGCCGCAACTTTTGCAATACCGTCAGCCCAATGGCGCAGCGGTGGTGGATGTGCTGGTGATTACAGAGTTTCCAACATTTATTTTAATTGACAGAGAAGGTATTATTTTGGTTCGCTCCCATGAGATAGCAGATGTACAGGCCTTGCTGGATAAGTTGAAATGAAGCAACACTGTAGTGTCAATTGCTCAATGACTTTGTCATCGGAGTCTCGTCATTTCGACGCAGGAGAAATCTCGTGAAAATGAAACGAACTGTATTTTATACGTTTGTTTAAAAATAACAATACACTTGGATACAACTACCATTTTTCAATCTCTTTCCACAAATCTTCCCATTTTGGATTCATAGCAGTAATCAACTCGTCTTTTTTCTTTCTGTTCCACTTTTTGATTTGTTTCTCAGAAGCAATAGCTTCATTAATGGAACTATAATGACAGTAGTAAACACAAATAGTACAATTATATTTATCCGTAAAGCTGCCTTTATAAAAATGAGTTCTATGCTCAAATACTCTGTGCGTAAGTCAGATGTTACACCTGTATAAACAACTGTACGTAATGGATTCGTCATGATATAAACACTACCACCTCTTTGCATAATCATATATCATAAGAACTTTCTCATACCACCACCTTTTCTCCTTTCTTCAAATAGCCCTCATCAATCTTTGCACCAATACCAACTGACTCATCAATCTCCACAACACCGTTTTCTTTAAACACCATTCCTCCAACTACAGGGTCTTCTTTCAACAACAACGGTGTATCCAAATCATAATGCACAATCAAATCACTGCTGTATGCAAAATGCACCAATGCAGTAATGGCCAGTCTGCTTTCCATAAAACACCCCACCTGTAATTTAATGTGATGGGCCCTGGCTGTTTCAACAATCTTCAACGCATTTAAAATACCCCCGCTCTTGCCCAGCTTAATGTTGAAGTAATCAACAGCATGGATTCGTGCAAGATTCGCAGCATCATGATGATCAAAGCAACTTTCATCAGCCATAATTTTAATGGGGCTTTGTGCACGCACCTGCGGCAGCTCCATAAAATTCCATCGGGCAATGGGCTCTTCACAATGTTCAATATTGTACTTGCTTATTGCTTGTAAAGTAGCAATTGCTGTAGCTACACTCCAGCCCTGATTCGCATCAATGCGTAACGGATGTGCATCACCTATAGCTGTACGTATAGCCTCAATGCGTGCAACATCAGCTTCAGTAGTAGTGCCCAGCTTTACTTTTATAGACGGAAATCCTGCTTCCTTGTATTCCAGTGCTTCCTTCGCCATTTTATCAGGACTGCCCAGTCCCACTGTCATATCAGTTGAAATGATTTTGTTTTTTGTGCCGCCAAGAAATTGATACAAAGGCAAGCCTGCATCTTGCGCAGCAATATCATACAAGGCCATATCAAAGGCGCTCTTGATATTTTCATTGCGGGTGATGACGGCATCCATTGCCCGGGTGCACGCTTCAATGTCTGTTGCATCTTTTCCTTTGAGCGCCTTTGCCAGATATTGACCTACTATAAAGCAGGTATCCATACTCTCACCGTTAATGCTCATGTACGGACTGCACTCGCCCCATCCTGTAATACCTTCTTTTGTTTTAATCACCACAATTACATTATCCGCATCATACTGCGGACCTAATGAAATAATAAACGGTTGCTTGAGCGGAATGGAAAGTTTGTAAAGCTCAATAGAAGAAATAATAGCAGGCATGATTACAATTTATGAAGTGCAGATTTGCAACTATTCGAAGATGTTTTGCATAATAATTTCGGTCAGACCGCTCAATGCGGGCCGACCGAAACGATTAACAGGCAATCTTATTTACTCTGTTTTGATGACGACCACCTTCAAAGTGTGTGGTCATAAATGTATTCACCATTTTTTCAGCATCACCTTCACGCACAAAACGGGCAGGTATACAAATGATATTGGCATCATTATGCTTGCGTGCCAGGTCGGCCAGTTCCACACCCCAGCAAATAGCAGCACGTATGCCCTGGTGTTTATTGGCAGTAATAGCAACACCATTGGCACTGCCGCATAATAAAATTCCAAAAGCTGCTTCGCCCTGTTCTACAGCACTGGCTACAGGATGTGCAAAATCAGGATAGTCCACACTGTCCGTTGAGTAAGTGCCAAAATCTTTAAAAGCAATTCCTTTGCCTTCAAGAAACGAAATCAAATCTTCTTTGTATTCAAACCCTGCATGATCGCATCCAATGGCAACGGGTTTCTGCATGTTAAAGGGGAGCATGTTATATTAATTTATAATTTGATAATGGGGAATAGATAATTACGGTTCAAAGGTACTTGATAGGTTGAAATAATTATCAACTACAAATTATAACATTATCAATTACAAACTACTCCCACTCTTTATCTTCTTCTTTCATCCGGCGTTTATAAATACGGGCGCTGAGGGTAATGCTGAACTCATACAATCCGTAAAGGGGCATGGTTACCAGCATTAAACTAAATGGATCAGTAGAAGGGGTAATGATGGCTGCAGCAATAAGTATTACCACAAACGCATACTTGCGAATGGCTTTTAAGGTTTGCGGGGTAAGAATGCCCACTCTTGTTAACAGCATCACCACTACCGGTAGCTGAAATAATAAGCCAATACCTACCGTGAGGTAGAGCAGGTTTTCAAAATAATCACTGATGGTGGGCTTGAATTCAATAAGCGGACTTAAAGAATAGTTGCTGTAAAAATTAACCATAAACGGTGTGAGGATGTAATAGCCAAATGCCACACCAAAGAAAAACAAAACAGATACCCATGCAATGGCGCCGGTGGTGCCTCTTTTTTCTTTTTCACTTAATGCAGGGCGCACAAATTTCCAGATTTCCCAAAACACATACGGAAAGGCCAGAATAAATCCACAGGCAAATGCAAGTGTAAACGTCATGAGGAATTGCTCCGTCATGGCATTACTCATAAACTTTACCGTAAAATTTTGAAGGCAGAGCTCATCAGTATTCAGCTGTTTGCCCAGATTGCACAACCATTGATAGGTAATAAAATCAGAATGTACCGGCCCCATCAGAATCTTATCTACTACAAAATCAATTTTAATAAAAACGATAATGGAGCCAATGAGAATAGCGATGACTGAGCGAATAATATGCCATCGTAACTCTTCAAGGTGATCAATAAAACTCATCTCCGCTTCTTCCTGTGCTGAGCGGCCACGGATGCGTTTGAATAAGGAGGACGTTTTTGAACTTGTTTCTGCCACGGCTGCAAAAATAACTGATTTAAAAAAAGGAAAGGGTTTAATGCAGCACTTTCATTTTTACGGTTTCTATACGGGTATCGTTTACAGTAAGAATATCAAATTCGTATCGGTCAATAATAATCCGTTCTTTAGCCAGCGGTATGGTTTCATGATGCTCTACAATATAACCACTGAGGGTTTCGCTTTCTGTTTCATCTTCAAACTCCAGGTTGTATTTCTCAGACAGGTAGTCGAGTTCAAGGCGCCCGCTGAAGATATATTCACCTTCTGCCAGTTGTTTTTCAACAAATTCCTCCGTGTCATATTCATCCTGTATTTCGCCAAAAATTTCTTCCAGCAAATCTTCCATAGTTACAATACCGCTTGTACCGCCAAATTCATCTACCACCCATGCTATACTTTTCCGTTCTTTGGTAAACTGGTTAATTAAATCTGTAACCCCCATACTCTCAGGCACAGCGGGTATAGGATGTAACATTGATTTAATATCGGCGGGTTTACGAAACAAATCCAATTGATGTACATAGCCGGTAATGGTATCAATTGTTCCTTCATATACCACAAGTCGGCTCAGTTTTGTATCGCTGAATTTTTGTTTAAGTTCAGTAATGGAGGCGGAGGCTTCAATACCCGTAATTTCTTTTCGGGGAATTAAACATTCACGCACTTTTACCCCAGAAAGGCTGAGTGCATTTTCAAACAATTCCGTATTTAGTTCCTGGCTGTCTTCATCAGCATCACGGCTTTGTTGAATAAAGTGCTCGAGGTCCATACGGTTAATGGCTTCTTTTCGGTTATTTATCCGAACATCAAACAGGTATTTCAGGATCCATTCACTGATGTTTACAAAAACCGCAGCTGTGGGTGCAAACAAACCATAAAAAAAGCTGATGCTCCGTGCAAAAAAGCTGAGCACACTGTTGCTCCGGGCTCTGAAGAAAGCCGTAAACGTAAACCGTACAAACAGTACAATCAGTGTGGTGATAATGAGCTCTAAAAATAAACGGATGTATTTATTTTGAAGATCATATGGCAGTTTTTTCCAGAGCGATTCAATAATACCATGCACCAGCAGGCCATATACAACAAGTGCAATGGTTAAGCCCACGAGAGTAGCACCTATAAAACGGCCCGGCTGCTCTGCAAAAGCGCTTAGGATGCGCCCGCTGCTCAAGCCCTGTTTCTTTTTAAGCTCCACACTAAAACGGTTCATGCTTGCAAATGCTGTTTCAAGCCCGGTAAAAAAACCGATAAGCAACAAACAGAATGCAATACCGCCAAATAAAAACCAATTCATACAAATAAAGCTAAAGGTTTTGCAATGAACTGCCAACTTGCATCAGGCAGCAATAAACCTGCTTACTATGGCTTCAGCGGCAGCACAGGCTCCGGAAAGTTCATCATTTACAATAATTTCATGAAACGAATGGGCAAATGATATTTCATATGCTGCTTTGTTAATACGTGCCTGCAGGGACTCTTCTGTTTCAGTGCCCCGACCTATGAGCCGTTTTTTTAATTCTTCAATTGATGGTGGTTGTATAAATAAGGAAAGCGTTTTTTCAGGATATTGCTGTTGTACATGAATGGCGCCTTTTACATCAATATCAAGTACCGGTACCTGATTGTTTTGCCAGATGCGTTGTATTTCTGTTTTTAATGTGCCGTAATATTTTCCCTCATACACCATTTCCCATTCCACAAATTCATTGTTTTGAATTTTTTGCTGAAACGTATCGGTACTCATAAAATAATAATCCACACCGTCTTTTTCATGTGCACGGGCAGCACGTGTAGCAGCTGATACAGAAAAAGCAAGTTGCGGAAACCGCTGCATTAAATATTTGGTAATAGATGTTTTACCTGCACCTGAAGGAGCAGTAATAATGAGCAGCTTGCCATTCAATACATCTTGCATGGCGCAAAGAAACGGAAATAGAATGGAATGCAACGTGGAGTAGAGAGATGAGCAGTGTGTTATTGATGGTTTGTAAGCAATAACTCTGTGTTCTCTTCATATCTCTGTGTGAGGAAATTTTAGCACACGGGGCGCACGGAGGTCACAGAGGTGAGCAGTGTGTTATTGATGGTTTGTAAGCAATAACTCTGTGTTCTCTTCATATC
>CAYPBV010000006.1:0-16398 GCA_964409025.1 uncultured Chitinophagaceae bacterium | reverse complement strand
TCTGTGTGAGGAAATTTTAGCACACTGGGTGCACGGAGGTCACGGAGGTGAGCATGTGTAAAGAAATTGAAGTACACAGTGCATACAAATGATCATAAGCCCCTGCACTACTAAAACAAGCTGCTACTCAAAACCTTATGCATGCATTCTTGAAAATACAATACCGGCCAGTGTACCCTGTACAAAACCATACAGCAACCATGTACCTATTACGCTTATTGATACATCAATGGCGCTGAAGATGATAATCATGGCAGGCAGTGTAGCTACAATTAAATAGATAAGACCCATTTCCAGACCCTGCATAAGCCAGTTTCCATTGAGTACACCCTTAAAACGGCTCCAGAACCATGAAAGTGCAAAAGCCAGTACTACGGGGTGTACAAAATAAAAAAGATTACGGGTTTCATCATTTACAAACACAGGCTTGTAATATTCCTCTGCTACTGCGGGCATAATTAAAGGAAGCAGTTTGATGGACGCAAAAGCAAGAGCCAGCAACACTGCTGCTGCCACTAACCCTGCTGTGATGATTTTGTTCATATAAATGTTTTTTAAACAAACGATGAGTGAGCGGAACCTTCACTCCGCATTTCAGGGGCGAAAGATAGAGGCAGTAGTTGGCCGACAGAAGAATACATGTGGTGTAAAGAACTGATTCTCGTCAGTTCAAAAAAAGCAGGGCCGGGATGGAAATCCCTGGCCCTTTTTGCTTACCTCTGAAACCACAAAAACCTGTCAAATCCAATTTGGATTCTCAAGGCTTAGCTTATAATAATGAGCTAATGATATAGAATGATAGTTTGTACGTTTCATAAACGCACATGGTGAAGGACTTTGGAAGTAGTTAAGGGAACTGGTGGAAAATGGATGCGCTAATGTAATCAACACGTCTGAAATATGCAAGCAGTTAACCCTTGACGTTATAATTTTTTTTATTTCAATTTTTAAGTAAACAATTAAGGTTTCATTATTTTACAGCATGCTGCTGCATATTCATCCGATCAATCCCCAGCTCAGACAAATAAAAACCGTAATTGATTGTTTATTAGGCGGTGGCATTATTATTTATCCTACTGATACCATTTACGGACTTGGATGCGATATTTTTCAGCATAAAGCAGTAGAACGCATTTGCCGTATTAAACAAATAGAACCGGCTAAAGCCAATCTTTCTTTTATCTGCGATGATTTGAGCGACCTGAGTACTTATACCAAGCCCCTGGCTACACCTGTGTTTCGATTGCTCAAGCAACACCTGCCCGGCCCCTACACCTTTATATTGCCGGCCAGTAAAGAAGTACCTAAAATTTTAAAAACAAAAAAAGACACCATCGGTCTGCGTGTGCCTGATCATGCCATTGCCAACAGTATTGTAAAAGAACTGGGTCATCCGCTGCTGAGTGCTTCACTGCCCGGCGAGCTGGTGGAAGAATATACAGACCCTGAGTATATGTTTGAAAAATTTGGCAAGCTGGTGGATATTGTTATCGATGGCGGAATTGGGGGTATGATACCATCAACGGTTGTTGACTGCACGGGTGATGAACCGGTGGTGGTGCGGGAGGGGTTGGGTGCGTTTAATGGTTAATCAAATCTGTTGTTTAGTTTAATTTTTCCGGTAATGCAAACTGTTTAATCATTAATGAGGCTGGCACTAAAAGTGAGGGCTGCGGCTTGATGGATTCCCCCTTTGTGGAACCTGCCTGCCGGTAAAGGCAGGGTCGGAAGACGGCTGTATAAAAAATCCCGCCATTACAGCGGGATTGATGATAACCAACCAATATATGAGAAAAGAATGCAAGTGCTTTAACCTCTGCCATTGTTACGAAAGCGAAATTCAGCACGGCGTATCTGCCGGCGCTCCTGTTTAAGATGTCTGCGCTCTAAAGGTCCTATGCGGCCATCATTAAGTTTAGCACGTACATAATCCCTTCTCAAATCTGCTTTCATAGCACGGAGGCGAAAGGCTTCTCCTCTTGTAATACCGTCGTTAATACCGGGGCTTGGTGCAAAATGGCGGCCACGTAGCTGTGCCTGTACACTAAAGGCACTTATGAATAACAGCAGGGTTGCGATTAAAATGAATTTGTATTTCATAACTGTAATTTTTATGCAGCTATGACGGAGGCAGGTGGGCAAGGTTTAATGAAGCAAATAAACAAGTTGCTATAAAACTGCCTGGGTTTTGTACACAGGCTCACTATTTGTAATTCACTTGATGAAACCCCGGAGGTTTTTTGTAAAGCTATTTATCATAAGCATGCCCTGCATTAATCCAATCCTGAATGATTGTTCTTTCTGCCAATGGAATTAAACCCGCCTGTGGCATGGGTGATGGTATGCCCTGTACCGCTCTTGCTTCAATACGTTGCCAGTGGTTTAAAACATCACACACGTTGGTAAAATTTAAACCCGCCTGCGGATTATTGCCTGCATGACAATTTAAACACCGATTAGCCAGTATTTGAAATACCTGTGTAAATTTTGTTCCCTGTAAAATGGTATCAATGCTTATTTCTTTTACTGCTTCACATCCATTTGCATCTTTAACCATTAAACGATACTTGCCTGCTTTTAACTTCTGAAAGGCAGGTTCATTTTGAAAAGACGCATTTTCAAGTTTGTACCGGTACTGTGAACCCACCGGCGATGTTATAATGATTGCACCTGTAGCTGCACATGGTTGTGAAGCAATGACCGTTGCAGAAACTGATGCGTTAAGCGTACAAATGCTATTGTTCTTTTTGCAGGCCCACATTCCTGCTGCAACAAAAATGAAAAGCAATAATTTCTTATTCAGTTTCATTTTTATCTGTAAGGGTTTTTAAAAAACTGATGATATCTTGTTTTTCTTTTTCTGTTAGTTGTAAGTTGTCAAAAGGTAAAGTTTGATATTGTAAGTTCATACCGATGCCATTACCTCCACCTGATTCATAAAATTTTACCACCTCATCCAAGGTAGCATAAACACCATTATGCATATAAGGTGCGGTTTTTTCAATGTTTCGTATGGTGGGAGTTTTAAATGAAAAACGGAGTTGTTCCAGTTGATTCAGACTATAGCGGCCGGGGTCTTCATCTATCATGGCATTTTTCCAAACAGCAGTTTTGGGTACACCTATTACCTCTGATTCTGTATTGTTAAACCACGGCGGAATGGTACCGCTGTATAATGGAATAAAATGACAGGTTGCGCATTTTGCTTTTCCTGTAAATAAATTAAAGCCATTAATTTCACTATCTGTTAAAGAACCTTGTCCTTTGAAATAGGCATCAATTTTTGAAGTGAACGGCATTAAACTTCTTACATATGCTGCAATGGCATTTCTGATTTCAAAAGGCGAAATTTCTTTTTTATTCGGATACGCTCTTGCAAATTCGTTTGCAAGCATTGGATTTGCTTTTACTTTTTGCTGTACTTCCTGTGGCGATAAATTAAATTCTTCAGGATTCTTCATCACACTTTCAATTTGATTTTCCAAATCCTGTGAACGTAAATCATAAAAGAATGCTTTTTGAAATGCTGCGTATAAAACAGTAGGTGAGTTGCGTTTAAGAGACGTGCTGTGAATATTAATAGCAGAGGTTAACTTTCCATCTGTAAATGCCATGCCGGGGTTATGACAACCGGCGCAGCTCATATTATTTTTTCTGGACAAACGCACATCATTAAACAGCAGTTTACCCAATGCAATTTTTTGAGGTGTTGAAACTGACTCTGCATAAGGTGAAAATGCATCCGGATTGAGATTCTTTCCCTGCATTAAATCTGCCAGATGTCCGTAAAAAACTTTATTATTTTTAAAATCAGGTTTACGTTTAATTACTTCTTTAAACTCCTCTTCCCATGCCACACTCAATGGCATGAGGTATTCTTTGATAAACTGCAGCCGGTTAAAGTTATTAAAATCGTTGTGCTGCTTTGTATATGTGATGGCCTGCTGTATTACAGAAAGTATCCTGCTGTTATTGTTTTTGTTAGTTACATTGTTGTACGCTTTATACCACTCCAGTATACCATCCAATGTATTTCCTGCCTCCGGCACTGACTGAAATGAAACGGGAGAATCAAAACCGGTAATGCCCAACGCTGCAATTCTGATGAGCTGGTGCTGTATCAGTTCATAAAAATGATGATCCTGTATGGGCAATTCTCCGGTTGATTTTTTAACAAACAGTAAATCTGTTATAAGGATTTTCGTTTGCTTTTTCAGTTCATTTGTATCAATAATATCATTATAAATAATTTCTTCAAGTACCTGAAACCCTGTTGCTTCGTTCACCACATTATCATCTGTTTTTATTTCGGGTAATGCAGGGCCATTAATGCGTCGGCTTAAACCCTGGTAATAGTATTCAATAAACGGCTCAACTTTTTTATAGTAAGTTCGGCTTTTGACAAACAGCAGTTTTATTTGCTCCGGGTTTGATGTAGTTTCTATTTCATTTACTGCCTGAACCAGAGAATCAATTTTATTATTGATACTGTTACGGGCTACGGTCTCAAAATTTTGTTCTTTATTGATAAAACACCCAATGAAAAGAATGAGGCTTAATATAAACAGCGGTACGTATTTCACCATAGAATATAGTTTTTGAAGAAGATGTATAAATACAAAGACCTTTCGCATATTAACGAAAGGCCTTTGTGATCAGTTAATGTAAATTATCTGGGAACATTTGTAATAAACAATGTTTGTCCGCCGCTTTTATAAGGTTGTACGGATACCGCTTTACTTGGGTTCAGAAATTTATCACCTTCCACCCATGAGTGTGCGTGAATGTTAATAGTAAATGTGCCGGGCACACCAATCACATCAGAAATATCTTCCATAGCTCCATGTTCCCAAAGACCATATCTGTTTTGGTTTGGTCCTGCAGGATTGTATTTTGAACCCTGTACCGCAGCATCTCTGTGTGTCATATCCATAAACACTTTTTTGGTGCCTGTTCTCATATCATATTGCCAGATTAATGAGTTGTGTGTTGCTTCCGGCCAGAAGGAATCACCATCTTCCTGGATGTACAGAAAGTTTTCAGTTGCACACACGTTATCAGGATTAATAATATCTGTTCCTTTTACATTAGCGCCGGTGGGTGATACATCGCCATCAGCTACTATTTTAAGCACACCTTTTAATGGATCCGTTGGGTCAAGCTTTAATTGATACACACGACCCATATATGTTTTTTCTGTACTGCCGCTTACGCCGGTAGCAACAAAATATATTTCTCTGTTATTGGCAGCGGAACCTTTTCTGTAATCCAAATCTTCCACACGGGCAAACACAATACTTTTTAATGAAGCATTCAGGCTTTCAATTTCTGCACCGGTTAAGTTTTTAGCATTGGGTACTTCTACAAATTCTACATTGTAATTATTGTTCCAGGTAATAGCTGTTTCAATTTGATTTTGATCTACTCTTCTTAACACATACAGTTTGCCGTTGTCTAAATCGCCTACTGTGTTGGATACATAGAGATATACCTGGCCATTGCCTGCATCTTCACCCAGAATGATTACCGTTTTGCCGGGATAGGCAGCTTTGGTTAAAGGCACTGCATTTTCGCCACTGAATTTTCCTAAAGCTGGTTTTACTCTTGTTTGGTCTGATGGATTAGCAGGTGCAATGGGATTGATAGCATGTGTCATTGCATTTACGTTTGACTCACCTGTACTTAAAAACGTGGGGCCAAAGCCATGAATATCAGGCGTAGCCATAGTACCGGAGCATAAGCGGAACAAACCGCCATCTGTATTTACAATGTATTCGCCTTTTACAATATCCAGTTTTTTATTTAAGTACAATCTTGAAATGGCCCATGTATTTTCATGATTGGTAACCATGATGTACCCGCTGCCATCAGGATTTTTGATAAAACCCTGACCATCGGGCGCACCACCATACACCATACCGGCGGAGTTTGGAATTACATCTTCGCTGCTCACCAGCGTGTGCACACCCACACCTGAAAATTCAGGTGCCATTTTGATAAAGGATGGAGTTACTGAACGGTTTTTAAATTCAGCTTTGTCTTCCTGTGGAGTGTTGTTGTCCTTTTTTTTGCAGGCTGTGCCCAGTAAAGCAACAGTTGCAAATAATGCAGTAAATAGTTTTAGTTTCATTGTTTATGTTTGATACAAAACTATCTGCGGCACATTACGTGTGTGCTAAGGCATTGTAACGTAATTATTAATCATTTGTTAAGCGAAAAGGTGGTGTTGATTGTTTTGATGTATTGATAACATGTTTCGTTGAACAATGAAGGTGAAAGTTGATTCAATCGGTTACATGCAGGCATAACTTGTACCCAAGTAAGGGAAGAAGCTGATGCACATAATCTGCTTATCATTACAGGTTGCCGGAGGCAGGTGGGCAAGGTTTAATGAAGCAAATAAACAAGCTGCAATAAAACCTCCGGGGTTTTGTACGCAGGTTCACTGTTTGTAATTCACTTGATGAAACAGCGGAGGTTTTATCAATAAGGTTGCGATTAGATAGTTGTTGCTTTTCTTTGATATGGAAATAAAATAGCTGCTGACAATCCGTAAAACGCCAGCCAGTGTCCTGAAAATCCTCTTACCTCATTTGCTTTACAGTAATTGTATTCCTGCTGTGTTAAGGTTTTGATGAGATGACCGTGATTGTGTAAAATGTATTGCCCGTCTTGAATAGTGGCACTACCCTGTTGAGACGTCATGAACAGTAAAAAATTTATAAATGCATACACAAAGCCTGCTATTGCAATTGCAGCCAGCCAGGAGGGTGTTTGATTGAATATGATTTTAACAACAGCGAATGGATTCTTTCTGTTTGCCTTTTCTGATTGTTGATAAGCTTTGAGTGCTTCATTTTTCTTCATCTCAAGAATTGCAGGAACAAACACAGCAAAAATACCGACGTGCAACAGCCACACAAAAGGAACTTTGGCTGCAACATTAATATGCGCAAGTGATAGAATGTGAACAATAAGACCTAATGCCCACCCTGTAACGGCAAAATAAAAGAGAGACTTCTTCATTGTTTGATGGTTGAATGATGGTGTTGTGATTGATGTTTATGTAGATATGAATGATGTAGTGGTTCATGGAGACACGAACCATAGCGTGAGATGATAAAAAATAAGCAGGCCATAATCTTAGTCCAAATAAATAATCGGTATTGTAACCTTTATCACCGTGATGGCGGTAGTGCTACTACTTGTCATAGTCATCGTTTTCATTTTCTAAATCACTCGTGTCAATTTCTTCCTCCTCATTAAACTTTGTCGAATCTAATTGGGTTTGAGGTAAAATATTTTTTCCAAATCTTGTGAAAATATTTTGTGTGCCTTTGTATCCATATTCGTTGATATAATGGTGAATTGTATTTTTTACATCTGATTCGATGTCGTCACTTATAGTATTTATCCAGTATTTAATATAAGGTTCAAGCTCCTTTGAAGTAATTAGACCGGCTTCAATATATTGTTCAAAAATCTCAAAGTAATTTAGAAAACAATCAAAGTTGTCACGGATTGCAACTTCGACTTTGGTAAATCTCGGTTTAAGTTTATGTGACTGCAAAGCTGACCTTAATATCTGTCGGGTTACCTTAATGTATTTGTCTGAAACATTTGGTTCTTCTGGGAATAATTCCTCACGCCTTGGTTCGTGTCTCCACGAACCAAAAGTACTTAGCCCAACATTTGAATCCGTAAATCTTTAAGAAAAGAAAATCGCCATTCATCCCGTTCGTAAAACGAAGCGGAAGAATAGAAATAATCAGATGGATCTTTTGCCAATTGCCAATGTTCAGCCAGGGGATTTAAATGAATGTATTCCAGTTTTTGATACGCCACTTCCGGTGAATACAAATGCACAGCCAGTGAATCCCTTTGCCAAAATTCAAATTTTTTATTCTTTGCATCCACTGTAAAATTATTTAACAGCAACGGTTCTGTCCGTAGCATTAATTTTTTGAACTCGTGGGCGGTGTATTTCAGGAAAGACCCCTGTACTGTTTCTTTACCGTTACGTCCGTTGGTACGCCAGATGGTATGAATATGATTGGGCATAATTACAAATGCAAATACATCAAGCAATCCTTTTTGCGATAGAAATTGAAATGAATTTAAAATAATTGTACAATAGGCTTCATTTTGCAACAGTGGTTTCCATTGATGAATCGTGGCAGTGAAAAAATAAACAGCGCCAATATCCATATATGATTTTCGTAGAGGTGTGGGTGTTTGCATTTGCTTGCGATATTTAATTAAAAGTAAGTGCTATCGGTGAAATATTGTAGCGAGTGTGAGTGGAGTGGTTCGTGGAGACACGAACCACGGCGTAGGTACGATACTAACGACAGAAAAATAACTTGTGATTATCTTTTTAAGTTTTTCGGGTTCGATTTCAACCTGTTTCAGTTTTTTATCAAAGAAAGTGTATGCCCGTGTCAATTGATTTTCTACATCGTTCGGAGTCCCGTTAATTAAATTCTGATAAGTTTCTCGGTCAACTTGGGTTGGCATCAATTTAAAAAAGTCTCCATCCTTTTTGTATGGATTTACAAGAAGGGTATTATTAATTTCTTCAGCAAATTCTTGATTCTGTATTTCCCTTGCTCTGTTACGAAGTAATGTAAGAAGCACAAATATTGTTGTCAGACGTTGTTGTCCATCAATTAAAAGATACTTTGCTACTCCTTCTGGAACGGAAACGGTAGGCATATTTACAATTGAGCCAATAAAATGTGTTCTTGGATTTTCCATTTCACTAAGCTCAACAAGGTCTTTCCATAAAACATCCCATTCTTTAGTTGTCCAACTATATGTTCTTTGAAAAAGAGGGATTACATATTGCTTTGTCCCCTCGATAATGTCTTGTAGTTTAGTTTCCTTTGCTTGCATGGTCTATGATTAAGTATTTTAATTCGAAGTAGTATGTCACTTTGGCCTGACAACCAACACTACGATTTGCGTAATTTCTTGTTGAAAATATAATTGAATATCAATCCCAATCTTTACAACAACCTCACAACTCCTTCATCAACTCCCCAGCAAAACTCTTCGCCATGTTGTTAATGGTATAATTGTACTCTGTTATATACTCAGACACGGCAGACTTCCAGCTTTGAAACAGTCGCAGCCCTTTATCACGCATCGGGTTTTTTACCTGTATGGTTCCGGTTTTAGATGTACCATCGGCATGGGTGAGTTTGTAGGAAACAACAAGGTCTTTAAAATCCGGCTCTACAGATAAACGGGACCAACTGATGATATACACTACAAAAATGATATTGGTCTTTTCCGTAAATGAAAAACCTACGGGCGCCTGCTCCACCGTTAACTCTAATTTTTTGCCTTCAAGTTTTTGCTGCAATGCTTTGGAGGAGGCATTGTTGAGTGCATTGGTAAACGTATTCGCCGCAATATCTGGGTTCAACGCACATACCCGCCTGAACTCATAATGCCAGTACAGAATGAGTGGCAGAAAATTGCTGGTTTTGTTTCGGGAAACAGAAATGGCATCACCTGTTTTGGGCAAGGTGGAGACCACGGAGAGGTTCGCTGCATTTTTCTTATTGAGTTTGGGAACCTGGTTGCCATATTGTTCGGCAACAAAAGCGTCCAGTTTTTTTAAAGTGAGGCAACTGCTGCAGCAGGAGATAAGCAGTACAGCAAAAAGAATGTTACGGTATTGTTTCATCAATGTGTTTTTGTACGGGGAAAATACAACTTAAATTATCAACTAAAAAAAGTCAATGGATTAAAATAAGGTCTCCACTTTCGGTTCTATATCAAAACTTTTTCTGTGGTGCATACACAATCCAAACTGCTCAATGGCTTTTCGGTGCGCTGCTGTACCATAACCTTTGTTTTGTTTCCAGTTGTACTGCGGAAACTGTTCATGCAGTTGCAGCATGTGTTCATCTCTGTAGGTTTTAGCCAGAATGCTGGCGGCGGCAATACTGGCAAACCGTCCATCGCCTTTTACAAATGTTTTGTGCGGTGTGCGTTTGTAGTTGATAAAACGGTTGCCATCAATCAACAATAATTGCGGTTTTGTTTGCAGTGCATCAATAGCACGGTGCATGGCGGTAAACGACGCTTTGAGAATATTGATGCGATCGATCTCTTCCACACTCACCTGTGCTACGGCATAAGCAAGCGCCGTTTCTTCAATGACTATTCTTAATTCATTGCGGTGTGTTTCTTTTACCTGCTTGCTATCGTTGAGTAATGGATGATGAAAATCTTTTGGCAAGATTACGGCTGCAGCAAACACAGGCCCGGCATAGCAGCCACGACCGGCTTCATCGCAACCGGCTTCTATCAATTCATCCTGATAAGAGTTGAGCAAAGGCATCGGCCAAAGATATTATTTTGCCACTGAGGACACAGAGGCACAGAAAAAAACATAGCACACAGAGGGTACAGGGTTCACAGAGGTTTCTCAGGTGCTCTAATGAGTCTCAGGTGGTTAATAAAAGGTTTAGCACACAGAGGGCGCTGGGTTCACAGAGGTTTCTTGGGTGCTCTAATGAGTCTCAGGTGGTTAATAAAAGGTTTAGAACACAGAGGGCGCTGGGTTCACAGAGGTTTCTTGGGTGCTCAAATGTGTCTCAGGTGGTGAATAAAAGGTTTAGCACACTGAGGGCGCAGGGAGCGCAGAGGTTTTTCATGTGCTCTAATATGTTTCTGGTGGTTAATAAAATCATACAACAGTGATTCCGTGTTTTCAGTGGCAACACTTTCATTCCAAAATAAACACCACATTTGCACTTATGAATACCGTTCTTCAAACATCTTATCCTTTATTTGAACCTCAACTGGCGGAGGCCATTGAAACCACAGGTGAACATAAAATCATTCCTGCCCATGAAGTGCTTATGCGAAAAGGTCAATACATCCGCAGCACCATGCTGGTAGTAAGCGGACTCATCAAAGTGTTTCGTGAAGATGAAGAAGGCAATGAGTTCCTGATGTATTATTTAAAGCCCGGCGAAGCCTGTGCGTTGTCCATGGTATGTGCTGCTAAACATGAAGCAAGTCCCATCAGTGCCGTAACCGTTACTGAAACAGAAATTATACAAATACCTATTGAAACCATGAGTGAGTGGATGGGTAAGTACAAAAGCTGGTACCAGTTTGTAATTGAAACCTACCGCTCACGGTTTGATGAGTTGTTGCTCACACTGGATAATGTGGCATTCCGCAGTATGGATGAGCGTCTGGAGTTTTACCTCAAGCGTGCACAGGAAGCCACCGCATCTCATACTATTGAAGTAAGTCATCAGCAAATTGCAGATGAATTGAATTCTTCACGTGAAGTGATTTCAAGGCTGTTAAAAAAAATGGAGCAACGGGGAAAAGTAAGATTGCATCGGAATGCGATTGAAATAACAGCAGCCCCCTCCGCCCCCAAAGGGAGAACTGCATAGCACAACCCACGCTTATTTACGCTCGTCATTACAATGAGGCCGGCTGTTATGTGATGATTATCGTTTCATAACTGATTTGGAAGAACAAAATGTTTAGCAGGGATGAGGTGCTTAGGACTTCTGTGATTCACATCACAAAACCCTACCTTGCATCAACCCATCTTTGCACTCATGGAAATTGCAGGCTATATCGCATCAATTGTTATTGGTATTTCATTGGGCTTGATTGGTGGTGGTGGTTCCATTCTCACTGTGCCCGTGCTCGTGTATTTATTTGGAGTTGAACCGGTGCTGGCAACAGCCTATTCTTTATTTATAGTTGGTTCCACCTCATTAGTAGGAGCTGTTCCCAAATACAAGCAGGGATTGCTCAATATTAAAACAGCGCTCATTTTTGGTGCTCCTGCCATAGCTGCTGTATATGCTACACGGAAATTTATAGTTCCTGCAATTCCGCAAGAGGTATTTACAATGGGAACGTTTACTGTAACCAAACCTATATTACTCATGCTGTTGTTTGCAGTACTCATGGTAGTTGCTTCTTACAGTATGATTAAAGGAACGAATAAAGAAAACGATCTAACAAAGGAACAACAGAAATTCAATTATCCGCTCATATTGCTTGAAGGAACGGTGGTAGGTATATTAACCGGTTTGGTTGGCGCCGGCGGAGGTTTTCTTATTATTCCTGCTCTGGTTTTGTTGAGTAAACTGCCAATGAAACAGGCTGTTGGAACTTCTTTACTCATTATTGCAGCCAAATCATTGATTGGGTTTTTGGGTGATGTAGGGCATCAGATAATCGACTGGAAATTACTTTTTATTGTAACCGCTTTGGCCATCGGAGGTATTTTTATCGGCAACTTGCTCAGCCATAAAATAAGTGGCGATAAACTCAAAAAAGGATTTGGATGGTTTGTTTTGGTGATGGGAGTTTACATTATTATAAAAGAACTGTTTTTAACAGATAAATAATGTTCTTCAGTTCAAAAGGTGAGCACCGGGGTTAAATGATTTCTGCTGCCCGGCCTCCCGTTAAGTGACAAAAGTCATAGTATTCCTTTTACTGATTTTGCAATTTTGCTCTATACTTTAAAACTTTTTAAAATGAAGATTGAACAGATTTATACCGGTTGTTTAGCACAAGGTGCTTATTACATTGAAAGCGAAGGTGAAGCAGTAGTGATTGATCCGTTGCGTGAAGTGAAACCCTACATGGAAAAGGCGGCACGCAACCACGCAAAAATCAAGTATGTGTTTGAAACACATTTCCATGCAGATTTTGTAAGCGGTCATATCGATCTGGCGAAGCAAACAGGTGCAAAGATTGTATACGGTCCCAATGCAAAGCCCGACTTTGAATTTCATGCCGCAACTGATGGTGAAGAAATTAAAGTAGGCAAGATTACATTTAAAGTATTACACACACCGGGCCATACCATGGAATCAACCTGTTATTTATTGAAAGACGAAACAGGAAAAGATGTAGCCATCTTTACCGGTGACACTTTGTTTATTGGTGATGTGGGACGTCCGGATCTGGCACAGAAAATAGTAAGTGATTTAACGCAGGATAAACTGGCGGGTTATTTATTTGATTCGCTCCGTAACAAAATCATGCCATTGGCAGATGATATCATCGTATATCCTGCACACGGTGCCGGAAGTGCCTGCGGAAAAAATATGAGCAAGGAAACTTCTGATACCTTGGGTCATCAGAAAGCAGTGAACTATGCTTTACGTGCCAATATGACCAAAGAAGAATTTGTTAAAGAAGTAACTACCGGGTTGGTGGCGCCGCCTCAATATTTTCCATTAAATGTAATGATGAACATTCATGGTTATGATAGTATTGAAGAAGTGATCAAACGTGGTACTCAGGCATTGAGTCCCGAAGCATTTGAAACAGCGGCTAACGAAACCGGTGCCTTGATTCTTGATACAAGAGATGCAGAAACCTTTTCAAAAGGTTTTGTTCCCAACTCTATCAACATCGGAATTGACGGAAGCTTTGCACCATGGGTAGGCGCTATGATACCGGATGTAAAACAGGAAATTTTATTAGTAACAGATGAAGGACGTGAAGAAGAAGTGGTGACAAGACTGGCACGTGTAGGCTATGATTATTCACTGGGTTATTTGAAAGGTGGTTTCAATGCCTGGAAAAATGCAGGTAAAGAAATTGATAGCATCACACGTATATCAGCAGATGAACTGGCAGCTTTAAAAGAGCAGGAGCCATTGGCAGAAATTGTGGATGTACGTAAAGAAAGTGAATACAAAAGTGAACATGTTGAAAATGCAATTTGTGCACCACTTGATTTTGTGAACGACAGTATGCTCAAATTAAACAAGGATAAAACATATTATGTGCATTGTGCCGGAGGATACCGTTCCATGATATTTGCTTCCATATTAAAAGCACGTGGTTATGATAAGCTTATAGATGTGCGTGGAGGCTTTAAAGCGATTAAGGAAAGCAACAAACTACCGGTAACGGATTATGTATGTCCTTCTACACTTTTATAATTGATGATGCGGAATGATGGTGATTGATGACATGGGGGCCTAACCCGCCCCCTTTTATTTAAAAAGTATGAAATAATCATTGAAAATTAGCAGTACATCTTTTCACCAGACGGGATGATAATTTTTAAGGATTATACTATGTGGTAAGTATCAAAAACAAAAAAGTATCACATGAAGTATTTATTGTTGAGTTTCTTTTTTCTGTTAACAGCATTCAATGCAGCACGGGCACAATTTGTTACGGTTACTCCTGAACAAGCAGCAGTAAAAATGAAAAAGAAACGAACTGTGGTACTGGATGTACGTACCAGGGAAGAATTTGCAGAGGGTCATTTGCCACGTGCAGTGAATATAGATGTGCTGGATTCCGTCAACTTTATACAGCAAATACAATCCCTCCGGAAAAACAAAACCTATGTGGTGTATTGCCGCAGCGGAAAACGGAGTGTAAAAGCATCAGAACTGCTTATCAATAATCAATTCAAACATATTTATAATATGGAGGGCGGTATTCTTGCATGGAAAGGCGAACTCCTGCAACAAAACGAAAAACAATGATACAGTTACAAGAGGTATTAAAGGATGCACAAACAAAGTTTGTAGATGTGCGTACAGCTAAGGAATTTCAGTCGGGTCATTTTCCCGGTGCTCAGAATATTCCACTGGATACATTAATAGATTATACAGATGAATTAAAAGAATTGCATAAACCGGTGGTGGTATACTGTCGCTCAGGTGCAAGAAGTGCCAGTGCAGTAATGTTATTGAAAGAGGCAGGATTGGAAAATGTATTTAATGGCGGCGCATTAGAAAATTTATTAGTCTTAACTCAAAAAAATCTCAACTGAAGATGTTTGGTTTCATAAAAAAATTATTTGGTCCGGGTACAGATTACAAAGCGCTTGCAGAACAGGGCGCATTGATTGTTGATGTGCGAACAAGTGGTGAGTTTAAAGGCGGTCATATAAAGAACGCCATTAATATACCTGTAGACAGCATCAGCAGCAAAGCAAATGAATTGAAGCAAAAAGGAAAACCGGTGATTACCTGTTGTGCCAGCGGTATGCGTAGTGCAAGAGCAGCAGCCATCTTAAAGCAAAACGGAATTGAGGCTTACAATGGAGGGTCATGGGTTGCGCTGGGTAATCGTTTAAATTAAATTACATGTTTACAGGGTTTAACTGGATTAGACTCGTTCGTTTGTTGGCCGGAAGTATTGCATTGTATCAGGGCATTGCTTCCTACAATACTATTTTAGGAACCATTGGCATGTTGTTGTTGATACAGGGTATCTTTAATTTGGGTTGTCCGGGACTTACCTGCAGCCAACCTTACACACAAACGAATATGTCAAACACTGAAGAAATAAAATTTGAAGAAGTAAAATGAATAAGATTTTAAAAGATTGGAAATGGTATGTACCAGGCATTTTGCTGGGTGCAGTTGCAGGATATATCTATTATCATTTCTGGGGATGTGATGGTACCTGTATGATTACATCCAGCCCATGGCGCAGTATGTTGTACGGCGCAACAATGGGTGGATTACTCAACAGTACGTTCAAGTCATCAAAAAAAGAAACAGACTTATCAAAAGATGAATCATAAAAAGTTTATTTAAACAAACAGAAGTTAAAACGCATCATTATGAATGTTATAGAATGGATAAAGCAGCCATGGCCCTGGTATGTGGCCGGTCCGCTTATTGGTTTAACAGTACCATTACTCTTATTGATGGGAAATAAATCGTTTGGTATTTCCTCTTCACTCCGTCACGTATGTGCTGCTTGCGTACCGGCAAAAATTCCGTTTTTCTCTTACGACTGGAAGAAGGAAGTATGGAATTTATTTTTTGTGGCAGGTGTGTTGCTGGGCGGTGTAGCTGTTGCTTTATTTTTATCAACACCGGCTCCGGTAGTTGTAAATGAAACCTTGGCAACTGAATTACAGCTATACGGCATTACCAATTTTGAATCATTGGTGCCAACTGATGTGTTCAGCTGGCCTCAATTGTTAACTGCAAGAGGAATTGTAATGATGATTGGCGGTGGTTTTCTGGTGGGTTTTGGTACCCGTTATGCAGGTGGTTGTACCAGCGGGCATGCCATTATGGGTTTAAGCAATTTACAATGGCCTTCACTGGTTGCTACTATTTCTTTCATGGCAGGTGGTTTTATTATGGCCAACTTAATTCTTCCTTTTATTCTGAAACTCTAATCAGCAAATCATGTCAACACAAGTAAAAGATAAAATTCAAAGCATAAAAGATATCAATACAGATTTTGAAGTGCGTACAGACCATGCGATGTGTGTGAATCAAAGTGAACTCGACCGTCCGTTATGGAGCAACTGGAAATATTTAGTTGCGGGCCTCTGGTTCGGAATCATTCTCGTAAAGTCAGAAGTAGTTTCCTGGTTTCGTATACAGGAAATGTTTCGCC
>CAYPBV010000005.1:14092-72321 GCA_964409025.1 uncultured Chitinophagaceae bacterium | reverse complement strand
CTACTATACTCAGGCACAAGAAGCCAACGCTCTTTACCTACGCCTCATTCTTGCGCCAGGTTCCTGAAATTTATAGAGCGTAAGTTACTTGCACTATTGGGGAAATAGTTATAGAAGGCACAAGCGAGACGCTTGCGCCAGTGGGGGGCTACTGGATAAAATTGATGATGATGACAGAGAAACAATTTTAAAAGTGGTAGATAACTATCTTACCTCTGCCCAACTGCAAACAACTACTAAAAAACTAAAGCAAAAAGTATAACTATATTAAATACATTTTTAAAGATGCTGTTATAATCAGGCACAAGAAGCCAACACCCTTTCCCTACTGCACAACTCTTGAGCCATCAGGGGGTTACTTACTGCTTAAACTTGGGTTGTTGTTACAAAAGCGGTACTCCGCTTTATACCTCATTCCATTTTCAGTAATATTAGCAGTTAACTTTTTTCTGTTAATCATTGGTACTCGCAGGTAAAAAGTATCCTTATTAATATTAATCTGCGGCACTCCATTCAAAGTATAAGTTGTATCAATAACATAAAAGACTTTGCTATTATAAACTTGCCAAGTCCCTGAATTTATTTTTCTGAACCTATTGCCCTCACTTCTAATAAAACTGTAAAATCGACTACTATCAGCGAAGTTAAAGCCAGTTATACTATTTGTCTTTACACTATACGAGCAATAATATCCAGGTTTAAAACTTTTACAGCCTTGTATAAAAATGATGACAGAAAAAAAAGTAATTAATTTCAACATAATCTTTCTTGTTTAAATTAATCTTAGCGTGCTAAATGAAAAATTCGATTAAATACAGGTATAATGTTCTCCTGCCACAAGTCTTCATAAATTGGCTCTATTCTGGCAGCTCTTGGCAAGGGATTACTCGGAGCAATACGCATCCCTAAAAACATTACTTGATAAACCCCCGAAACATAAAGAGAATTATTAGTTATATCTGTGTATGACCCTATCCCCTTGGGGAAAAAAATTGACTCTGGCATGCTTGAAGGAGAATTCAAGTATTGGGTTAAATAAGCTGCCTGCTCTATTTGCAAATGTGAAAGTACACCGAGCAACCCCCTGCTATGTTGATGTGCATGTGTAATCTCATGTAGCCTCCTTCGCAGCAACGTCTCCTGAAAGGGACGTTGCGTACTATGGAGAACTATTCTTCCTTGTGGAATCAACATTTCTTTCAATTTTAAGGTATTACTCGCTATTCAGGCATATAGGAAAGATATGCATTCTCCTTCGTAGTACGCAACGTCCCCATGTGGCAGTTTTCATTATTTCAAACGCAGTGCAGCGGGAGACGTTGCTGCGAAGTAAAGCGAACGCTCTTTACTCACGCCTCATTCTTGCACCAGATTCCTGAATTTTATAAAGCTTAGGTGACTTTCGCTATTGGGGGTTTTGTACAGTTTAAAACAAATAAAAAGACCCCGCAGTTACGGGGTCTTTTTGAATTGTATCTAAATTTTATTACTGTGTGAGCTTGTACTCACCGGTATAAAAATCTACAGTAAATTTATAAGAACCACTAACAGACGGTGCAGGAATATCAGCGCCTTCTCCCTTGATCTTTCCTCCTAACTGAGTTCCTGTGGGTGAAGGATTATCAGCTCCGTATTTCTGTGCCCAGCTACCATTTACAGGTAACAGCAGGTAGGCTTGTCCGCTGCTAAAGTTGAGTGTAACATCCCACTGTGAAGAGTTACGACGGGTCAATTGCTGTGATGGAACAGGTACAGGATTATTCCAGCCACCCGGAGTAGCGCCACCTACAATAAATAAATCATTAGGCAATCCATTTACAATAGTGATAGGAGCCACTGCATAAACACCTTTCTGGAAATCGAGTGTTATTTTATACAAACCACTTGCGCCTGGTGCTTTAAAGTTATCGCCGGGGCCAGTACTTGCAAAGAAGGTACCTGCTACATCACTACCCGGAGCCAGATTGCTGGGAATAGCATATTTGTTATCCCAGCTACCGTTTACAGGTAAAATCAAATACTCATTGCCACCGGTAAGCTGAAATACACCACCAAATGTAGTTTCATCATAGCGGGCTAACTCCTGTGAAGGTACCGGAACAGGATTGTTCCATCCTCCATTTGTAGCATTCCCTACAATAAACAACCTGCCTGTAGACGGCAAAGCCACTTTAGGAGGAATTTTATAAGGAGTAGCACGTAATCTTAAAACATTTGAACGCTTTTGTTCATTGTTGTTACCATAAGAAGCTGTAACTCGTACATCCACATCATAAGCCCTATTAAATTCAAAGCCCCATGCCAGCATTACATTATTGAATTCTTTGGCTATGGTTGAATCAGTTAATTTACCAATTACTGTTTTGGTATACGCTCTTGAAAAGTTGCGGCCTGCTGAATCTATTTCAATTACATACTTAAATGTTTTGGGGTCAGAAGCAAACTTGGGATCCGTCCAGTTAAGAATTACGGATACTTTATTGGAGTCTGCCACCGGCGGAGCAATGGTTGCTGAGGGTGTGCTCAATACAGGAGCAGTACCATCAGCAAAGCTGGGCAGTTCATCAGCTTTTTCACAAGCTGTAAAACCAATCACTGCTGCCAGTGCAAGTGTTGAAAGTTTATTAAAAAGTTTCATACGTAAATGTTTTAAAAGATTATTGTCTTACAACCTGAAAAGTTCCTAATTGAAAATCAAGTGAAATTTTAAACGTACCTGCGGGTGTAGGAGATAAGAAATCCTGACCTCCACCACCTTTAAATACAAATTCACCACCGCCGGGATTACGTGGCGCCCCGTCTTCAATACAATACTTGGTGCTCCAGCTTCCCATTACAGGAAGTACAAGATAACCATCGTTTGCTCCAAGGTTTACAGTTAACTCATATTTTGTACGTGACAAACGAGTAAACTTTTGTGTATTGATGAAAGGAGAACCTAAAGGATTATTCCAACCTCCGGGGCTTGCGCCACCTACCAGCCAAATTTCATCATTAACAGGAGTAGCTACTTTTGGTGGTGGAGGGAAAGGGCGTGCTGTAAACGTAACTTTATTACCTGAGAGTAATTTTACAGAGTTGCCAATACTGGATGTTACTCTTGCCTCAAGCGTATAGTTTCTGCGGGGATCCAGTTGCAAACGCATACTATTACCTAAAATAGCATTGAATTCGCCCACCGTATATGATTTTGAAAGCTCACGGGCAATAACTGTTGTGAACTTGGCCCCGCTGTTAAAATTGCCTCCCACTGTATCAATTTCCAAAGTATAGTTTACATCCTGTGAGCTTACGCCGGTTGTAAATCTGTAATCAGGATTGGTCCAGTTAAAACGGATAGCTGTATTAGCTTCTTCACCTGGCTCCAAACGCACTGCTGTGGTTGAAGCAGAAATAGCAGGAGCCGTTCCACCTTCGAAATACACTTTATTCTCTACTTTTTTACAGGCAGCAAATCCTGTAAGAAGCAGTAAAGCTGATAAACGAATCGTTGATTTCATATCTCAATAGTTTAAGTTAATTAATAACCGTTGTTTTGTTTCATATTTGGATTGGCCGCCAGTTCAGAATCAGGAATTGGAAAAAGTCTTCTAAAGGCATCTACACCTGTTCCATTGGCTACACCACCTTTCCATGGCCATAAATAGGTACCTTCAGTAAAGCGGTTGTAACGAATCAGGTCGCTGCGGCGGAAACCTTCCCAATACAATTCTCTGGCACGCTCATCAAGGATATAGTCGAGACTGTAAGCGCCAATGTTACCTGCACTTACTCGGGCTCTTGAGCGAAGCTGATTTAAGTAAACAACAGCCTGAGTTTCTGTACCGCCTGCACCACCACGCTTTACAGCTTCTGCGTAAATCAAATACATTTCTGCCAAACGGAAAACAGGAAAGTCAATATCAGAAAATGTTCTGGTAGCATCATTACCAAACCCACCACTGCGGGTGCGGTTGCGGTATTTTATTACAGCCAACCCATCTTTAAATTCTGAAATATTGGCAATTTCAAGTGTTTGAGTACCCTGTGTAAACAGTGCCCTTTTATCACCATTTCCATTGATATCAGGAAAGAGTAAAGGCAGGTTTCTGGTAGTGCGTGTACCACCCCAGCCACCAAGGCCGGATACTGTACGATCCATATCACCACCTACAGAACCATTTACAAGGAAGGTAGTACCACCAAAGTTTTGTGTGCGTGAACCATCATAGTTCAGTGTCCAGATAAATTCCGGATTGCTTACATTGTTATCTGCCTGAAACAGCCAGTGATAACCTGTACCGTTTCCATTGTCCAGCAAAGAATAACCTGCATCAATTACTCTTTTTGAATAAGTAACTGCATCAGTAAACTTATTTAATGAAGGCACATAAACCTGTGCGTTTAAGTACATACGGGCTAAGAGACTCCATGCTGCAGCTTTATCTGCACGGCCATAATCAGCAGTACGTGCATTGGGCAAATCAGCTTCAATGGCCTTCAACTCGTTTTCAATAAATGTAAACAAAGCGGCTCTGTTTGTTTGAGGAGGATTGAACTTACCAATTTGATCGGCATCGGTTGTAAAGCTGGGGCTTCCGTATAAATCCATTAACACCCAGTAAGCAAAGGCACGGACAAAACGGGCTTCGGCACGCATGCGTTTAATGCTTTCAGCAGCTGCACCACTGATGCCTCTGCCACTTACTTTATCCGGAGCACTTTCACGAATGAATTCATTTGAAAGAGTTACAATATATATGCAACGGAAGTACAAGCCTTTCAACATAGGATTAGCAGGTGCCCAGTTCATATTATGAAAGTCCTGAATACCGGGGTCATTCCAGGCTACCACTGCTTCATCAGTACTCAACTCCTGAGCTTTCCAGTACAAACGCAGAAAGTCTGAAGTACCTTCATCAATACCGGCAACGTCGCCATTACCGGCAGGTCCATCATTACCTGTAAGTGCCATACTGCCGTACACTTTGGCAAGCACACTCAGATAGCCGGCTTCATCTTTATAAACATCTTTTGATGTTAAGCTGTTTGGGGGGAAACGTTCTAATTCCTTGTTACACGAAGCAATTAAAACAACCAGCGCCAAAAGCAATGTGTTTATTTGAACTAATTTTTTCATATAGTGAGACGTATTAGTTTTTAAAAATCAAGGTTTACACCAAATACAAATGTGCGTGGGCGGGGGAAGATATTGTTATCAATACCACCGCTGATTTCAGGATCTAATCCTTTGTATTTAGTTATGAAAAATGCATTTTGTATGTTGGCTGAAAGACGGAGTCTCACATTCTTAGCCACTTCACCTGCATCGTATCCAAAATTGATATTATCCATTCTCAGGAAAGATGCATTCTGGATATAGTAATCAGAGAAATACTGATTGTTGAGGAAGCCGGTGTTGAGGAAATCGCTTGAACCATTGGCAATAAATCCAAGTGGATTCAGGAAGTTGCGCAACACACCTCTGTCTGATGCAAAGTTGTTATACATGTAGTTACCAAAGTTTGCACGCAATACAAAACCGGCTGAGAACTTCTTATAACTTACAGATGAGCTGGCGCCTATAAAGTATCTCGCTTCAGGGTTTTGATAGATATACAAATCCTTGTCATTAATAATACCATCACGGTTTAAATCTTCATATAAACCTTCAATGGGTTTGTTATTCTTATCATACACCTGCTTGTACACATAGAAAGAACCGGGTCTTTCGCCTACAAGGTGACGCTGAATGGTATTACCTGTACCGCCTGAAATACCGCCTACTGCCAAACCTGTAAAATTAGGATCGGGGTTTAATAAGAGTTTTGTGATTTCAGGTACCACATAAGTGAAGTTTACATTGAAATCCCAAACAAAATCTTTTGTTTTTACAGGTGTAGTGTTTAAGGTAAACTCTAAACCTTTACTTTCAATATTTCCTACGTTGGTAAGGAGAATGTTTGTAAAGTTAGAACCGCCGGGTACCGGCACTGCACTTAACAAATCAGTTGTTTTACGCTGGAAAGCTTCAATAGTACCGCTTATACGATTATCAAACAATCCAAAGTCTAACGCAATGTTTGTATTGGTTGTAGACTCCCATCTTAAATCAGCATCATAAGCTGATGGGCGTGCCATGTTGTAGAATGAATTACCAAGCTGGTATTGTGCAGCATTGTTACTGATTCCGTAAGAAGCAATATAACCATAGAGGCTACCCACATTTTGCTGACCGGTTTGGCCATAACCAAAACGAAGTTTCAGGTCGCTGATAACCTTTGAGTTTTTAAGGAAGTTCTCTTCACTTACACGCCATGCAACAGCTACACCGGGAAACACAGCCCACCTTTGTTTATCAAGAAAACCTGCATCCAAAGGACCAAAACGTGAAGTACCGTCTGTTCTGAGGTTAAGCGTTACAATGTATTTATTAGCCAATGTATAGTTTAAGCGGCTATAGTAGGAAAGCATGGTATAACCCGGGTCGCCATTTACAGGATCGCTGCTTGATAAAAAGCGTGGCTCCTGAGAGTTAGGTGCAGGCTGACCATTAAATGCTCTTGCTCTGTAGTTGAAATTATAGAAGTCATATTTCTGGTAAGCCGTACCCACCATGAAATCAATTTTACTATTGATTGCCTTGATATCTTTCACATAGTTGAAATAAAACTCAGCAAGCTGGTTACGGGTTTGAGAAAGATAGGGTGTTCTGTTACCACCACCACGATAATTTCTTGCAGCACTATCCAGAATGATATCCAAACCTTCACCGCCAATAAAATCATAACCCAGGTTCAAATTGGCACGCAAGCCTTTTAAAAAAGGAAGTTGATAATCTAACTGCAAATTGCTGATGCTTCTTAACACTTCACTTGTATTGTTCTGTAATTCAAGAAAACCTACAGGGTTACGGTTAGAAAGTTGGAAAGGTTTGTTTTCACCATCAATCCACTCCCAATAACCACCAAAACGGTTGTTACCGCTTAATACCGGCTTTGTAGGATCAAAGGAAACAGCGTTTCCTACACCACCACCATCGGCAAAACGATTCGTCGTTCTTGACATTTTTAAGTTGAAGTCAACTTTCAACTTATCATTGAAGAAACGGGGGCTTAAGTTTAATGAACCATTCAAACGCTTAAAGTTGGATGTTATTAAAATACCATTTTGATCCAGATAGCCTGCTGAAATACGGAAAGGCCATTTGCCTTTTGCAAAGGCACCTGTAGCACTGAGGTTAAAATCCTGTGCCCATGCAGTTCTGTAAATTTCATCCTGCCAATCTGTGCTTTCTTTTCCTAACAATCCAATTTGAGTGGGAGTACCATACTGATTTACCACACCTCTAAACTCTTCTGCAGATAAAATGTCCACTTTACCGGAAGGAGTTTGAGCAAATGTTTGAGAACTGAAGTTTAAACGTGTTTTACCTTTTTTACCCTTTTTGGTAGTAATGATGATAACACCATTAGAAGCCCTTGAACCATAAATAGCGGCTGAAGAGGGGTCTTTTAAGATGGTAAAGCTTTCAATGTCATTAGGGTTGATGAGGTTAAGCGGATTAGCTGAACCGGCAGCACCACCATCAACAGGCAATCCATCAATGATAATTAAAGGATCGTTGCTGGCATTTAAAGAAGCACCACCACGAATACGGATACGGCTGCCACTACCGGGGGCACCGTCGTTTGGGGTAATCTGTACACCTGCTACTTTACCGGCAATCAATTGCTCGGGAGTTTGCAGCGCACCTTTTACGAAATCTTTAGAAGTAACAGTAGCAATGGCACCTGTAAGATCTTTCTTACGTTGTGTACCATAACCAATTACTACCACTTCATTAAGATTACCTGTTGCAGATGCATTCATACTTACGCTAAGTTCTGTAAGAGTACCCACAGGAATTTCTTCACGGGTAAATCCTACTGATGTAATTACGAGAACAGCATCATTGTTATCTACAGCAATTCTGAAATTACCGGCAGCATCTGAAGTAGTGCCCCGGTTGGTACCTTTAATTTGAACAGAAGCGCCAGCTACCGGACTTCCATCCTTACTATCAGTCACCTTTCCTGTAACGGTTTTGCCTTGTGCAAAACCCAACTGAACCATTACCAGCAGCATGGATAGTATCATCCCGGCTCCAGTAAGCAGACGTTTGAGGGTCATAATCAATAGTTTAGGTTTTAAGAGTGTGCAATTTATATTTTAAAAGATGCAAAACAAACTTTGGTTTAGCTTTCTGGATATGATTTACAACAGGTGGTTCACAAATGGTTATCAGAGCAAGCTTCTTAAGGACAATCATTACCCTTAAAACTGCTGCATCAGGATTTTTTCATAACGTACTGTATTATCAACCCGCACCTGTAATACATATTGACCCGGTGTTAACGTTGACAATCCAAAATTCTGACGATTGATTTCAAATACCTGAGGTCCTTTTAACTGGAAGCCCATTGCTTTAGTAGCTACCACTTGTCCCTGCAGGTTAATCAATTGAATACTTACCTGTCCGCTCTTGGGCAAATCATAGGTTAATGTTGCCTGTTGCTGTACAGGATTGGGATATACTTTTAATTTGAAATCACTGTTATTTGCAATTATATCTCTGGTATTCGTAACTGCTCCGCCGGGCACCAATTGGTTGAGATACACTTTATACCCACCGGCAGGTAAGGTAATGCTTTGTGAACCACCACTTACATTAATCGAAAGATTGCCGGGTGTTAAATAATCATACCATGTACCGTTTGAAGGGAAGGTAACCGTAGCAGTATTCTGGAATGTGTTGAAATTAGCTATTACCACAACCTGTAATGAACTGTGATTTAATACCATAGTCTTCCACAGGTTGCTTCCAAAGTTAGTACCTGTTGTAACTGTGTTGCGGTTGAAGGCGTTGGGGAACTGCCTCCGTAAATTATTCATAGAAGCATATACTTCATACAATCTTCTGCGGCCATTATTAAAGGGCAGGAAGTAATCCCAACGTATAGGCTTAGGCGAAGTGCGGCAGTCAGAATTAATTGTTCCGTTTTCACAACGGTTAATGGAGAAATCATAGCCCAACTCACCAAACTGCCAAATCATTTTTGGACCGGGAATGGCCATAAGCAACGCAGCCATTGGCTCTGTACGTTGTAATGAAACAGTGGTATTACCAAAGCCTGCAGAACCTGCCACATTAAGATTTTTGTACATGATGCGTTCTTCATCATGACTTTCAGCATAAGCAATTAAACCGGGCTTGTCATTTAAGAAAGCATCATTCCAGAACGAACGGTTAGGCCAGTATGCTCGGTTGATGTCTGCTGTACCGGTTGAAAAGCCCATGGTATTCTCATTGAACTGATCCGTCATTTTACCCCACAATAACATGCCACGCTTGGCCAGTTCAGCCTCTTCATCATCATTGCTTAAATGCTCAAGTATACAATAAGAACCGGGCGAAACTGCCTGCATCTTGTTGTAATAATTTTGCCAGATATCAATTCGTCCCTGATTGAACGCATTCCAGGCGCCGATATTTCCGATGGTGTTATTGGTTGTAAATCCTTTACTCAAATCCCAGCGGAACCCATCAATCTTATATTCTGTGAGCCAGTATTCAATAAAGCGTTCTGTAAGATTTCTTGTTGGAGCTACGTTATGATTAAAATCGTTAAACACGTTAAAATCATGTTGTGCTGTTTCATAAAAATAAGGGCTGTTAGCAGCAGGTCTGTTCAGTGCAGAGTTCCACCACATAGCTGCCATGGCAGAAGCACCGGTAGCATGATTTAATACAGCATCCTGAATTACAGCAATACCTCTGTTATGACAGGCATTTACAAACTCTTTAAATGCTGTTTTTGTACCATAAAATTTATCCAGCGCAAAGAAGTAAGCAGGATTGTATCCCCAACTGTTATTGCCATCAAATTCATTGATAGGCATCAGCTTTACCGCATTAAAACCAAGACGTGAAAGATACCCTAAAGTATCCTTCATGGTTTGCCAGTTTTTAGCATCTGTAAAATCTCTCACATGTAATTCATACATCGTAAGATTGTATTTGTTTGGACGCACATATGCACCATCAGTCCAATTAAAGGGTGCCTCGCCCGGTGTTAATACACCTACTAAACCATTTGTTTTTCCGCTTGGATAAGCAGGCAGTCCGGGGAAGGTAGCAGTAGGAATAAAGGAATCATTCCATGGATCCAGTATTAATTCAGAATAGGGATCTGCAACTCTGATGGCATCATCCACTATATATTGGTATTTAACTCTTGAGCCGGGTGTAAGTCCGGTTAAGCGAACCCAGAAATAATCACCATCTTTTCTTAAGATATCATTACAGGTGGGAGTCCAGTTATTAAAATCACCAGCTATGGCTATTCTGCTTTTTTGTGGTGCAAATAAGATCAATACAGCTTCAGTTCCATTATTTTCATACGTAATTCCATCTTTTCTTCCGGCAGGTCTTACACCTGTAGGATAAGCAGACGGATAAATTAAAAAGTTGATCGTATCACGCACAGTGGTGGTACCATCAGTAGCTTCTAATGTTAATTGCTGCTGGCAACTGGAATTAACATTGGCGTTAATGGTATTTGTATTGCTGGCCGATGCAATTTGAGTACCATTTAAGCGGAGAATCAAACTTGTTGCATTGGCTGATGTAGTAGCACTTACCGGAATATTTACACCTTGTACATAACCAACAGGCTCCGGCTGCGGAACAAATGTGGGCTGCGTAGGAGGTGCAGTTATACGACCGCTTAAGGTGCCGGGCTGTGCCACAGAAATATACATATCAGATCCATCAGCATTACGCTGTACCCTGTTGCCCGCCGCATCTCTGAACAGGATAGCGATTTTTAATATGCGGGTTGAAGGCGCTGCATCCAGCTGAAAAAATGTGCGGATGTTGTTGATAGTAAAGCTCCACCTGTCCGTTCCTGCATTGGTACATTGGTTGGAAGAAAGCGCTCCTGATGTGCCCCAAGTTGTTTGCACATTGGTCCAGGGAGTTGCTTGTGGATTGGCAGTAGTAATGATACCAATGTGTACATAAACCGGCCCTGCAAATCCCTGCAAACCCAAATTGCCTTTGGTTGCATCTACTGTAATCGTTAATGGAACTCCATTACCGTCTACGGGAAATGCAGGACTGGTTGTTAACAATTGTGCACTAAGAAGCGTGCTTATAAAAAAGCTAAGAACAAGAAGTACATTTTTCTTCATACAGCGAAGCTTTATCAGTAATCAATAGTTTAGTAAGTAAATATCTGCCGTAATAACTACAACGTTTGCAACTGTTTAATCTTCTGACAGATAATCACCTAAGACCTTAACATTAGGGAAAACAAAACTAATACAGAGACTGCGCCTTAAATTGAACTATAATTCCAATTTCTTGCACTATATTTCCAACTTTGTCTAAATTAGCAGTGTTTAAAACCACAGGTTTTATGAAAGCAGAACTGGAAAAAATTGTACCGGGCGAAGGCAAAACCATCCTCGTGGCTTACCGTATGAATTTGCCCTATCTGGAATATTACTGGCACCACCATCCGGAGTATGAACTCACGTTTAAAATCAACATCAAAGGCAAGCGCATTGTAGGTGATAGTTATGAAGATTTTGCACCCGGTGATCTGGTGTTGATTGGCCCTGACCTTCCGCACACCTGGGTTACCAACAGAAAAGAAAAAAATAAGAACTGTGATTTTGTAGTGATTCAATTTTCAAACACGCTCTTCAACAGTTTTTCACAACTCCTTGAATTTGATCGCATCAAACGCTTGTTGCAGCAAAGCAAATACGGACTGCATTTCAAAAACAGTAAACCATTAAAAGAAAAAATTCTGGGTTTACCCGAAAAAAACGGAGTTGAAAAAATAACAGACCTCATTTGGATTCTGGAACAACTGAGCCGGCAAAAAGGTAGAAAGCTTGCCTCTGCTGAGTATGAAAGCTCTCAAGCGATAGGCCGTGAGCAACGCATTAATAAAGTGTGTAATTATCTGGAACAGCATTTTTCAAAACCCATCAGCATTGAAGAAGCTGCCAAAATCATCAACATCTCCAAAAGTGCTTTTTGTAAATTTTTTAAACGCACCACAGGAAAAACGTTCTCTGATTATTTAAATGAAATACGAATTGGTTATGCCTGTTATCAATTATTGGAAACAGACAAGCCCATTGCAGGCATTGCACGTAATGCAGGTTTTGACTCAGTATCTTATTTCAACAGAGTATTTTACAAAAAGAAAAACAGTACGCCCAGAGATTTCAGAAGTGAAGCAGCGTAAAAGGTTTAAGGCTTATAGTTTTTGGTTTTTGGTTTGAAGTTAATGAACTATAGACCATCTTCCTACTTCCTACTTCCTTTCATATACCACTTCACCACCACAAATTGTTTTTATTACGTTTGCTTTGAGAATTTCTTCAAAAGAAGCTTTCATTAAATCCGTATCCATCAACACAAAATCAGCCAGCTTACCTTTTTCAATACTTCCCTTTTCATTTTCTTCGAAGTTGGAACGTGCAGCCCAGATGGTCATACCACGAATGGCATCCTGCCGGCTCAATGCGTTTTCCATTTGATAACCTTGTGCAGGCCATCCTTTGGCATCTTTGCGAAACACGGCTGCATAAAATGTTTTGATGGGATCAATATCTTCCACCGGAAAATCAGTACCCAGCGGAATCCAATTGTTTTGTTTTAATAACTCATTAAACGCATAGGCGCCCTTCGCCCGCTCTTTACCCAGGCGCTGCTCAGCCCAGTACATATCGCTGGTGGCATGGGTAGGCTGTACACTGGGCACAATACTAAACTGACCAAAGAGATTGAAATCATTTTTATTTACTACCTGCGCATGCTCTATACGCCAGCGTAAATCATTTTTCTCTTTCAAATACTTGCCATAAATATTAAGAATGGTTCGGTTGCCGCTATCACCAATAGCATGTGTGCACATCTGATATTTGTTTTGATACAACACAGCAGCCACTGAATCAAAATGTGCAGGGTTGCTTAACAAAAATCCGTGATGATTGGCCCTGTCACTATACGGTTGTAACAAACACGCACCCCTTGAGCCCAGAGCCCCATCGGCATACACTTTAAAACTGCGAACGTTTAAACGATCTGTTTTAATCATCCCCCGCTTGAAAATGTAATCATAGTTTTTCTTAGCATCACTGAGCATTACGTACAACCGCATTTTCAATGCACCACTTTTGTATGCTGCTTGAATATGTTCTACCTGTTCAAAATCCAAACCGCAGTCATCAATTGTGGTGAGTCCGGCGGCAAAGCAATTTTCCTGTGCTTTTAATAAGGCTTCTTTTGCCTGTGTTTCATTTGCACTTGGTATAACAGCTCCTGCTAAATCAATAGCATTGTCAATAAGTACACCTGTTGGTTGTCCATTATTTAAGATAACATCACCACCTACCAGCCTGGTAGCAGCAGTAATTCCGGCTTTTTGCAATGCCACTTCATTTACAATAGCGGCATGTCCATCAACTCTTGTAAGAATTACAGGATGATTGGGAAACCGTTTGTTCAATGAATCATTTACCGGAAACTCCTTTACATCCCAATCATTTTGATCCCATCCCCGTCCGATGATCCATTCACCTGCAGGAATGGCTTTTGCATAAGCATCCAGCCGTTGTAAAATTTCATTCCAGCTTGTTGTGCCTACTAAATCACACTCTCTCAATCCCAAACCATAGCGGTAAAAATGCGCATGTGCATCAATAAAACCGGGAAATAAAAATTTTCCGTTCAAATCAATTTCCTGTTTGGCTTTATATTCTTTTCGTAAAGCTGCTGTAGTGCCGCTGGCAATAATCTTTCCATCTTTAACAGCTACTGCTTCAACAGTTGAAAAAGAGCTGTCAACAGTATAGATAGTACCGTTGAATAAAAGCAGATCAGCTTCGTTACTAACAGAGCAGGCCGCAAAAAAGTAACTAAACAGTAAAAAGGCAAAACAATATCTCATACTTTAAAAATTGAAAACGAATTTAATTTGTTTTGAACGGAACAACACTAATTTTACCCTTCATTCTTTATTTATGTTTTCAGCGGCAGATACTAAAACCCTTCAGGACCAAACGCATCAACTCCTCGCTATTGCAAAAACGAAAGCAGTTTCAGAAAAAGAGATCCACACGTTACGTGATGTGCTTCGTTTTCATGAATACCGTTATTACATCATGAACGACCCGCTTATCAGTGATTTTGAATATGATACACTTTACAAAGCATTAGAACATTTAGAAGCGGTTAACCCTTCTCTCATCACTGCTGATTCGCCCACACAACGTGTAGCAAAGGGATTGGGAACTGATTTTAAAAAAGTAACACACCTTGTACCGATGCTGAGTCTGGAAAACTCTTACAATGCTGACGACCTGATTGATTGGGATCGTAAAGCAAGAGAAACTGCCGGTAAAGAAATTATTGAATATTGTGCTGAACCAAAGTTTGACGGCGCCAGCATTTCACTCATCTATGAAAATGATTTATTGGTAAGAGGTGCCACCCGGGGTGATGGTACAGAAGGTGAAGACATTACTACCAACATCAAACAGATTCGCTCCATTCCCCTTTCCGCTAAGTTCAGCGAGTATGGTATCAAACAAATTGAAATACGTGGAGAAGTACTGATGACTAAGAAAAACTTCAAAGCATACAATGATAAACTGGCTGAAGAAAATTTACCACCCTTAGCCAATCCACGCAATGCTGCCAGCGGAAGCCTGCGTATTAAAGATGCCAAAGAAGTAGCACGGCGAAATCTGGAAGCGTTTCTGTATCATGTGGGATATGTAATGAAGCACGAAGTAAAAGATACAAAGTACGAAGTACCTCATACACATAGTGATGCATTAAAGATGTTATGGAACTGCGGTTTCAGAAGTCCGCAACAGGAAAAGAAAATCATCAAAGGCATAGAAGGTGTCATTGCATTTTGCAATGAATATGAACAAAAGCGTGATGAACTGCCTTATGAAATAGACGGAATGGTGATTAAGGTTAATGATCTGGATTTACAGGAACAGATGGGCATGACGAGCCATCATCCACGCTGGGCTATTGCTTACAAATTCAAAGCAAGGCAGGCTACGAGCAAGTTAAGAACCGTTGAATACCAGGTAGGCCGCACCGGTGCAGTTACACCTGTTGCCAAGATTGATCCTGTACCTATAAGCGGTGTTACTGTTTCAAGTATTTCCATGCACAATGCTGATTTTATTGCTGAAAAAGATTTACGTATTGGTGATAGTGTATTGGTAGAACGTGCAGGTGATGTAATACCATACATTGTAAAATCATTTCCTGAGTTGAGGAACGGCAGTGAGGAAGTAATTGTATTTCCCACGCATTGCCCCGTATGTAATTCCATTTTAGAAAAACCGGAAGGCGAGGCAGTGTGGCGGTGTAACAATATTAACTGTGAAGCGCAGGTGGTAGAGCGTATCATCCATTTTAACAGTAAAGATGCCATGGACATACGTGGTATGGGCGAAGCCAATGTGCGTAAGTTTTATGAACTGGGTTATTTGAAAGATATTCCATCACTTTATCAGCTGCCTTTTGAAGAAATAAAAACGTTAGAAGGTTTTGGAGCAAGAAGCATTGATAATTTAAAAGCGGCCATAGAACATTCTAAAACACAACCGCTGTACCGTTTGATTTATGCACTCGGTATTCGCTTTGTGGGAGAAGCAACGGCTAAAACCTTAGCCAATGCCGTTACCTATCTTCCGGATGTAAAACATAAATCACAGGAAGAATTACAACAGCTTGAAGATGTTGGTCCAAAAGTTGCTTCCACCATTTATGAGTTTTTTCAAAATGAAGACAACCTTAAATTATTGCAGCAGTTAGAAGCTTTGGGCATTCAATTAAAAAATGAACAAAAAGAAATACACAGCGGAGGCAATCTTACAGGACTTACATTTTTATTTACAGGCACCCTGCCCACACTTAAGCGAAGTGCGGCTGAGCAGATGGTGGAAGAAAACGGAGGCAGTATACTAAGTGGCGTAAGTGCTAAATTGAATTACCTTGTTGTGGGTGATGATGCGGGCAGTAAATTAGAAAAAGCAAAAAAACTCAATACCGTAAAAATCATTACAGAAGAAGAATTTTTAAACATGCTTAAAAATTAATACGTATACTTGTTAATACCATCATCTCTTTTGTATATTTAACAACCAATCATTTTCTATGATTAAGAAACTTGCCGGTGAACAATGGAAGCAAATGCAGTTTGCAGGATGGAAACAACTCAAACGCAAATATGCCGTATCAACACAAGGTCGATGCAGCAGTTATACGAAAGACATTTTGGAAGATGGAAAGCTGTTAGAGGGCTCACTTACTACGGGTTACCGAACGCTTAATCTGCACCGGCCGGATAACAAAGGAACCATTTATCTGCATCGTGAAATTGCCAAACTGTTTTGCAAAAAATCTACACAACGGCATAAGTATGTTATTCATGTCAATCACAACAAAACAGATAACCGGGTTAGTAATTTAAAGTGGGCTACACTGGAAGAAATGGCTGCCCATCAGCAACACAGTCCTTTAAAAATTGCTTACAAAAAGTTACAGAAGGAACGCAGTGCTACACAAAAAGGATTAAAACTTACACCGGCGCAGGTAAAAACAATTAAGAAAATCATTAATGACCCCAAGCGAACTGTTACTTATAAACAACTGGCTAAGAAATATAAAGTAAGTGAAATGACTTTATACCGCATTCGCAGTGGCGAAAACTGGAGTGCCGTTAAAAGTTAGTTGACAGCCGATAGCCCATAATTTTTTAGTTAGCATCCTTCCATTCATGCTTTTCATCATTCAATTTTTCACTACTGTCCATTCATAATCATGTTGCAGTCCTCTACAATCAAGTTTCTAAAAGACCTTAAGAAAAACAACAATAAACCCTGGTTTGACGCCAATCGGAAGCAGTATGAAGCAGCTAAAGCAGATACTGCATTATTTGTACAGGCTGTAATTGATGGGCTTGGTAAAAAAGATACAAGTATTGCACACCTCACAGCAAAGGATTGTATGTTTCGCATCAACAGGGATGTGCGGTTTAGCAAAGATAAAAGCCCGTACAAGACAAATATGGGTTCTTTTATGAGTGCGGGCGGTAAAAAATCAAATTTCGCAGGTTACTATTTTCATTTGGAACCCGGCGGATGTTTTGCAGGCGGTGGTTTGTACATGCCCATGCCTCCGGATTTAGCAAAAGTGCGGCAGGAAATAGATTACAACTTAGCTGACTTTAAAAAAATCATCAGCTCCAAAAAATTTAAAGCTGTTTATAATGATCTGGACCGTGATGCTGAATACCTCCTCAGCCGTGTACCCAAAGGTTATGAACCCTTTAACCCTGCTGCAGATTATTTAAAACTTAAAAGCTTTGTAGCTACTTACAAAGTACCTGATGCGTTATTAACTTCTAAAATACTGGTAAAAGATGTAGTTGCAGGTTTTGAAACGCTGCAACCGCTCATTGAATTTTTAAATGCAGCAGTGACCGATTAAATATGAACATCATCAACAACACGCAGCATCAGCAATACCAGGCCGAACTTAATGGAGAGAAAGCATACATTGAATACCGGTGGTACAAAGGTGATTTAGCATTTATGCACACATCCGTACCGGAGCAATTTGAAGGATTGGGCATTGCAAGTGCCATGGCAAGATTTGCATTAAATGATGCAAGAAAACAAGGTGTAAAAATTATGCTCTACTGTCCGTTTATGGCGGGTTTTGTAAAAAAACATCCGGAGTATCAGGATTTGGTAGATAAAAAATATCAGCAATAAACTATATTTTAAAAATCCATCCGTAATTGCTGTTTTGAATTCACACCCTCCAGCTGCAGTAATTTTTCTTTGGCTTTTAATCCACCGGCATATCCAATTAATTCACCGTTACTTCCGATAACTCTGTGACAGGGAATGATGATTGAAATGGTATTGGCACCATTAGCTGCAGCTACTGCACGAATGGCCGGGGTATTATTGATCTTTTGTGCAAGACTTAAATAAGTTGCTGTTTTTCCGAATGGAATTTGCAACAACTGATCCCATACCTGCTTTTGAAATGCAGTACCGGCGGCAAGTAAAGGGATGGTAAATGTTGTACGAATGCCTGTGAAATATTCAGTAAGCTCTGCTTTTGTTTGTTCAATTACAGCAGCCGAACCTTCCTGATAAGTTGCATCTAAAGATTTTTGTAAACGGGCATCAACAGCATCTCTCAATTTGCGAAATTTCCAATCACACAAACATAATTGATTCTCAAAAGCTCCTAAAAGCAGGGTGCCCAATTCGGTTTCGTATTGCTGAATGACGATTGAATGCTTCATTTTTTTATGGGATGCAATTGAATCATTGAAGGTAATATTAATCGGGAGGAGTTGCTTAAAAGTAACAGCAACCACCTCCCAATTTAAAATTTACAACAAGCCCTTCCCCATCAAATACTCGGCAATCTGCACTGCATTGGTAGCAGCGCCTTTGCGCAGGTTATCACTCACAATCCACATATTGAGTGTGTTGGGCTGTGATTCATCTCGTCTTAATCTTCCCACAAACACTTCATCTTTTTCATGTGCATCCATCGGCATCGGATATTGCTGGGTTGCATTATCATCTACTACAATCACACCGGGCGCTGATGATAAAAGTGTTTTCACTTCATTCAGTTCAAAGTCGTTTGCAAATTCTACATTCACACTTTCGCTGTGCCCGCCCATTACAGGAATACGAACAGTAGTAGCCGTTACACGAATAGAATCATCACCCATGATCTTGCAGGTTTCTTTTACCATTTTCATTTCTTCTTTGGTATAACCATTATCCAGAAACACATCAATCTGCGGAATTACATTTAAGTCTATAGGATATTTATACGCCATTGGATATTCTTCACTCTTGCCTGCAACAGCTTTATTACGTTCGCCCATCAATTGATCTACTGCTTTCTTACCTGTACCTGTTACACTTTGATAAGTTGATACTACAACTCTTTTAATCCCGTATTTTTTGTGCAAAGGTTGTAATGCTACTACCATTTGAATGGTAGAACAATTAGGATTGGCGATGATTTTATCTTCGGCCGTTAATACATCTGCATTTACTTCAGGCACGACCAACTTTTTTGTTGGGTCCATTCGCCATGCACTGCTGTTATCAATCACCGTAATGCCTGCCTCAGCAAATTTGGGCGCCCACTCCAATGATGTACTGCCACCTGCACTGAAAATTGCAACAGCAGGTTTGGCCGCAATCGCATCCGTAATGCTTACTACTTTGCATTTGGCACCTTTGAATGCTACTTCCTTACCAACAGATTTTTCTGATGCTACGGGTAATAATTCTGTTACGGGAAAATTTCTTTCCGCCAATACCTGCAACATTTTTGTTCCTACCAGGCCTGTTGCGCCAACGACTGCTACTTTCATTTTTTGCTTTCTGTCAGACGCCCTCATCGGACAGATTTGTTTTTAAGTGATTAATGGTACCCGTCCGACGAGGGCGTCTGACGGTGTGTAAAAAATAAGACCTTCCATTTCGGGAAGGTCTGTAAGTATGTGAATACATAAACGTACAAATCACTTCCCCTTCGGAAATTGTTTGGTTGTGCGTTTTGTATGTTTCTTCATCATCATGGCTTCAAAAATAAACTGCAATAGTTAGTTCACCAAATTGTTTTTACAAAATTTACATAACAGTTGATAGCTTTTGAATGAATAACTTTATTTTTAACCATGTTTCGCTCTGTAATCATTACAACATTTGTTTGTTTTCTTTTTTCAATTTCAACTGCTACTGCACAAAATCGTTATGATATTGTCATTACAGAAATTATGAGTGACCCTACGCCGCAAGTGGGCCTTCCCAATTTTGAGTGGATTGAAATACGCAATACAAGTGCCAATCCCATCAATATTCAAAACTGGCGTGTGGGTGATGCCGGTGGCGTGAGCGGTGCCTTACCCAATTTTATTTTACAGCCCGACAGTATTGCCATCATCTGCGGTACCACTGCTGCAGCTACCATGCAACAGTTTGGAAGAACATTTGGTGTTACTTCATTTCCATCACTGGCCAATGAAGGAGAATTGTTTTTTTTACGCAATGCGGCAGGGGTAACTATTCATGCGGTTGAATACACACCATCCTGGTTTAATAATGCTTTAAAAAGCGATGGCGGCTGGACGCTTGAAATGGTAGATGTAAAAAATCCATGCAGCGGTGCCGGCAACTGGCGTGGCAGTGTGGATGTAAGAGGTGGTACGCCCGGCATAAAAAATTCTGTTGATGGCACTAACAGAGACCAAACACCTCCGCAATTGATTCGTGCATTTGCAACTGATAGTGTAACCATTGTTTTAACCTTTAATGAGCCATTGGATAGTTTGCGTGGTGCTACTGCTGCAAATTATTCCATCAGCAACGGCATCGGTACACCGCTTTCAGCTATTACCAATCCGCAAGTATTCAACACTGTTCAATTACGATTGAATACACCCGTTGCCCGTACCACTACTTATACCATTACTGCAACCAATGTGAGTGATTGCAGCGGTAATACCATTGGCGGATTTAATACGGCAAAGCTGGGCCTGAGTTCACAGGCTGATAGTTTGGATGTGGTGATTAATGAAGTATTATTCAATCCGAGAAGCGACGGTACAGATTATGTGGAGTTGTACAACAGAAGTAACAAGGTGATCAATCTTAAAAATTTATTCCTGGCAAACAGAAGCAGCACCGGTGCAGTTGCCAATCTCAAACAAATTACATTGGCGGATGTGCCGCTGTTTCCATCAGAATATATTGTGATTAGCGAGGATGAAGCAATTGTAAAACGTCAGTACACTGCAAAAAACCCAGCAGCATTCATCAATATTTCATCGATGCCTTCTTACAGTGATGATAAAGGCAATGTATTACTGCTCAATAATACAGGCGCCATGGTGGATGCTTTGTCTTATGATCAAAAGTGGCATTTTGCATTGATTGATAACCGTGAAGGTGTAGCGCTGGAACGCATCAATCCAAATGCTTCCACTAACAATAAAGACAACTGGACCAGTGCAGCAAAGGACGCAGGCTATGGTACACCTACTTCACAAAACTCACAATTCCGTCAGGACCTGCAAGTACAAGGAGAGGTAACGGTTACTCCTGAAGTTTTTTCTCCTGACAATGATGGCTTTGATGATTTTCTTACCATCAGCTATCGTTTTCCGCAGAATGGGTATGTAATGAATGTAACAGTGTTTGATGCAAGCGGCCGGCCTGTGCGTGCATTGCAGCGAAATGCGTTGTGCGGACAAACAGGTTCGTTCCGATGGGATGGATTGAATGATAAGTTTGGTAAACTTCCATTAGGCCCTTATATCATCTTCACAGAAATCTTTAATCTAGAAGGAAAAGTAAAACGTTTTAAAAATCAGGTGGTGCTGGCGAGGCGACTTTAACATATAGCTTTCAAAAGGAAGATTATTTTAGCCAAAAAATAATTACAATATGAAATTACTATTCATCCTGCTGGCCTTTGTTACACTTTCTTTTGAAGACCTCCAGGCACAAACAAAATTTGTTCAAATCACCTCCATTGAATCAGTAGTGGGTGGGGGCGCCGGACGTTCAAAACTCATCATTACAAAAGAAGATGGCACACAGGAAGAAAAAGATCTTGAAAATCTTTTTAGTGTAGTTGGTATTAATTTTAAAAACATTAAGTCCAATGAGCAATTGATCATCCAAACGCTTAAGTCATTTACAGATCAGGGATGGAAATTGGTTTCTACTACTCCGCTTACATTAAGTCCCAATCAAAACGGCAATGGAATATTTATGACACGTTACCTTCTTTCCAAGGACTAAATGAAGAAATTAAAATAAATGGAGCCGCTAAAGCAGCTCCATTTTTATTGAACTTAACAGTAACTCAGTACATTCTTCTATCTTTATCTGAAGCTGTTATTCATGATCACCCGCAAAAAAATCATCTATCCCATCAATGAAGCATTACGCAGGTACTTGCGTATGTATCAGCGTGAAAAAAAACTGCCTGTAACCTATGCACAGCTTCGTGATTTTTTAGAAACCATTCCCGTGATTGATGCCAGAGGAAAAGATACCTTATGGGAAAGTGTTTTATATACGCATGAGCAGCAAAATGAAATCAACAACGGCTTAAAGAAAATATATGCGATGCTCAAAGCCGGTGGCGATGAAAAAGTACAGCGTCATCTATATATTGAGCGTATTGATTTTTGCACCTTCGGCAATACACATCCCTTTCGTATCAAGATTGTAAACAGCTACAATGATGTACATGATTATTTCTATGTAAAAATTGCTGATGCCAGCCGTGTGTATGGTTTGGAGCTGGAGCATATCCTTTCGCCCAATCAACTCAACTACTTAGTGTATGAAAACACTTTGGTGGAAGAACATATTGCAGGCATCCCGGGTGATGTATTTCTGCCTCTGTACAACGGAAGGCCGGAGTTTAATCCTAAGCGCATTGGCAAAGAGTTTGTAAAATTTAATGAGCGCTGTTTTGTGCGTTTGCTGGGTGATATGCGGGCTTACAATTTTGTGTTTGACATTACGCCCGATTTTGATGACTTCCAGTTTCGCATCCGTGCTATTGATTTTGACCAGCAGTTTTTTGAAGGCAGTTTAAAAATCTATTTGCCGCAATACTTCAAAGAAAATTTTCCGTATGTAGATATGGCGCTCAAACATTTTAATAAAGATGTGATGATGCAGTACCAGCAGGAAGAACGTGCCTTGATTGCAAGAAGAATCAAAGAAGAACGTTACCGCCTGCGTGATTTGCGTGATGTATTGGTGGGTGATGAAATTTCTACTTCAGAAAAAATAAAACAACTGGGTTTTGAACTGGCTGAGTACTATGAAGATGCTGTGTTTGAACGCTGCACCAGTATGGGCGAATTAATTGACAGAAGTTTGAAAAGAGTATTGGTTACTACACACGTTAAGCAGAGCAATATGTAAACAGGAATCCTTTTTTATAATACTGTACTATGCTTCATCAATTTTATATTTGCCCTTATGAACAAAGCCTTCCTCTTCGACCTCGATGGCACCCTAATCGACACCATGCACTGGCATTTTAAAACCTGGGAAGTGGTGGTGAGTGAACTGGGCAGTCCGTTGAAGGGCGATGCACTCATGAAAGAGCTCTATGGCAATGGTGCTGAACTCATGCATCGCTTAGTTCCGCACAGAACATTTACAGAAGAAGAAGCACGTAAAATTGTTGATGATAAAGAAGCACGCTACCGAGACCTTTATGGAAAAAACATTACCGTTCTTGAAGGTGCCAGGGAATTTTTAGAAGATGCTTTGCAAAAACAAATTCCCATGGGCATTGGTACCGCCAGCAACCAGGCCAATATTGATTTTGCGTTAGACTTTTTGGATTTACGGAAATACCTCCATGCTATTGTGGGGGCGGATGATGTGGAGTTCAGCAAACCGCATCCCGAAACATGGCTTAAGCTGGCTGAAGCACTCAACACAGAATCTGCCAGTTGCATTGTATTTGAAGATGCCCCCAAAGGCATTGAAGCCGCAGCTAAAGCAGGTATGAAAGCCGTGGCCATTACCGGTCACTATTCCGCAAACGATTTCAAGGGGTATGAAAATATCCTGCAAATTGTTCCTTCTTTAAGTGCTTTGAAAATGAGCGAATTACTTTATCTTTAAAGCTGCAACAAACCTGACAGGTTAATATTGACAGCAACTGATAACTATTGATGGTGAGAATTTTCGCTTCCATATTTTTTCTAATTGTTATCCTCTTCAACAGCGGCGGTTACCGTTTGCTCATGAATTACCTGGAAGCACATCAAAGTACACAATTGGAACGCAGGCTGGATGAAAAGCAATACGATGAAACAGCTTTGATTGAAATACATGTGCCTGTATCACTTCCTTACCAAACCGACTGGAAAGAATTTGAACGTGTAAATGGTGAAATAGAATACCAGGGTACGCATTACAAATTTGTAGAACGCAAGTTGCAGGGCGGTGAAATGATTTACAAATGCATTCCAAATGAAGGCAAAGCACAATTGGTAAATGCACGGGAAAACTTTTTTAAACTGGTGAACGATTTGCAAACACAGGAATCATCCTCTAAAAAATCGGCAAGCAATCATTCCGTAAAAACATTCAGCTTTGATTACTGTGATGAACTGAAGAGCTGGAGTTTAACTTCATTACAACAGGAAGCATCTTCTTACAATACATACACAGCAGCTTTTCTCCCCGCTGCCTTTGTTCTTACTGCAGAACAACCTCCCGAAGCATAATTGCTCAACAATCAACATGTTTATGCCCTCACCGGAGTGAGTGGAATGTCCTTAACTTTTATTATGAAAGAAAAGAGGTGCAATTCGACTTCGCTCAGTGTTGAATAGAATTTATTCAGTACAAGTGTGCGACGCAACATACGTTGCCATAAGTACATCAGCCCGTTACCAAAAAATAACAGATTAAAAAATGAAACAGATTGTATGGATAGCAGTGATGACATCATTCATCATTGCCTGCAAACCCAAAGGTGATTATCAGCAATTGACCAATAACCCCTATCTCTACAGCAAAACGGTTAAAAAGCTCAATAACGTAGTGCTCGAAAATAATTTTCCGCCCATGATTGCTGCCCGCAATTATGTGTATGCAAGTATTGCAGGATATGAATGTATTGCAGCAGGCGACAACAGTTATCAAAGCCTGAGCGGACAAATCAAGCACATGCCCGCTATGCCCAAGCCTGATACATCAACTGCAAAAATTGATTTTCAGTTAGCAGCTTTACTTGCATTTACAAAAGTGGGTAATGCCGTTACATTTCCTGAAGGCAGCATGATGGAATACTATGAAGAGTTGAAGCACAAAGCAGATTCTGCAGGAATGCCTTCTTCCATACTGGATGCCACTGTTGCATTTGCTGATACCATTGCGGCAGCCGTACTTAAATGGAGTAAAGGTGATAATTACGCACAAACACGTGGTGCTGAAAAATTTAATGTAACAGAAGAAGAAGGAAGATGGGTACCCACACCACCAATGTATGCAACTGCTATTGAACCGCATTGGGGCGAAATCAGACCCATGGTATTAGACAGCGCTTCACAGTTTGAAATTCCACGTCCGCCAAAGTTTGATGTAAAAAATAAAAACAGCGAATATTATAAGCGATTAATGGAAGTGAAACAGGTAGGTGATAGTCTTACAGAAGAACAAAAACATATTGCCGATTTCTGGGATGACAATCCGTTTAAGATGAATGTGAGCGGGCATGTGATGTTTGCAACTAAAAAGTTTTCACCTCCGGGTCATTGGTTAAATATTGTGGGTATTGCGGCCAAAGAAGCAAAGGCAGATTTCAATTCAACCGTTGCAGCCTATGCTTTAACATCTATTGCTTTCTTTGACGCATTCATCCGTGGTTGGGAAGAAAAGTATAAGAGCAATTATATTCGCCCGGAAACAGCGATTAATAAATATGTAAGTCAGGATTGGCGTCCACATATTCAAACACCACCTTTTCCTTCTTACGTAAGCGGGCATGCTACCAACTCTGCAGCCGCTGCTGAAGCGATGACTGCTATGTTTGGCGATAAGCTTTCATTTACTGATACTTCTCTTTTAGAATTTGGTATTAATAACCGTGTCATCAAATCATTTCGTGATGCAGCAGCCGAAGCAGCTATGAGCCGATTGTACGGAGGTATTCATTATCGTTTTGATAATGACGAAGGACTGGTTGTTGGGAAAAAAGTAGGTGAATTGATTGTGCAACGTTTAAAACTGAAAAAGAATTAAAACAACAACAATGAAACTACTAAAAATAACAACAATAGTTTTCATCATGGCAATAGTTGCTGCAAACAGTTTGTTTGCACAAACAGATATCGATGCCATCATGATGGAAAAAAATGCACTCTGTATTGGTCCCATGTACAGCTACGGTAGCTGGAAAAATTATTGGGAAGGAACCAGAAAACGTGATAATGAAAACCTCGGTACTGTAAGTACACAAATGTTCAGCGTAATGGGCAATTATGGTATCTCACAAAAACTCAATGTTTTATTTAATGTGCCTTATGTGAAAACAAAAGCAAGTGCCGGACAATTGCGTGGGCAAAATGGCTTTCAGGATGCAAGCCTCATGGTGAAGTACAGACCCATCAATCAAAAAATGGGTTACGGAAGATTAGCGGTGATGGGTATCGGCGGCGTGTCAGCTCCAATAAGTAATTACAATGCAGATATGTTGCCGTTATCAATTGGCGTGAGAAGCAGAATAGCTATGGCAAGAGTGATGGTGGATTATTATTACAACAATAAATGGTTTGTAACTGCTTCAGGAACCTATGCGTATCGTGGTAACATAAAGATTGACAGAAATTCTTATTACACAGATGAATTGATTTTAAGTAATGAAGTGTTTATGCCCAATGTAACTATGTTCAACATTCGTGCAGGATGGCGCACCAGATTATTGATTGCAGAAGCAGTATTCAATAATATGAATACTCAGGGTGGTTTTGATATTACCAGAAACAATATGCCCTTCCCCAGTAACCGAATGAATGCCACCAGCATTGGTGCCAATTTTAAATACGTGTTTAAGAAGATGGACCATCTTTCACTTACAGGTGGTGCACATCAAGTGATTGCAGGAAGAAACATGGGACAAAGTTTGAATATGAACTTTGGTGTGTTTTATGTGATTGATACGGGAAAGAAGGAGAAGAAAGAAACAAAAGCACAACAATAATTCAAAAGCTTGTTGCACAATAATGCTTCGGTAGTACAAGAGTGCGACGCAACAACAGTTTAATAGTAGTACTTAACCCTGTTACAAAAAAATTATTACAAATGAAACTTCAATCAATCATATTATCTGCAATTACCGCAGCTGCTTTATTCACTTCGTGTAAAAAAGAAGTGGTGAGCCGCACGGAAGAGATTGCAGCGTTGAATCCTGCAAACATTGACATAAACGCAGGTACATGGAAACCTATTTTATTAACGGGTCCCACAGAGTTTGCAGTGGCTGCACCCGGCGCCACCAACACGCCCGGCTACACTGCAGAAATCAATGAAATAAAAAGCTGGCAGCAAAACATGAGTGGTTCGCAAAAAAATCAAATCAAGTATTGGGGCGGCGGTGCTGTACTTCGATGGAATGAAATTTTAAGAGAGCTGGTGGCGAAATATAATTTACCACCGTATCAAAATGCGGATGGTTCCTATCCCATACCTGATGCGAATAATCCATTAGCGGTAACTAAATTTCCATTTGCCAATCCGCCGTATGCGGCACGTGCGTATGCGTATGTAAGTGCGGCGCAATATGATGCACTCGTAGCAGCATGGCATTATAAAAAATTATATAACCGTTTAGCGCCATATAAAATTAATGCAACGGTGAACACCCTATTGCCGCAAAGTGATTTACCATCTTATCCAAGTGAAGATGCTGTGGTAATTGGTGTAATGACGGAGATGATGAAATTATTATTTCCCGGTGAGCAGGCATACATTCAAACACTTGCTGCTGAACATCGTAATGCACGCATTGCTGCAGGTATGAATGTGCGTAGTGATATGGAAGCGGGCGAAGCACTCGGAAGAGCAGTAGCACAAAAATTTGTAACACGTGCCCGTGGTGACCGTGCAGGTGCATCTGTTGCAATTGTAAACGGTGTTGATTTATGGAAAGAATATGAAACAAGCGCTATCAATCGTGGTGAAGTGCCGTGGATAAGTCAGGAAACGCCCAAGCGTCCGCCTATGCTTCCTTATTTTGGAAAAGTGCGTACATGGTTGTTTGACTCATTAACCATGGTAACTCAAATTCGTGCGGTGCCGCCGCCATCAACTTCATCAGAACAATTCAGAAAAGAAACAGAAGAAGTACTGCATTACAGTAAGAACGCTTCAAGAGATGAAGTGGCCATTGCACATTTTTGGGCTGATGGTGTGAGCACCTATACACCTCCCGGCCATTGGAATGCCATTGCTGCTGATGATTTTATTCCGCTTCGTTTTAGTGAAGTGCGCTGGGCACGCAATCTTGCATTGCTCAATATGAGTTTGATGGATGCGGTCATTGCCTGCTGGGATACAAAGTTTTTTTATTACAACCCACGCCCATCACAGGTAAATCCTGGTATTAAAACATGGACAGGCCTGCCCAACTTTCCGTCTTATACGAGTGGTCACTCTACCTTTAGCGGTGCTGCTGCAACCATTCTTGGTCATATTGTTCCTGCTCGTAAACAGGCGTATGATGCTATGGCATTAGAAGCTTCGCTTTCACGTTTGTACGGAGCAATACATTACAGAAGTGATTGTGAAAAAGGATTGGAAGCCGGAAATAAAGTAGGAGCTTTTGCTATTGCCAGAGCGCAAACAGATGGTGCCGATTAATAAAAAAGAGTTTTTATAAGTTTTCAATATAATCAGTAGAATCCCTCCCTTGTTTTTACTTGGGAGGCTTTTTTTAAAATTTACATATGAAAAAAATATTTTGGCTTGGTATTATTGGTTTGATATTGTTTGAAGCGGCGAATGTGTACTTCATTATGCCTATGCCAGGCAGCCAGCAGATGAATAGTATTGACCTTGCTTATTTTTTGTATCAATGGCGATTTGTGTTTCGTTCTTTGTTTGCGTTGCTCATCATCATTGGCTTGTTCAAATCTTCATGGAAACGGAAATGGGTGCCTGTTGTTTCGTTGTTCTTACTTGCAGCAGTTATTTACATGACTAATTTTAAAATGGCTGCCGATGCTATGTTTCGTCAGCCCAAACAATTGATACTTGCAAATGCAACCGATAATAAAATAGACAGCAACCGCCTTGTGATTGGAGTTGAAATCAATGGTGAAGCCAAAGCTTACCCCATTCAGTTGATTGGCTATCATCATCACTTGCAGGATTCCGTTGGTGGCAAAGCCATCTTAGTTACCTATTGCACCGTATGCAGAACGGGGCGGGTGTTTGAACCGTTGGTGGATGGAAAGAAAGAAACATTTCGATTAGTGGGCATGGACCATTTCAATGCGATGCTGGAAGATAAAACTACAAAGAGCTGGTGGCGGCAATCAACAGGTGAAGCAATTACCGGCAAACGAAAAGGGATAAAACTAAATGAAATGCTGAGCCGTCAAACCTCACTTGCAAACTGGTTGCGGTTATATCCACAGTCGGGAATTATGCAACCTGACCCGGAATATATCACTAAGTATGACACTACCTTCAAATATGAATCAGGAAGCAGCAACAGTAAATTAACAGGTACAGACAGCACATCATGGAACAATAAATCATGGGTGGTGGGTGTAAAAGCAGGTAAAGAAACAAAAGCGTATGACTGGAATGAGTTAAAAAGTAAAAGGCTCATTGCTGATTATATTGGTGATATACCAATTGTACTTGTATTATCTAAGGATGATAAAAGTTTTTTTGCTTTTGAACGGCCTGATTATACGAACGCTTTCTTTTTGCATAATGATACCCTGCTCTACAAAACAAAATCTTTCAGCATCAACGGTAAAGGCATTGATACATCCTCTTCCTTAAAACCATTACCTGCTTATCAGGAGTTTTGGCATAGCTGGCAAACCTTTCAGCCGCAAACACAAAGGTTTGGAAAAAGAAGCAAATAGTTATCTTTGGCCACCCTTAAGTGATTATGCAACAAAGTACACTCAAAAAGCTTTCTGAAGTTTTAGGCATTAGTATTTCAACCGTTTCACGTGCATTGAAAGATCATCCTGACATTTCCGCTGCCACCAAAACAAAAGTAAAGGAACTGGCTAAGGCCATGGAGTATGAGCCTAATGCCTATGCAGTGCAGCTTCGTACAAGACAGAGTAATGTGCTGGGTGTGCTGGTGCCGAGTATTACCAATATGTTTTATGATTCGTTTATTGCATCGGTAGAAGAAGATGCCAGGGCAAACGGTTATTCTGTACTCATTATGCAAAGCGGCGACAGTGCTGTAACAGAAGCGGAGTGTTTACAAATTTTTCGCAAGCACATGGTAATGGGTGTATTTGCTGCCGTTACTGTTGAAACAGATGATGTGAGTCTGTTTCAACGTATGGAAGATATTGATGTGCCTGTGGTATTTATTGACCGTGTACCTCAGGGAAACTCTTTTACCAAAGTTTCCTTAGCTGATGCTGATGCGGCAAGCATGGCGGCTGATGCCATCATTGCTGCCGGGAAAAACAAAGTGCTGGCTTTGTTTGGTCATCCGCATTTGAGTTTAACCAAACTGCGTGAAGCAGCATTTGTAAAAACATTCAAAACAAAAGCACCATCAACGGAACTTTTCATTCATCATCCTGATACCATTCAGCCCGCTTATGAAATTACCTTGAAAGAAATTAAAGCCAAAAAGCCATCTGTTGTTTTTTGTATGGGCGATTTAATTCTGATGGGCACCATGAAAGCTATTCAGGAACTAAATCTAAAAGTGTCTGCTGATATTGCTGTTATCAGCATCAGTAATGGATTTATTCCCTCACTGTACAGCCCTAACGTTACTTACATTGAAACAAGCGGGCATAAACTTGGCAAACTTGCATTTGAACAAATGACAAGGCGTTTAAAGCGTGAACCGGCAGGCGAAAACGTTTGCGTTCCCTCTTTATTGGTACAAGGAGGTTCTTTATAGTGTTTTACTTTGGCAGGTTGTATTGTAAAAAGTATATTTAGAAAAGATTACAAACAAACTGTTTTCTTCAAGGTACATGCCGTTGTGTTCTTTGTGCCTTTGCGGAAAATGATTTTAACAACCAACTTGCCATGAATACGTTCAGAGTAAAGCTGTCACTCTTCCTTAATTATTTTGTTTTTGCCATTTTGTTGAATAGTGTGGGTACAGTAATATTATTGGTACAAACTTATTTTTCCGTAAATAAACAGGAGGCTTCTTACCTGGACCCCTATAAAGATATCAGTATAGCAGTTGCTTCTTTCATTGTGGGTGCATTCATTTCAAGAATCGGTTATAAGAAATCTATGCTTATTGCATTAATAGCCGTTGCTGTTTCATGTTTTATTATACCATCAGTTAAGTTTTTTATGGCCATTAAGATACTTGCAGCTGTCTCAGGTTTTTCATTTGGCTTAGTGAAGGTTTCCGTATTCGGTACAATTGGCCTGGTTACCAATTCTGAAAAAGAACATCTGAGCCTGATGAATTTTATTGAAAGTTTTTTTATGGTTGGTGTATTATGTGGTTACTATTTATTTGCTGCTTTTTCCCAACAGCCAGAAACAGGCAACTGGTTTCATACCTACTACATTGTAGGTGGACTTGCAGTGTTGGCATTTCTGATTTTATTTTCAGCCAAACTTGATGAATCTATTATCAAAAACAAACAGCCAGTTTCTGCTGGAAGTGAACTTACAGCGATGCTCAGGCTTGCGGTTTTACCATTAGTGATTTCATTTGTTGGTTGTGCTTTCTTTTATGTACTCATTGAGCAAAGTACCATGAACTGGATTCCTACATTTAACAAAGATGTTTTAAAATTAACCGAACAGCTTGCGATTATTATGGGTAGTATTCTTTCAGCATCCATTGCACTCGGTCGTTTTTTAGCAGGTATCGTTTTACGCAGATTAAGCTGGTTTGTTGTTTTAATCGGATGTCTTGCAGGTGCCAGTATCGTTTTGTTTATATCGCTTCAACTCGCTCAAAATGCTGCAAACGGTTTACCTGTAACAGGTTTTTCAGAAATGCCGATGGTGGCTTTTGTTTTTCCGTTAATCGGAATTTTTCTGGCACCTATTTATCCTGCTATTAATTCTGTTATTCTGGCTTCACTTCCAAAAGTAAAACACGGAGCAATGAGTGGATTGATTGTTGTTTTTTCAGCCATTGGCGGAACACTTGGTTCTGTTATTACAGGTTTTTTATTTGATAAAGTGGGAGGTTTAAATGCGTTTTATTTCTCCTTTATTCCGATTATACTCTTATGTGTTTTTATTTACTTTTTCTATAAACAACAGAAAAAATTTACTTCCGGTATTATTGAAATCAACACTTCTGCTGCTCATTAATGAATCCTGCAAAACAAATATTCGACTTGCATCCCCTTTTTCACGATGTACAACTGCAAAAAGTTTTTGCTGATGGAAAAACCTTTGTGGATTGTTCACCAAAAATAAATCCGGAAGAAATTTTGCAACGCTACCTGCAACAGAAAGATAAAGCTGGTTTTGATTTAAAAGCATTTGTGCTGGAGCATTTTCATTTGCCCAAAGCATTTGCAGCAGATGCAATTTTAAAAACCTCATCTGTTGAAGAGCACATTCATCAGTTGTGGGATGTATTAACACGAAAACCAGATGAAGCAGGCGGCTCATTGATACCATTGCCCAACGCTTATGTGGTACCGGGTGGACGTTTTGGTGAAGTATATTACTGGGACAGTTATTTTACCATGCTTGGTTTGCAGGCAAGCGGCCGCCATGCGATGATTGAAAATATGGTAAAGAATTTTGCACATCTTATTGATGAAGTTGGGTTTATTCCCAATGGCAACAGAACGTATTATCTCGGACGCTCACAACCACCTTTTTTTTCAATGATGGTGCAATTACTGGCTGCTATAAATGGTGAGCAGGAGTTAATTACGTTTTTACCACAACTGGAAAAGGAATATTCTTTTTGGATGAATGGAAACGAACAGTTGAATAAACGAAACATTGCAGTGAAACATGTAGTGCTGATGAGTAATGGTGCTGTATTGAATCGTTACTGGGATGCGTTTGATACACCAAGACCAGAATCCTATAGAGAAGATGTGGAGCTGGCGCATGCACATACTGAACCGCAGCAAATGTATCGTCACCTGCGTGCAGGTGCAGAAAGCGGATGGGATTACAGTTGCAGATGGTTTGCTGATGTAAAAAAATTTGATACTATTCATACAACTGAGATTGTTCCAGTTGATTTAAATTGTTTGATGTATCATTTGGAGGTAACAATTGCAACAGCGTATCTGTTGCTGGGAAATGAGGTGAATGAAAAGAAATATACCAGTGCAGCACAAAATAGAAAAGAGGCCATTCAATTTTATTGCTGGAATAAAACCTTGCAATTTTATACCGATTATGATTTCATTAACGCAGAACCAACAACTGTACAATCATTAGCAGCTTCATTTCCATTATACTTTGGGATTGCAACGGAACAGCAGGCAAATGCTATTGCTGCTGTTTATCAAAAAGACTTTTTAAAAAACGGTGGATTGGTTACCACACTTTATACAACAGGTCAGCAATGGGATGCACCCAATGGCTGGGCACCGTTGCAATGGATGAGTTATATTGGACTAATTAAGTATAATTATAACGCACTTGCTGATGAAATCGCAAAGCGTTGGGTAAAACTGAATATTGATGTTTTTACAAGAACGGGAAAGCTCATGGAAAAATACAATGTAGTAGATACACATCTCGAAGCAGGCGGAGGAGAGTATGAAGGCCAGGATGGTTTTGGGTGGACGAATGGTGTGTTACTGGCATTGATAAAAAAATATCACTAGCTCCAGGCAGCTTTAAAAAATGCATCCAGTTTATCTGCATCTAATTTTTTATCTGTCCGCACACTGCTGCACAAATCCAAACCAAAGGGCTGTACTTCTTCAATCACCTGTTTCACATTTTCTGCTTTTAAACCACCAGCGAGGAACACAGGTACTTTAGCCTGCTCTACAATTTTTCTGCTCAATGTCCAGTTATGGGTATTACCTGTACCTCCCAATACTTTTATTGCCAGGTTGGGATTACCGCTATCCAATAACAAAGCATCTACTTCTTCACTGATGCGTACTGCTTCCTCCACACTGCTTTCATCAATCACATGAATCACCTGAACTAATTTTACAGACGGCAATGCCATTTTAATTTGTTGATATGTTCCTTCACTTAAAGCATCCACAATCTGAATCGTATTCGTCAATACTTTTTGATGATGAGCAATGATAGCATCTGCTTTAGTTTCACTTGTTAGCAGAAATGTTCCAATAGGCGGTGGAACTGTTTTTGCAATATCAAAAATCAATTCATCTTTTATCACACCCGGACCACTGGGCATCGGACCTACCAATCCCAATGCAGATGCTCCATGTGCAACAGCCAGCTTTGCTTCTTCTATGGATGAAATACAACAGATTTTAATGCGGGGTTTCATTTGAGCAAGGTATGAATTTGGAAGCAATCGGTTATGCCTCGAGAAGTCGGAACTCATACGGCTTCAACACTAAAAACTCATGGTCGCTTCCCACCGTTACTGTTTCGCCTGTCCAGTGGTCGTACAAAGTTGCAGGTGGATTTCCTTTTTCTTTAAATGCATACCAGGTAAGAAACGAAGCTTCGTTTTTAAAATTAAATACACCCCAAAAACGGGAGCCATTCTGTTCACGCAGATAGGTTGCTACATGAATATTGTGCGGCGTAACCCAACTGATGTTGCTTTTATCTGCAATCACTGAAAGTTGTTTGCGTATCGCAATTAACTTTTGTATACCTGTAAAGATGTGGTGTTCTACTGTTCCTTCTTTATCAATTTTTTTATTCTTCTTCCAGTCAATAAGCGGACGATGCATCCACCGGTTGTCATAACTCTTGCCATCCTCTTTCAGATAACTGTAATCATTGGTATAGCCACATTCATCACCATAAAATAACATCGGCACTCCACCTAAAAAGAAACTATGTGCCTGCATCAATAAAATTTTCTGGATGCTCAGCTCAATTGCTTTTTCATCTTTTTCACTGAGTGCTTTTTCCAACCCGCATAAAGAAGCCAGTGAGCCGCTAATGCGTGCATCACCTGTTTTATCATTTACACTAAACAAAGCACCTGTGGCAGGTGAGCCGCTATAGGCACCACTGTAATAATCTTTAATAAACTTTCTGTGCTCATACGGATTATATCCTGCTGCTGCAATCATGTCATCATCATAACCTAAACCAATATCATCATGACAACGTGTATAAGTAATCCACGAAGTACCATATGGTTTTTTCAAAATCTCCTGCTGTGCAGCCAGCATTACTTTGGTATCACCTGTTGCCAGCATATCCCACTGCAAGGCCATTTGTGTAGCGTTGTAAGCAAAATCACATTCACGACCTGTATAATTACCCGTACCAAAGTATTTCATGATTTCTTTGGGAGCCACAATCGCTTCGCCCAGCAATGCCATACCCGGTGTTGCAATCTGCACACACTGTTTGATTAACCGAAGAATGGTATGTGCCTGCGGAAGGTTCTGACTGGTGGTTCCCAGTTGTTTCCAGATGAACGCAGGGGCATCAATCCGCAAAATATCAACGCCGAGATTTGCATAAAAGAAAATGGTATCCAGCATTTCAATGAATACCTGCGGATTGGTATAATTCAAATCCCATTGATAGTTGTGAAAAACCGTCATCACCCATTTGTTCACTTCTTTGATGTAGGTAAAACTGCCGGGTGAACTTTCAGGAAATACTTCAGGCATTGTTTTATCATATTCATCGGGCAGACTTCTGTCGTTATAGAAATAAAAATAATCCTGGTATTGTTTTTCGCCCTGCTTTGCTTTGAGCGCCCACTCATGTTTGTGTGACGTATGATTCAAAACAATATCCAGCATCAGGTACATATTACGTTCCTGCATGTTGGATTGCAATGCCTTTAAATCTTCCAATGTACCAAAACGCTCATCTACTTTTCTGAAATTACTTACGGCATAACCGCCATCACTTTCATTTGGCGGACTTTCAAACAAAGGCATCAGGTGTAAAAAATTTACACCGAGTTGTTCAAAGTAATCGAGTTTGTTTTGCATGGTTTTTATATCGCCGCAAATACGGTCCACATATAAACTCATTCCGGTTATTTCATTGCTGAGGAACCAATGCTCTTTCTGTAATTTTTCTGTATCCCTTTGTTTTAATGCGGCGCTTCTTGTTTCATACGCATTAATTACTGTATGAATTAATCGGTCAAATAATTCCTCTGAATCAGACCTGTGCTGATAGAGTTCCAGGTACAATTCAAAAACAGCACCGGCATTGGCAAGCATACGAGTGTAAAACGAGTTGTCTTTACCCGCTACATCCATCTTTTTTTCTTTGAGGATGGCATTAATATGTTCGTGCAAACCAAAATTGTACATATCAGTTAAATATATCGCTGCTTAAATGTTTAAATGCTTCCATGGCACCCAAGTATTCACAAGTGCGTGCACCTGCTTTATTACCATTGGCAATAGTTTTTTTCCAATCATCTATACTTAATGATGCTTTTGTTTTATCCCTTAACTGGTACAACACAGCACCTGTAAATGCATCACCTGCTCCTGTAGTATCAACAGGTGTAATGGCTATACTTGGCACAATATGCGTTTCATTGTTTATGCCCAGTATCGTTCCCTCTTTGCCAACCGTAATGGCAAATACAGCTTTTGTTTTTAGGTGAAATACTTCAGCTGCTTCCTGCACGGTCAACGTATCAGTAAGCATCATCGCTTCTTCATCACTCACTTTAAAGAAATCACATTGCTGTAAAAAATTCCATGATTGTTTAATAAAGGAAGCTTTATTATTTTGAAATAACAGATGACGGTAGTTGGGGTCAAAGCTGATGAAACAATTTTCAGCTTTTGCTTTTTGCAATAAATGCACATACGCTTCTCTCAACGGTCCATCTAAAAATCCTGTAGCTGAGCCAAAGTGCACAATGGAAACATCAGCTAAATCAATGGCATCCACTTCTTCTTTCGTTAATTGACCATCAGCACCACGATTGAAATAGAAATCACGTTCACCATTTTCCATTAACGATACAAACGCAAACGTAGTGAAATGATGTGCATCCTGCAGCATGTGTTTGGTACGAACGCCAAAATCCTGCATCACATCAATCAAATGTTTACCAAACGGGTCAATGCCTACTTTGGCACTCAGTTCCACCTCACCACCCAATGCAGCAATGGCAGCAGCTACATTCGTGGGAGCACCACCGGGTTTCTTTAAGAAGTTTTCGCCATCACTTAATGCTTTGCCTTTATCTGTGCAAATCATATCAATAAGTGCTTCACCAATACAGAGAATTTTCATATGTATTTTTTATCGTTAATGCAATACCATTGTTGTCTTATGCATATCTTCTAATGCTACTCCTTTTGTTTCGGGCATCATCTTCCACACAAATAATAATTGCAACACCATCATTACAGCAAAAAATCCGAAGATGGTGGCACCACCAAGGCTTCCTGCAAAAAACGGAAAGGTCTGTGAAATAATTGCCGCAAAAAACCAATGTGTTAAACAGCCGAACGATGTTCCTGATGCACGAACTGAGTTGGGAAATATCTCCGAAAGAAAAACCCATATCACCGAACCTTGACCAATAGCGTGTGCTGCAATAAACAGAAAAACAAAAATGGGAACCCCTCCGTCAATTACACCGGCAAAAGCCAGCGACATTAACGTAAGTGAAATAATATAACCAACAGAACCGATGTACATCAATGTTCTTCTGCCGCTGCGGTCAATTAAATACCAACCAAGAATTGTAAAAAGAAAATTGATAATACCAATACCGGCACTGGAAAGAAACGCAGCATCTTTACCAAGCCCTGCCATTTCAAATACACGTGGTGCAAAATAAATGATGGCATTAATACCTGACAATTGATTGAAGAATGCCAATAAAAAAGCCAGTAACAATGGTTTTGAAAACTTACCGGAGAACAATGACTCTTTCTTTGGTGTAATCGTATTTTTAATTTCATGAATCAGTTCATCGGCATTGGCACCGCTCATTTCAAAAATAATACGGGCGCCTTGTTCATCATTTTTATTCAGTAGTAACCAACGTGGACTCTCCGGTGTAAACAACATCATCACCGAAAAAAACAAAGAAGGAATGGCAATAATACCCAGCATATAACGCCAGTCGTTTTCGCCACCTACGCCCTGCAATAAATAATTGATAAAGTAAGCAAGCAAAATACCTGCTACTACATTCAGTTGAAATGCAATTCCCATCTTGCCTCTGTGTTGCGGCGGTGCAATTTCAGAAATATAAACAGGCGCTACAACTGATGAAGCGCCGATACTCAATCCACCTAAAAAACGAAAAGCCATAAAACTATACACATCATTCACCAACGCACTGCCGAGTGCTGAAACAAAAAAGATAATACCGATGAGGATTAATGTTTTCTTTCTTCCAAACTTATTGGCAGGAATACCGCCACCTGCTGCGCCAAGTATCGTTCCGTATAAAGCCATGGCAATAGCAGTGCCATGCATCCAATCACTCAGGTTCCAGAGTTTTTGAATGCGTTGTTCTGCACCCGAGATATTGGCTACGTCCATTCCAAATAACAATCCTCCCAATGCAACAGTGATGGACCAGAAGATGAGTTTTTTATTCATACTAATGTCCTCCTCCTGCAGGTATAATAATATCTCCTTTTGGTTCCTGAACTTTTACAAACATTACTGCTATTGCGGCACATATCAATAATGCTCCGGCTAAGCGAATTACATTTTGAGGATTACCATCAAGCAAAGAATTATAATAAAGAGGAAGTGTAAAAATTTGAATCATCATAGGAATTACAATAAACATATTAAAGATCCCCATGTACACACCTGTTCGTTCAGGCGGAATACTTCCTGCAAGCATAATGTAAGGATTACCCATAATGCTTGCCCATGCCAAACCAATACCAACCATCGGGAAAAACAAAGTTGTTTTATCATGAATAAGCGGAATACACATCATACTGATTCCTGCAAGTGTTAAACACACCGCATGTACCACTTTTGGCCCTAATTTGTTAGCAAGGCGCACCAGAAGGAAGGCAGATAGAAATGCAATGAAATTATAAAATGCTCCTGCTTGTCCATAAATATAATTTGCTTTATCAAAGAGCGGTGATGTACTCTCTGTAGTATCAAAAAAGGTTTTTGATACACACAGCGTTACATACTGCCAATAACAAAACATGGCGTACCATTGAAAAAACTTCATCAACGCCAGTTGTTTCATTGTTAAGGGCATGTCTTTGAACGCATCAATAATTTCTTTGAAAGTATGTAAGAGCCCTCCGGGAGTTGCTTTAATGCGTTTTACTTCCTCATCTGTCAAAGGAATCTCTTTCGTGGTAGTAACAGAAACTAAGATAGAGCCGATAGAAAAAACAGAGCCGATAATAAATGCAACAAAGATGGTAAGAGGAATATGACCATTCACTTTTGCGCTTTCACTCATACCGGGCCATATTAAAATAGAAGGTGTGAGATAAGCTAATGTTTGTCCCAACCCTGTAAATGCACTTTGAGTGAGAAAGCCAAGTGAGTGTTGACTTTTATCCAATTTATCTGATACAAACGCACGATAAGGTTCTTGTGTTACATTATTACCTACATCTAAAATCCAAAGTAAACTTGCGGCCATCCATAAAGTTTGGCTATAAGGCATAAAAAATAAGCCAAGGCTGCAAATAACAGCACCAATTAAAAAATATGGTGTTCGTCTTCCCCATTTTGTAACTGTTTTATCACTCATGGCGCCGATGATAGGTTGTACTATCAATCCGGTCATTGGCCCGGCAAGCCATAAATAGGGAAGTTCAGCTTCATTGGCTCCAAGATATTTGTAAATGGGGCTCATGCTGTTTTGCTGTAGCCCGAAACTGTATTGAAGACCAAAGAATCCGAAGTTCATATTAATGATCTGCCAGAAACTCAGGCGTGGTTTGGAAGCAATCATGGTTTGGTTTTGGTTGGAGGTAAAAGATAGTCATTATCAGCAATAATTTGCTGTAATCAAGAGGGGATTAAAAATAAGTATCAAATCAAAGCACAACAAGTTGTATAAAGTTTGCAAACGTTTGATGTTTGGAAAAAGAGTACGCCCCGTCAGACGCCCTCGTCGGACGGAATTAAAATCTTGTTGTTATCGCCATCCGACGAGGGCGTCTGATGGCTTCTAATTTCTTACATCCAGCACATCCCTTAATCCATTACCCAATAAGTTGAATGCAAGTACCAATAACATAATAGCAATACCGGGCGCTATGGCCAGCATGGGATTATTGGTGATGATGAAATTGTAGTTTTCTTTGATCATCAATCCCCAGCTGGGTTGCGGTGGTTGCACACCCAAACCCAGAAAACTCAAGCCTGCTTCAATCACGATAGCACTGGCAAAGTTGGAAGCGGCAATCACCATTACCGGACCCATGATATTAGGAAGGATGTGACGGATAATGGTTCTGGCAGCGGAAAACCCCATGGCCTTTGTTGCTTCAATATAATTGAGTTCACGTATGCTGAGTACTTGTCCACGAACCAAACGTGCTACATTCACCCAAAGCGTTAAACCAACGGCAATGAACACCTGCCAGTAACCCTTGCCCAATGCCAGTGTAATGGCAAATACCAGCAGTAAGGTGGGAATACTCCATACAACATTTACAAACCACATCACAATATCATCAGTTCTGCCACGAAAGAAACCGGCAATGGAGCCGAGAAAAATACCAACGGTAAGTGAAATAAGCACGGCAATAAACCCTACACCTAAACTTACTCTTGTACCAATAAGGAGACGACTTAAAATATCCCGGCCAAATTTATCAGTACCGAACCAAAAGGTTTTTGTTTCAACAGCATCAGTTGCTTTTCGTCCGTTTAAAGGAAACTTCATGATTTCAGTAAGGCCATCATCTATATACTTTGCTGCCTCTATGCTGTCATTTAAAACTTTATAGGTCGTAATAGGCACAAATTGATACCTATCCTCTTTGCCCGAGAAATAATTACCAATATCAGTTTTGTTTTCTTTTTTGAATTTGAAGAATTGTTGCTGATAGCACGGTTTCTTTGCTGCAATTTCAACAATAATTCTGTTGGCATCAGGTGTATTGTCAGGAGCCAGTACATAAGCAAATACGGCCGTTAATAATGCAAGTATTATAACAGCCAATCCAAAAACAGCGCCTTTATTGCGGCGTAGTTTTTTCCAGAACGTTTTGATAAATGAATATTCATGACCCGGCATGGATTAAAAGTAAAGCAAAAACTGTTGTGTTGTTTTTTATAGTGTGTAGTCATCATAACTCTTCAATTGAAATGGAACTGATGTATAACGGTTTGGGGTCCTGGTCCATGCGTGGACCACTAAACATAAAAGCACTTATTTTGATTATCACATGTCCGCTTTCTTCTGATTTAAACACAAAAACAATTTCTTCAGTGCCACCGGATACATAGTTACTTTGTTTGATTTCATAATAATAGCTGTCCACGGGTGTAAAACCAATAAAGACTTTTCCACGTTCGTTTGTGCTTCGCTCATAAGGGTCAATTTTTATATTCATCCGCATGCGATACTCCTTACCTCCTACTGCATTCTCAAAATGCAGAGAACCCGGAAACATGACATAATTAGTACTTCCCGGATACTTTAACGGCATAATAGTAAAGTGGTTTTTATCTCCTGCCCAGCCATAATAAGAGAAACGCATATTAGCCAGAACCGGGCGCCTGGGATTGATGTTCCAGGTGCGTACTTTTTTACGGTCAAGGTCCTCTTTTGTAATTTCAATCAGCCGTGCATTGAGCGTGTTAGTCTGATTAAATTCAAGTTGATTCAACTGTTCTGCTGCTGCATTACTTGTGCGGGGAATGGTATACACTTTTTTACCAATGGCAGGCGCAATGGTTTTGTTGTTACCAATAACGGTATTGATCTTTTCTTTGATCTGTGCTGATACAGCAAAAACGACAAACACCTCTATTAAAATGGATAAGAATAGCGACTTCATTTGATAATGATTGATTATTTTATATTCACCTTTTGAACAGTTGCGCCGCAAATGAACAATTGCCCGTCTGACATATACACGTTTTGAATTTTATTAAAGCCTGTTTTTTCTACTACCGGTTTAAAGGCATCGGCAATTTGTTTTTTTACAACAGCATTGTTGAGGTATTTCTTCAGTTGTGATTCAATTGCTTTTTTTATAGCGAGCTCTAAAAAATTTACAGTGGGCATGAATATATCTACAGGACCGTTTATTTCAAATTTTCCTACAAGTTCCACTTCCTTTACCTGAAAACTGATGCTGTTTTGATATGCAACAGGTTTGAGTTGAATGCGTGCTACCCTTTTTCCTTCCCAATTGATATCAGGTGCACGACTGTCTTCAAAGGCGTTGGCGCAACCGGGGCATTTACCTTTAAGTTCATTGCCATTCCCTTCAAATTCAATGTACAGGTAGAAATTATTTTTTTCTGCCCTGAGTAAATGTTTAAACGAGTTGATGTCGTTTACAGAATACACCCAGTTGTGTCCGGGCTTGTTGATTTTGTGTTCAGCTATTGTGAAAGAAGAACGGGTATTACCGATTTTTAAAAAACCTTCTTTATGATCCAGCTTACAATCAAGCGATTGAAAGGCACCTGCCATAAGTGTGGTTTCAACAACGGTGCCGCTTATTTGCTTACAATCTGCAATCGTATTATTGTTTGCAGGGGTAGCTGTTGTAGTGGTACCACTGGCATTGGAATTTGATGGCTTGGCAACTACTCTTGTTTTTACCTGTGTGAATGCTGTTGAATAACTAGCAGCGAGTGCCGCTAATAAAACCAGTATTATTTTTTGCATTTTTATCGCTTATTGGTTTGAAAATCTGTTATTAATCGCCGCTGCGTTTGTATTTTTCTTTTACAAACTCATAAAACATATACCCGTATCGATCGTACCAATCGGGTGTGCCAAACTCTTCTTCACAAACTGACAACTCCATCATACTTTGCTGCAGTCTCGCCAGCAGTTCGGTGTACTTTGCGTCATAAGTATCTTTTAACCGTTTTACCGATCCTTCAATTTTAGCACGCTGTGCCTGCCATGCCATACCCGATACCCCATGCACACCCGATGCATTATCACCAAAAGCAATTGCTTTGTCTGAAAAATCTTTGGTGCATTTGTAAATGATACGTAGCTGTTCCAGATTGTATCGAACATTATTGAATTCTGTACGTGCTTCAATAAAACAACGGGCACAATCAGCGGCGCCGCCACTTACTGTACCCATAGCCCCTTCTTCTTCAGGTGCACAAAACGATGGAATTGTTGGCATGCCCGGAGGTGAGGGCATACTTAAACATTCACCCAAACCCATGTATTGCTCAGCAAAATCTTTGGTACTGATCATTGCTTCCTTTAGCTTTTTAATTTTTTCAGCCAGCTTTTCTGCTTTTTCACCCTGCACAGCTTCCCACATACCTTCATAGTCAAATTCAATTCCTCTTCGCTGTGCCGATGCGGGTTCATATGAAATCAAATGGAGTATCAATGCAGCAAGTAATATACCTGTACCTTTCCTTTTTCGAAGTAAGAAAGCCACTACTCCAATTAGTACAAGCACTGCGGCACCCAGTATCCACAGCAATGGGTTCGTTTTTGTTTCGTCTTTACCTGTTACGTTTGTTTTTGCAGCAGTTGTTTTTGCAGCATTTTTCAATGGTACGAATGGTGAAACCAAAGCATGTTTTATATCAGGACTTGCATATACAACAAGTTGATAATTGCCTCCCGCTTCGTTTGCAAACACACGAATTCCGAAATCGCCATAAGTTCTTATTTTAATATTGGCAATTTCATCAGCTGCATCGTTGGTGGAAGCACTTGCATTTACATCTTTCCAGTTGTTCTTTACCACTTCCATTTTTATTTTCTTCCCATCATCGCCCAATAAAAAAATATCAATAGGCTGAAACATAGAAGCACCTTTCACATAATAATAATCGCCTTCACTTGTAAGTGTTCCTTTTGCAGCAATGGCTTTTGCTCCTTTCCAGTCTTTCTGTTCTTTAAGCTGCAGTTTTACCGGTTTTATTTTTTTATCGAGGCTGAAAGGCTGTGCAACAAGCAGCGTTGAAAAAAATAACGGAAGAACGAAGAGAATGAATTGTTTCATTTCAGTAATTGTTTAAGTTGATTGCTCCATGCAATGGCGAGCTCAGCTATTTTATCTTCATCAAAGAGAATACCGCTGGTGGCAGGGTCACCGGTTTTCATTTTGCTCGTAATACTGCAACCATAGGGACCAATCCGGAATGCAGCAAAAATGATATCTGTATGTTTTTCTGTTTGCCTGTAAAGTGTTCCCGCATCACCGGCATCTATCTTACCACGGGAATTAGGCATGTATTCAAATGCCTGAATTTTTCGTCCAAGCAGGGCAAGATCTGTATGCTTTTCTGCAATGAGCGTAAGCTCAGCTTTGGTTGTTTTGTTTTCAAACATCATCATACAAACACTGTCTGTTTGAATGGGAAGGTTTGCTTTTACAGCATCACTTTTCAATTCGTTTTTCAAGCCGGAAGGAAAAATGAATTCACATTTTTCTGATGGCATGTCTTCATTTGCATTTGTTTCTGTTTTGCTGTCCTGCATGGCAGTGGTTGTTTTGTTGGTTTGCTGTTCCTGTGATGCATAATTAACATTGCTGCTGCCACAGGACTGTAACGCTGCCAGTAAAACGATGAGCAGAATAAAAGGATTCATCTTTTTCATATTTAATAGTTGTGTTTAATTTCTACACGGCGGTTTAATGCCCTTCCTGTTTCGGTTGAATTATCGGCTACCGGTTCTGTTTCGCCATAACCTTTTGCACTGAGATTAGTTACCGTTGCTTTGTTTGCCTTCAACCAGCTAATTACAGCTTCTGCACGCTGCTGCGATAGCTGAAGGTTGTATGCATTATCTCCCTGTGCATCGGTATGCCCGCCTATTTCCAGTGCAGTACCTGGGTGGGCATTGATAAATACGAGCAACTGTTTCAAAGTTTTTTCTGATTCAGGTTTCAGGGTTGCTTTATCGATATCGAAATAAATTCCATACAATTCGATCTTTCCTTTTTGCTCCAGTTGTTCTTGTAGTGTGTTGTTGGTTTCGGGCTCCAGTTTTATTATTACTGAACTTGTGTTTTCTTTAACCACATCGGTACTTACGGTGCCTTGTTTATAACCTGCTTTATTTCCCTGTATGATCACTACTCCGCAAGGCACATTGCTGATGGTGAAATTTCCGTCTTTCCCGCTTTCAGCTTCACCTGCACCAGATATTTTGAGCAAGGCAGCTTCAAGGGGCTTTTTCGTTTTGGCATCGATCACTTTCCCTTCAATGGACGATACCGGAATATTTTTGGGATTTATGAGCAACTGCACAAAGTCGATTGCAAATCCATCGCCTGCATTGGTTGCAGGACCATCAATGAATAATTCCAGTTTGCCGCCTTGCAATAAAGAAAAATAATCAGGCAGTATTTGAAAGGATATGAGTTTACCTATGGGGCCTCCTTGTTTCAGATCATTTAAGATACCGGCCATAGCTGTTATTTCTTTACCATTGATCCAGATACTGAATTTTGATTGATAGGTGGGCGATTGAAAATCATCAACAAATAATTGCAGTAAGGCGTATTGAATTATTTTGCCTTTGAGATCGTATTGCAGCAATAGTTTTTGAGGTTGATTGTAAGGCCGCATAGTTGATTTGGTATAACCATCGGCTTTGTTCTTCATTGAAAAAGTTTCTTTGCTGTATTGATAACCGGAGATGACCATGATGCGGTCAGTACCGGCAGGGTCGTCCGGTTCAGGATAAAACGGGTACTTGTGTTTGGGTGTGCTTTCTCCGCTGAAAGGGTCAAAGTCTGGCGGCCATCCATAGCCGAAATTATCTGCATCGCCATACCTGTATTGGATATCTGCCAGTTCTGTATCGTATTTGATTTCCTGCGGTTGCTGCCACAGTGCAGGAATGTGGGGAACAGCAACTGTAAAGCCCACTTTCTTTCGTTGTGCAATCATTTTATTCCGCTGTAGCATGTACAATTCGTTGGCATTGGCAACAGGTTGTTTATACATGCGTTCAATGCCGGCAGCACCTTTCTGTTCAAACTGTTTTACTGATTGAAAATACAGCTCGCCTTCTTCAGCTGTTGACATGTACTGTCTGTCCTCATCTGAAAGCCGGAGGTTAGCAACGGCCTCTTTTTGTGGAGCAGCAGGTATTGTATTTGTATTCAACTCCTGTTGCTGGTTTTCTGCCAGTTTTGTTGATGATTCGTTGGCACAACTCATCAAAATAGTAATGACTATGATTAATACAAATCGCATGCATTTATAATTTATCAGCTACATTCTCTGCCAGCTTTTTCAGTTTGTCTATTTCATAACAAGGGCATGGTGTTTTGGCGCTGCGGCTTTCGTTTGTTTTTAATTCAACCAGATAACCGTTTTTACGAAATATGAGTTGGTGATTTTCCCGTTTTGAAAGCGGGTCTTTAAATACAAGTGTGAATGCTTCATCACCAATATTGCTGATGGACTGCAGTCCATTTGAAGTGTTGTCTTTTTTCATCCGGTTGATGCCGGATACAGCAGCTGTAGCATCTTTCAACACAGTTACAATAAATACCAGTTCATCGCCCCATGCATTTTTTCCAACACCATACAGACGGTTACAGTTGGCCCCTTTACGTTCAATGGAACTTATGCGCTCAACAATTCCTGTTTTACCGCATACATCCTCTACCATTGCGGTGGTAAGAATGGTTTCACAGTCAATAGCAGCCTTTACTTCTTTAGCTGAAGTACTGTTTACAGATGTTGTATGGTTTATTTCCTCAACGGCTAATTGTTTTTCAACTGTTGCAGTTTGTTCCGTTGATTTATTATTGTTGGCACAGGTGATACTTAAAGCTGTGATAAAAGCAAGTAACAGTAACTGCCTTGTAAAACCGGTGATCATACGAAGTGGTTTGATGATGATTGAATTGATGCAGTAAAATTGAAGTAAAGCAATCAGCAGGAAAACACATGATTGTGCAGGTAACGAAAGGTGGTATCAGATCAATTTTTTGCGGAGGGCAAGTGCCACTGCTTCTGTGGCGCTGTTTACATGCAGCTTGGCATAAATATTACGAATGTGAAAACGAACGGTGTCCACGCTAATCTGCAGATGATCAGCGATCATTTTATAACTGTTGCCTTCTACCAGTTGTTTGAGTACTTCTTTTTCTTTATCGGTTAGATTATTTTGTGCTGCTGTTCCTTTTTCTGATTTACCCGGACCAAAGAGTTGCAATACTTTTCTTGCAACAGAAGGCGTCATGGGCGAACCGCCATTCAATGTATCACGAATGGCTTTTACAATTTCATGCGGCGCCGTGCTTTTGAGCAAATACCCATCAGCACCGGCACAAATAGCATCAAACACCCGGCTGTTATCTTCAAATACGGTTAAGATGAGTATTTGTACCTCCGGTAATGATGTTTTGATTTGAATGGTTGCTTCAATGCCGTTAATGCCCGGCATATCAATATCCATGAGCACCAATGCAGCTGCTGCTGCCGCCACACGTTCGGCCGCCTGCAAACCATCTGCATAGCTGCCTGCAATACGGATGCCTGGAAATTCTTCAAAATACAATTCAAGACTTTTGCGATAAGCTTCATTGTTTTCGAAGATCACAATTGGTATTTGTTTCTGCTCTTTCAACAGTGCAATGTTACATTTTGCATGAATTATCTGTTAACTACCTGCACAATTATGCAGGTGGGTTATGCAATTGGCAATGTTGCTGTGATACAACATCCATTACCCGTAGTTGTGTTGATACTGAATGTTCCGTTCAATTCATCCATGCGCTGTTTCATATTCAATAATCCGTTGCGGCGGGTGAGTTGCTGTTCATCAAAACCAATTCCATTATCCTGCAAACTTATCTGTAATGTACGCCCTGTAATACTGTATGTAAACGCTATCTTGCTTGCCTGTGCATATTTGATGGAATTAATCAGCGCTTCTTTGCACACCAGGTACAGGTTGCGGCGTTGCAGCATACTTAATGAAACGCCTGCATCACCTGCATCGCTGTACATCATGAATTGAATATTTCTGCTTTCCAGTAACGGAAGGGCCCATGTTTTAAAACGTTGTACAAAATCCAGCAGGGAATCATTCTCCGGTTGAATGGCCCATACAATATCCGACATGTTCTGGATACTGTCGGTTGCCTTTTCTTTGATTTCTGTAACAATCGATTTTTCTTTCTCCTGCTGCAGCCTGTTTTCCAATACACTGCTGTACACGGCAATGCTGCTGAGGGTAGAACCCACATCGTCATGCAAATCACGGGAAAGTTGCCAGCGGATACGTTCAATATTTTTTCTTGCAACGTATTCACGGCGAAGAATAATAAATACAGGAATAATAACTATAAGTAACAGCAGCAATATAAACCACCACTGTTGCCAGAAAGGAGAGTGAATTACAAAACGATAGTCTAAACTTTTCATTTGCCAGTTACCGTTGGGGTGCCGGTATTGGACCTCCAATACATAATTGCCCGGTTTGAGATTGGCAAATATGGTGTTGTTACTGTTGCCTGCAGTAATCCAATCGTCTTTTTTTCCGTTAAGCCGGTAACGGTATTGCATACTGCCTGCATGTATATAATCTAATGCTGCAAACTCAACACTGAGGCTGTTATTTTTCCAGGAAAGCGAAACCGGTTTTTTATTGCTTTGCAGCGGCAGCATTTGTTCTCCTGCACGCACAGCTGTAAACACAAATGGCTTTGCAGTTGGTTTTTCAAACGAGAGATAAGGAACATGTTCTACCCTGTTTTTATACAACAGATAAAATCCTAAATGTCCATCATACCTTGCAGAAATGAAGCGGTTATAACGTTTATCCAGTTGCGGTACCGTATATACTTCCAGTTTATCCGGATCACTGATATAATTAAAACCGTTTGGCGTTTCAATCCAGATTCTGTTTTCTTCGTCAGTAAAAATGTTGAAGATATTATTGGAAAGTAATCCGTCATTTGTACTGATGGTTTTTACCAGGTTCCCTTTTTTGTCAATAATTTTTATGCCTTCGTATTGTGTACCTATTAAGTAATGCCGATTGGTACTACTGATTTTAAATACAGAACCACGGAGATCAAGATCAACAATTTTTTTTGCCGTAAGTGCCCCTTTTGTTTGGAGCAGGTAAATAACGGCACCTGTATCAATCAACAGACATATATTACCGATTACTTTCCAGTCGGTAAGAATACTGTGTTGCCGGTTGAGTTGCACAGAATCAATGAAATGTCCATCAGTGGAGAAACGTTTGATAGAATATTTTCCTGCAAAGAGCAATTTATTATCAAGTGGGATACTTTTTACACCCAGATGTTGCAGAACCTCCGGCTCTATAAAAGGATGAAACTTACTTGTGTGTTCATCATAATAAATAACAGCATCGCTGAACCATGGGGTAAAGTACAGTCTGTTTTGAAAAGAGGTAAGAAAGGTTTGAAAATTTTTCCAGGTTCCGTTGGTTGCAGTTTGTTTGATTAACTGCAGTTGATTGGTTTCTTTATCCCAGTAATAGATGCCTTTTCCTTTGTTGTTGAGATATGCTTTACTTGAAACAGCCACCATGACGGTAGTATTATCATCCTGCATTGAAAAATTTTCTTTGCTGATTGAGACAGAAGCAATAAAACTGTTTGATTTTGATGTAGCAATAAAAATACCTTCAGCACAACTAATCCATACATTGCCTTCAGTATCACAAAACAATGAATATAAATTTTCCGCTCTAGTTCTTTTTTCACCCCATTGCAAATAACTGTAATCGTTAAGCAATTGCATAGAACTGTTGTACACGTACAGGTGACCACCAAGTGTTGCCATCCATGTATGTCCCTGCTGATCCTGTGTAAAAGCAATGGGAATGCTGAAAAACGCATCATTGTCTGTGGCAGGTTGCGGCAGTAACACACTGTCAATCCGGTTTTTGCGTAAATCATATTTATACAGAAACCGTTTATTCTCTTCCTGTAGCTGCCAGCTGCTGTACCAGATCTGTTCGTCTCTATCATTTAATACGGCTGAAATGTTGTAACTGTTGTTGAGCAGCTTGATTCCCTTTGGATTTTTCTCTTTGTAAAACCAGTTTTGTTTTTCATCCAGCATTAAAAAACCTTTGCTTGTTGCAATCCAAAGGCGGCCTTGTTGATCATGTACAATGCTGCGTTGATTCTTTCGTTCCCGGTCGTTTGCAATTGTATGATCAAGAAGTACTGTTCGTAATGTATCATTGATGATTTGTTGCAATCCGTTTACACTTGAAACGTAGAGTTTATTTTTTTTGGTGGAAATAACAGTATGTGTACGAAGTTGTTCACGGCTTTGTACAAATTGACGAAAACTACTTACGTTTCCTGTAGCTTGCTGAATTTTCACAAGCCCTTCGTGTTCTGTTACTGACCAGATATTGCCTTCTTTATCCTCCGCAATACCAAAGTTCATAATACCGGAGGGAAGTGATTGACCGGGTTGTTGCGGATTGTAAGTAAATGTATAAAACTGGTTACCATTAAAACGTTGCAGCCCGTTAACTGTGTTGAGCCAGATGATGCCACGTTTATCCTGAAAAATATATTTAACATGATGATCTGCCAACCCATTCTGCAAATCAAGATGACGGGCAGCTAAAAGCACAGAATCCTGTGCTTTTAAAAGGATTGCTTGAAAAATCAACCCAAAAAGAATGGGGATTTTATTCATAAGATTAGATGATAGAATCGTAATGATTTATGAAGTTAGGATTCTTTATGGAAAATAATACCATCCTTTTATTTTACGTTACGGCCTTTCCAGCTGTAATTAGAAAACTTTCCTAACCATCCCGCTGCTACGGTATAAATAATATGAAAGGGTTGCATTACCGGAAACCAGATCAGTAAGGATTGCTTTTTAAAAAAAACGGCAACAGGTATTAAAAAGAATAATTCTACAATTGTTTTTATAAACAATGCCCCTACTAATAAAATCCATATTTCCGGTTGAAAGAAACCCGCAATAAACAATATCAATAAATAAAGATTGAGCAGATATACCAATAACAAAACCCAAAATATACGCTTATCATTATACTTATCTGCTTTGCTGGCCCACCGGATACGTTGCTGAAAAAATTCGTTTAACGTTTCAACAGGATTAGTAAGCACAATACTTTGAGGTGTGTGACAGTAATACACTTTATCAGGAAACTTTTTTTGTATTTTATACATCAGCAGCATATCATCACCACTGGCAATATGGTCTACATCTTTAAAACCATCCACGTTCACAAATGCTTTTTTACTGTAACACAAATTAGCACCATTGCACATGCTGTGAAAGCCGGCACCAACACTTGCGGCAGTAATGCCTTGCAGACTTATAAAATCAAGATTTTGAAATAATTTAATAAACGATGATTCTTCTTTCATGGCTACAGGAGCGGCAATAAATTCGCATTGCTGCTGCTCAATCATCCATGCAAAATTCCGTAGCCATTCAGCAGGTACTATACAATCAGCGTCAGTAGTAACAATATAGTCACCTGCTGCATGTTGAATGCCGATTTCGATCGCTTTCTTTTTATACGAATTGATTTTTTCTGAAATGATATGTTTCAGCTGAATGAGTTTAACTGATGCAAATTTTCCAACATTGGATGCTGTTCCATCATCACTAAAATCATCAATCACCAATATTTCAAATAAATCGCTGGGATAATTCAAATATTCCATGGATTGTAAACAGGCTGTAATATTTTTTTCTTCATTACGGGCAGGAATAAGAATGGTAAATTTTACAGAAGGCTGAAATACAGAAAGTGGTTGAACGATTGTAAGCTTTGCATACCAATATTTGTAAAGCAGTAACAGCAAACTGTAGAACCCGATAAGAAATATTGAAATAATACACCAGAGCATGATGCAAAATAAGGATTGTTTTATAGAACAGCAGAAAAGTTACGCTCCATAAAACTATCAGTAAATACCTAATTCTTCATTTGAATTAATAGTATAATCCAAAAAGTACTTTATCAATTCCGCATTTTTTTCCCTTAGTAATTGATGACCGCTTTTAATTACGCTTACATTTATAAGTTGCTCCATCCCTTTTTGAAAACGAAATCCATTCGCAGCTAAAATTACTCTGTCATATTCACCAAATACAAGTTGAACGGGAATTTTATAGTCACTGATATTCTTCTTCACATTCCTCAACCGTGGTCGAAATTTTCTCATCGTAGTCCAGATATGATATAAATCATCACGCATTCTTTTGTTGTCAATATAAGCGTGTACAAATTTTGCCACACTCATATTAATCCATCCAAAACGTTTGAGTACATCCACCATCCATGCAAACCACTGCGGATATTGCATGGTAAAACGAAACAAACCATTGCCTAACCATGTTTGTGTAGCCAGCCAATACCAGAAATTCACTTTTAATCCATCAGGTGCCAGAAAAACAGCCTTTTCAATTTTATGCGGAATATGTTCAACTAAGCTTAACCCAACCCTGCCGCCCATGCTGTAGCAAAGCAGGTGAATTCTTTTGCTCCCGGTATCATCTATTAATTCTTCAACAAGTTGTATCATCTGTTTAGCAGAAAGCGGGCGTATTTTGCGCCATTGGGTTTGTCCGTGCCATGGAAAATCGAGGGCGTATATCGTAAATAACTCACTTAAATGCTTTTCAAGAAATGTAAAGCTTGCCGCTTCTTCACCAAATCCGTGCATACAGATTAATATTTTTTCACCCCTACCTCCTTTGAGGTAAGAAAAAGTAGCATGCTCCCTTGTAATTGAATATCGCTGCATAGATGTTAAATCTGAAAATATTTATAACTTACAATTCTTTCAAAGATAGATTTGCAGCTGCTTATGGCACGAAGTAAAAAAAAGTTTACCCAAAAAATTACGCTTTTTCTCGCAGTTATATTTGTTACAGGCACCGTTGTATTGTTTGGTTATTTATGGTGGGTTGAAACCCGAATTTCTGCTATACGATACAAAGAATTTGGTATTCCCATTCCTGAAGGTTACTCCATACATGGCATTGATGTAAGTCGCTATCAAAACATAGTGAACTGGCCACTGGTGAAAGAAATGAATGTACAGGGAATTTCCATTGATTTTGTTTTTATCAAGGCAACGGAAGGAATTGGTGATACAGATAACCATTTTAAACGTAACTGGCGCAAAGCAAAACAAGCCGGACTTATTTGCGGAGCGTATCATTTTTTTCTGCCTACAAAAGATGGTACAGCACAGGCAAGAAATTTTATTAAGCAGGTAAAGATTGAAGCTGGTGATTTACCGCCCGTTGTGGATGTGGAGCAGACGTATGGGGTAAAAAAAGAATTGTTACAACAGCGGTTGAAAGCCTGGCTTTATGCAACAGAGCTAGCTTATGGAGTAAAACCCATTATTTATACCAATGTAGATTTTTACAAAAAATATCTGTCTGGCGAGTTTGATGATTATCCGTTGTGGGCTGCACATTACCTGCAACCTGTAGCACCACGCATCAGTCGTAATTGGCACTTTTGGCAACATAGTGAAAAAGGACGAGTAAATGGTATTGACTCCTTTGTTGATTTTAATGTGTTTAATGGCGACAGTACTGAGTTTAAAGAACTATTGCTTAAATAATTACATTTGCAATCATAAATTTTACATATGAAACAACTCTTCTTAATTTTCTTTGCTTTGGTACTCTCATCGGCTGTATTTGCTCAAAACAGAACAGCTAACAGTTTAGATTATAAAACTGCTGTGGGTATAAAAGCATGGAATGGCGCAGGTGCTAATCTCAAAACGTTTATCAATGAAAAAAATGCAATAGAACTGGTTGGCTTTTTTTATAACAGGGGCACACGCATTACCGGACTGTATGAAATACATGGGGATTTGAATACAGAAGGTAATCTTAAATGGTATATTGGAGGCGGTGCACATGCCACTATCTATAAAGGATATACCGGTGTTGGGTTAGATGGGGTTATTGGTATTGATTTTAAACTGCCCAATGCCCCGCTCAATTTTGCGCTGGATTGGCAACCTGCCTTTGAACTTGGCAGCGGTACATACAATGGGTTTTATGGAAATTGGGGCGGCTTTGCCATCCGTTATACACTGTAATTAGTTTGATAAATAAAACAGGAAATGCTGCAAACTACTTGCAGCATTTTTTGTTAATACATTTACAAAAATAAAATTATGAGCGGAATAGAACCGGAAACCAGAGATTTTCTAAAACGAATTATGCAAACAGTAAGTATGGGGATGTTGTTTTTACTGTTGCATATGACATTTGGCATCTATTTTAACTGGGCTTTTTTTGAGGGAAGTATTCGCACCGGAAATATTATTTATTACATCATTTTCGTGCTGTCGCTTGCTGCACTAATCTATTTTTATTACAGATTGTGGCATGCTAAATTATAAAGGATACACTGCACCGGTATATCCTTTATAAATTTAATATATTACTTTTTTCTTTTGCTCACTCTTATTAATGATACCATACTCAGTAGTGCAACTGATGCCATAAAAATGTCTTTACCGGCTTTTTTGTTGTGCGTTTCTGAAATTATTTCTTTGCTTACTGATGTGTAGGATGCTTCATTTTTTACTTCATCGGCGTTCATTACCACATCCCAGTCATCATAACCTTTACCTGTAAGCTGTACCAGCATTTCCATTTCTTTTTTACGACGCTCTTTCAGGGATTTCAAATATGCTTTACCTGCTTCACAATTTAAATCGCCGGTAGCGGGATGAGTGATGATGTAGCGGGTTTGATAATTTTCTTTATTGGGTGTTTCCTGAAAAATCAGATCCTGTGCGTAATGCTTGCGGTTGTAACGTACATGCAGGCGGGTAAAAAATACATGTCGCTTTTGTGTTTCGTATTGATTCACATAATCATTATAAGCATCTTTGCCCAGCCACCATACGCCTGCTTTTTTAAGGTCTTCAAAATTGGGCGGCTCGCTCACACAAGGATCACATTTCATAAAATTTGCAGGACTCACATCCCAGGCATATTCCAGAAACAAGCTGTTTTGCTGTTGTGCCCATTGATGCTGAAAAGTATTGGCGTAAAAACTTCCAAAGTTGGTATTAACAAACAACGGGATATTTTTAGCTGTAGGCATCTGTAACGTGCGATAGTTTGTGCTTTCAATTCTTCCATTGCGTGTAAATGCAAAAACAATCATGTCTTGATCTCCATCCGCATTTGCCATACCTAAACGAATTGGTAACATAAACTTTGGTGAATTGAATTTAATCTGAATAGGGCGCAATTGTTCAAAACCGAGATTTTCCTGTTCTTCAACATTCACCTTCACTACAAAAAATTTCATGTTGCTTTTGATATAAGGTTCCAATACCTCTGATGCACCTTTGGGAATTTTGTACTTATTTGCTGTGAGCCATTTGTATAAACCGCTTGATTCTTCTGCACTTAAGATAACAATATCATACTCTCCAACAGTGTAAGTGGCTTCTACAGTCACCTTGTAGTCTTCTTTTTCCTTTACTGCTTTTTTTCTTGTAGCCATTCCTGAAACAACTACTTCGCTCAAAGGAGCACTTTGTTCCATGGCGTAGAATTGATGACATGGATTTTGATCATAATACTCTACCAGTCTTGGTTTGGAGTAATCATTGAGCCGCTGAAATAAACCGGCTTCTACAACTTTGATATCGCTCTTTTTTAAAACGGTAGGTACAGGTACCACCATTGCAAAGTCGGTAACGTTTCCTTTAAAGTCATTACTCATGGTAATTACGGTTCGGTCGCCGTCACGAACCAGGATTACCTGCGATGTTTTGTTGGTGAGGGTACCATCTGCTTTGCTTACATAAAAACCGCAGAAAGCCCACACATCGCTGCTGATGAATACCAGCAATAAAAATGCGGCGATTGTTTTTTTCTTCATTGTATTTTATTTTAAATTTTTAAAGGCATCATGCAAAGAGCGCAAGGGTTACGAAGAGGCAACGGGATATCAACTTTGTGCGCTTTGTATTCTTTGTTCCTTTGTGTGAAATGTATTTCGCCATTCAAACGGTTTTGCTTTCATCAACCAATCAAATACTGGAACCAACGGTGCTGCAAACACCAGCACATAAATAGGCGTACTGTTCATCCATTTAAAAGCACTGAGATAAAAGGCAACTGCAGCTATGAGCATGGCCCATACTATTCTGGCCACTGCATGATTGGGTGCAGTTTTGGGGTCGCTTATCATAAAGAATGAAAACAGCAATAAACTCCCGGTGGAAACAGATTGTACAAATACATCGAATGACCAGTTGAGATAAACTACCTGTCTTGCAAATAACAATCCTGCAAATGAGAAGAGGAATGCCAGCGTAATATCAAGCTTCTGCACTTTTGTAACTATAATCAACCCCAAACAACAAACGGCAAAAAAAAGAACCGCACCACTTCCCCATTGTGCAGGAGAAAGCCAGGCATCTTTAGAAATTAAAATAGTTGCTACAATTCCAAATGCAGATGGATTAAAAATATGTTTGCCCTTGTACCGAAAAATATATTTTGATAAAACCGTTAACGTTGCTGCCAGTACACAGATATACCACTCATTGGTTTTTAATAACAAACACAAACTGAAACAACTCACCAGTGCACTCTTCCATCCACCATTTTTCCAGTTCAAAGGAGAAATTATTTTTCTTGTTATTATGGAATCTGCAGCCCATTGCATCAGCAGTCCTGTGATGATGTATAAACTGTATTCCATCCATGCAGATTGCCATTGGAGAAATAAGATTCCGTAAGAAAGAAACAGAAGCTGAAAGGTCATTTGAAAATAACGGGCATCAATTGATTTTGGTACCGCAGCCATAAATAGAATTTGCTGATGGGATGTAGCAGCCCAACAGATTACATAAACCGAAAAAGAAAAATTTTTGTTAACAGGATAAAACCCGGCAGGTTTTTATTAATTTTTAGGTTGGTAAGCGTTTTATAAAAGCCGCTGCTTCATCTTCTGCTCCAGTAATTTTTTTTCAATTACAGATTGGGTGAGTTCAGAGGCTTCTTTAAAATATTGTTTGGCTTTATCATATTGTTTTAACTGCCAGTACAGTTCTCCCAATGTTGCAGGAAGTAAATAATATTTTTTAAGTGAAGCAATATCAGTAATTGATTCAATGGCATTAATTCCTTCGGCAGCACCTTTTAATTCTGCAATTACAATAGCACGGTTAAGTGCAATTACCGGAGATGGATAGTAGTTATATAATAAGTTATAACAATTGAGGATGTGATTCCAGTTGGTATGTGCATAATCACGGGCGATGGCATGTTCATAAGCAATCCCTGCTTCAATATGATACTTGCTCATTTGCTCACCTGCTGCAGATTGTTCCAGGTGATAAATACCATTTTCAATTAGTGCACGGTTCCATTTGGTACGGTCTTGCTGTTTTAGTAATAACACATTTCCATTTGTATCTAATCTTGCATCATTACGTGATGCGGTAAAACACATAAGCGCCATCAGTGCATGTGCATTTTCATGGGGTACTGCGGGGCTGCGGCAAATCAATTCGCACAAACGCAACGCTTCCTGCATTACATCCCTCCGAATCAGTTCTTCATGATTGGTGGAATTGTATCCCTCATTAAATAATAAATAGATTGCAAGTAAAACTGAGTGTAACCGTTTTTCCAGTTCTTTTGCAGGAGGCATTTCAAACTCCACTTTGTTTTCTTTAAAAGTTTGCCGTGCCCTGTACAACCGTTTTTCAACAGCATCATAACTGCTTACGTAAGCTTTTGCAATTTCAGATACGCTGAAACCACAGAGCGTTTTTAAAATAAGTGTAACCTGTGCTTCAGTTGAAAGTGAAGGATGGCAGCATACAAACATCATTTGCAAACGGTCATCATCAATACTTTTGATATTGACCAGTTCATTCATGGTTGGCACAAGCGAATAGCCCGATTGCAACAAAGGTGTGAGTTGCTTTGCATATTGCTCTGAGCGTTTTTGTTTGCGCAGCGCATCAATTGCTTTGTTGCGTGCTACTGTAAAAAGCCAGGCGGTAGGATTATCAGGCAAACCATTTATTTTCCAATTACTCAATGCATGTAATAAAGTATCCTGTACCACATCTTCTGCCATTTGCAGT
>CAYPBV010000005.1:6178-14082 GCA_964409025.1 uncultured Chitinophagaceae bacterium | reverse complement strand
CTCCAAACACTTTGGTTAATACGGAAACCAGCTTTCCCCATTCATGCCGGAAGAGATGATCAATGGTTTGTTCTATTTGGGGAGCAGGTTGCAATGGAACAGTTATTCCTAAAATTACAAAAGCGCAGCTTATATTCCTGCGCCTTTTCAATTAATTCATTTTACTACTGTTTCGGAAAATCAGGATGTGCTTTCAACTCGGCAATCTGCAGCGTATGCCGTTTGGTATGAGCTGATAAAAACAAAAGTAACTGGTAAGCATCCACAATGCCCAAGGGAGTTTCTGCTACATGATTGCGCAGGTCTTCTTTAGTTTCACTCATATATTGTATTAATGCTTCACGGCGTTCGTTAAAAATTTTTAAGGCGTCTGTAGCAGACAGCCCTGTAGGATAAAATCCTTCTCTTGTTTTTACTTTAAAATTCCTGTTAGCTAGCATTCCTTTTATCATATCATCTGTCATCTTTACCTCACTGCGCCTTTGCGGTGTAGCAGGAGCCTTCATGACGCCACTGTACCAGTCAAACAGATTTTTTTCTGATAAGGCAAGATGCTCAACACATCCGGCAGCACTCCACACTGTGTCAGCCGGTTTCCAGTTCAGTTGTGTTTCACTCAACTCTTTTATTTCATCTGCCAGTGCTTTTTGAGTTTCTTTAAAATAAGCAATGGCATTTTTCCGCTCCTCATCTGTAAGGGGATCTGTAACAGATAAAGTGAAACTGAAAGTAAACAACAACGTAACAGCTAATAATATCTTCTTCATACTTGTAAGTTTAAGGTTAAAGACAAATGGAAGAAATACAAGTTATACTTTATCGCTTCCATTTGCAAGTTTTTATGCGGGCATATCAATTTTCTGTACCTGGCGCACAATTACTTTTCCCCCGGTTGCATAATCAGGATAATCTTCGCAAAGGGCAATTGCCTCATCATAATCATTGGCATTTATAATAAAATAACCGCCAATGATTTCTTTGCCTTCGGCAAAAGGACCGTCTACAACATTTTTATGGCTACCACTTAAAATTTTACCGGTGGGCAGAAGTGCCTCGCCGCTATCATATTTGCCAGCCTGTGCCAGCTTGTTAATCCAGGCAAACCATTTGCCCATAATTTCATCCATTTGCTGGGGAGTGGGTTGCTGGCCTGTCATTGTGTTTTGAAATAACAACATAAACTTTTCCATAATTGATTGTTTTAATTGGTTTGTGAAAAATGATTTAATTAAAGACGAAGGGAAAAACAGAATCCGGACAGAAGTTAAAATTATTTTTTTGTACTCAGGGAACCCCTGGTTACCATCCAACAAATTGTGCTTGTAAAAAACTGAAACATTTTCTACATTAACAATCTTTTCCTGATTCAAAATGCATAAATGAGTGAGCTTAAAACAAAACCCGGTGGAAATGTAACGGCTTTTCTGGAAGCTATAAAAGATGAAGGAAAGAAAAACGATTGCCTGCGTCTTCTTAAGCTGATGAAGCAGGCTACCGGGGAAGAACCTGTACTTTGGGGCGGGCGTATTGCAGGCTTTGGTTCGTATCAATACAAAGGTAAAAGCGGACGAAGCGGCACTTGGTTTATAACAGGGTTTGCAGCTAATAAGCAAAACCTTACGATTTATATCATAGCAGGATTTAACCGGTATGAAGCATTGATGAAACAATTAGGAAAATATAAAACCGGAGTTTCCTGTTTATACATAAACAGTTTAAAAGATATTAATGAACCTGTGCTCAAAGAACTTATTACAACATCCTATAAATACATGAAGCAAACATATACCGCTTAAAACTATATATATGAAACATGCAATCAGCTGGTTTGAAATACCAACAAAAGACATTGACCGGGCTCAACAGTTTTATGAAACTATTTTTGAAATGAAAATGGTACCGCTGGATAATCCTGCGCTGAAAATGCGTTTGTTTCCATTAGATGATGTGATGACTGGTGTGGGCGGCAGCATTGTACAAACAGAAGGCTATCATGTACCCTCTGCTACTGATGGACCTTTGATTTATCTGGATGCAAACCCCGATGTAAATACTGTGATTAACAGAGTGGAAGCAGCCGGCGGCAAAGTACTTGTACCTAAAACACAAATAAGTGAAGACTATGGTTATATGGCTGTGTTTTTAGATACAGAAGGCAATCGTATCGCTTTGCATAGTGTGCCTGAAAAATATTTATAAACGAAAAAAACACCCATTAATATTCATTTAAAAAAACCCTTATGCAATCCAAAGCAACTACCGTTGATGCCTACCTGGCCGAACTGCCGGAAGAGCGGCAAAAAGCAATTGAGAAATTACGAAAGGTTATCAAAAAAAATCTGCCCAAAGGATTTAAAGAAGAAATGGGCTATGGAATGATGGGCTGGAGTGTACCACACAGCATTTATCCTGCAGGTTATCATTGTAATCCAAAAGACCCGTTACCTTTTATGGGACTTGCTTCGCAAAAAAATTCCATCAATCTTTATCATATGGGTATTTATGCCGACCCCAAACTGCTCAAATGGTTTCAGGAAGCACATGCAAAAGCATCACCCAAAAAGTTAGACATGGGTAAAAGTTGTATCCGCTATAAAAAACCGGAAGACATCCCGTATGACTTAATTGGTGAGCTGGCATCAAAAATTACAGTAGATGACTGGATTAAAATATATGAAACGGGATTTAAAGACCACCGTAAAAAAAAATAATCATCAACCCCATCACTACAAAATGAAAATATATTTATTATTCATTTGCATTTTTACATCAGCACATTTATTGGGGCAGGATTCAACTAAAACAAAATCCAAACAATGGCTGGGTATTCTTACACTTGCTCCCAAATTTCAGAACGATAAAAACTGGACTAAAGCAGATGAAGCGATAGCGGGTGAACACTTTAAACGATTGGTACAAATGAACAGGGATGGTGTGGTGTTACTTGCAGGCCGCACACAATTAGAAAGCAACGACCCCAACATGATGGGTCTTGTAATTTTTTATGCCAAAGATGAAAAGGAAGCAATAGATTTTATGATGAATGACCCTGCGGTGAAGAATAAAATCATGCTGGCCAAAGTATTTCCATATGCTGTTGCTGTAGGTAGTTGCAACTAAAACAAATGATACAGATGAAAAAACTTTTATCGCTGCTGCTTTTTGCATCATTCAGTGCAGCAGCCCAGAAGTCTGAACAAATGAAGTGGATGGTTGGCATCTGGAAAATCAGCACCAACAATGGTACAATGGTTGAACAATGGCAAATTATCAATGACAGTACTTTAGCAGGCAAAAGCTTTTTTGTAAAAAACACCCGTCTCAACGGTGGAGTCGGGCAGGGTACTGATACCATTCCGCAGGAAACCATTGAACTTACTTTCCGCAATGGAAATTGGAATTATATTCCCACTGTAAATAATCAAAACAACAATCTGCCTGTTGCTTTCAAAATCATTTTTCTGAGAGGTACTGAATTTATCAGTGAAAACACGGCGCATGATTTTCCGCAGCGTATTGCTTACCGCCGTATCAAAAACCAACTCTTTGCAAGTATTGAAGGAACAAGAAACGGAACGTATGGAAAACAGAATTTTGATTTTGTTGCAGAATAAATTATTAACGCTTACCACAATAAGAAATAAATTTTCGTTCTTACATTTCTGCAGCAATGAAAGCAATTGTTTACAACAAGTATGGCAACCCGGATGATTTGCAATTAAAGTCTGTGACAAAGCCACAGCCGAAAAGTAATGAAGTGTTGATCAAAGTACATGCAGCTTCCATCAATTCATGGGATTGGGATTTGCTCAAAGGTCATCATTTCATTGTTCGTTTACTCAGCGGATGGTTTAAACCCAAAAATAAAATACTCGGTGCTGATGTTGCAGGTGTTGTTGAAAAAGTTGGTGATACTGTGCAAACATTTAAACCCGGCGATGAAGTGTTTGGCGATATTGCCGATGCAGGTTTTGGTGCATTTGCTGAATATGTTGCTGTGCCCGAAAAACTCCTGGCAAAAAAATCATCTGCATTAAGCTTTGAGCAGGCAGCTGCTTTGCCACAGGCAGGTTTGCTTGCTTTACAGGGTTTGCGTTATAAAAAACCATTACATCAAGGTGAACATTTACTTATTAATGGTGCAGGTGGCGGCGTAGGTACAATTGCATTAACATATGCCAAAGGAATTGGCGCAACTGTTACCTGTGTTGATAAAGCATCTAAGTTTGAACTGCTGCATTCATTAGGAGCTGATGAGTTAATTGATTATACTAAAGAAGATTATACCAGAAACGGAAAACAATTTGATTATATACTGGATGTAACTGCACATCGCTCCATCGCCGATTATAAGCGTGCATTAAAACCAGGTGGTGTTTTTTGCATGATTGGTGGTTCAATGGGTGGTTTGTTGCTTAAGTTTGCATTATTCAGTCCGCTCATTTCAAAAATGAGCGGTAAACACCTGGGGTTGATGGGCTACCGTCCTTCAAAGGAATATCTTGAAGAACTTGCACAATTGTTTACTGAAAATAAAATTGCAATCATTATTGATAAAGTATTTTCACTGGAAGAAACACCAGCAGCATTCCGCCATTTTGAATCGGGTAATTTCGTTGGTAAGATTGTAATACGTGTTGAGCCATTATAAACCATTGCATGCTTTTGTGCAACTAATGAACAAAATTATTTATAGAGTTTGTTATCCATCAGGCTAATCGCATTATTACCTTTTCTCAATACATTCAATATGACTGTTGTCAGAATTTAAAGGAATTTCTTATGCATGTCTCTTTCATTCATAATAATTACAGAAACGAAGAATACACCGGTAATAATGCAGTAGTATAAGGGCGGGAATTAATAAAAAAAGTTCAGCAAGCTGAACTTTTTATGTAGTATGATTCTGGTTAATGATTGCAAATAGTTTTTCCGCATCGTTCTTTTTAAACAATTGCGTTCCCTCGTTCATAGTAGCTGCACTACCGCAGGCAACACCAAAACGAATGGCTTCACGCAGCGGACGTTCTTTCTGCAACATATAGGTGATGCCTGCCACCATACTATCGCCTGCACCCACGGTACTTCTTTTTTCCACTTTCGGTGCTCCGCAGAAATAACGTTTGTCTTCTGTGATCAACCATGCACCATCGGGCCCCATTGATACTACCATAATTTCAGCATACCCATCTTTGATTGCTTGCTGTGCTGCCTCCGGTACTTCATTTTTATCCAGCCAGTCTACATTGAGCATCTTGCATAACTCACCAATATTTGGTTTAATCATGTAAGCATGTTTGCCTTTCAATGCCTGCAATGCCGGGCCGCTGGTATCCACAATACACTTGGCACCAACTGCTGCTGCATTTTTTACAATGAGTCCATAAAAATAATCGGGAAGACCAGGAGGTAAACTGCCACTGGCCACAACATAGGAAGGTGAGAAAGAACGGATTTGATCCACCAGCGCTTTAATGGTTTCTTCCATTACTTCACGACCGGGAAAGGTAAAACGGTATTGATTATTTGTTGATGATTCCAGTACAATCCAATTTTCTCTTGTTTCCACTTTGGTATCAACTGCATGAAATAAAATGTTTTCCTCTTTGAGCAGCGAACATAGCATGTTGCCGTTGTTACCTCCTGCCGGAAATAAAGCAACAGACGATGTTTCTAACCGTTGTAATGCTTTGCTTACATTAATACCACCACCACCGGGTTCATTTACAACTTCAGTACAACGAAGTTTACTTTCAGGTTTAAATTTTTCAACCGTTGAACTTTTATCAATACAGGGATTGAGTGTTATTGTGAGTATCATTTTTATTAATTGAAATGCAAAAGTAGAGGTTAAACAACTGAGGTTTTATCCCTGTTTGGTGATTTATATCACCAGATGATAAAACAATAAGCAGAAATCAATTATAAGAATGTGTTTCCAGCTCATTCAGCACCAGTTCAATTCTTTTCTTCAACGTTTCATAGTCTGCAAATCCACGTGACAGCAGGTGAAATTTATTTTCAGTAGCCTGCATCAACACCTGCGGAAAGCCGGTTACCTGCAACTGCTTGCACAATTGAAACTCGTAGTATGCTTTTTCTTTATATGCTTCACTTTTCAATTTTGCATAAAAATCATCCGGATTGATTTGGTATTTCTCCAGCAGATGACGGTAGGCTTCATTATCCGTTAAATCTCTTCCTTCGTAATACAAACCGTATTGCATATCAGCTATAAACTGTACCTGTAGCTCTGGGTAGATTTCTTTAATGATGCTTAAAGCAATGGCCGGCTTTTCAGAAGAAGGAAACCAATCGCTTTTATCCGGATTGTTGATGTGCCACAAATAATCTTCACCAAACGTTATTCCCGTTAATTCTTCTACACGTTTATAAGCACCTTTGATATAACCTGCGGTAGCGCTGAAATGTACAGGCTCATCCGGCAGTACCATACCGCCACTTAATACTTCTGTATGAAACTTGTGTTTATATTCATCAGCTATTTGTTTAATAACCGGGCTGAAACCATAACACCATCCGCAATACGCATCGTAACAATAAATAAGAAGAGGTTGCATAGTGCAAAGATAAAGAAACTAAGACCTATAAGGTTTGCCGGTCAGGATAGCAGCGCTGCAAACCTTTAGGCCATGGAGAATATGATTTTATTTGAGCCTATAAAAGAAATGTACAGATTCTAATTCTTCCGCACCTGTTGCCCTGTAAAATTCTACAGCATGTGCATCTTGTTTTTCTGCAGCTACAAACACTTCAGCATAGTTCATCTTTTGGCAATAGTTGTTAAAGGATGCAATAAGTTTATTACCGATTCCTTTTCGTTGATAGGCTGTGCTTATTGCAACATCATGAATATATGCATGTTTCTCTTTGGAGTAATACTGCAAAAGCACATAGGCACTGAGGCCACCAACAACTTTGCCATCAAGTTCTGCTACCATAAACATCATATCAGGATTTTCCAGTAGTCTCTGCAGGTAGGATTCGTCGGGAACTGTAAAAGACTTCATTTCAAAAACAGCTTCAAAAACATGAAGAAGTTCAGCAAGTTTTACAGAATCGTTTTGTGATAGTTTGGAAATCAACACTTCCATAACAATTGTATTACATGTATTTCCAGTTACGCTGTTTTTTTTCTGCTACCCATTCCACCGTTTGTTCAATTCGCTTTTTCCGTGTTTCATCCCGTCTGGCTTCTGCAATCCATTGGATATATTCATTTTTATGACCTGGAGGAAATTGCTCAAATACAGTCAATGCTTTTTTATTTTTCTTTAATGCGGCTGATAAATCTGCAGGAATAGATAAATTTTTTGCAGGCGCAGGTTTTTCTTTTTTTATTTTGATGCCTTCATCATTGAGTTTCATGGCTTCTTTGATGTAAGCGATTAACTTTTTGTCTGAAGGCAAATCTTTGAGTGTAGTAATCTTTCCTAAATGCCCCATTGCCACTTCACTTTTTGCTGTTTCCATCAATTGCGGGTCCTGCATCAGAGCAGCTTTCCAAAAACCAAAGGAGCAGTGTTGTTTAAACGCTGCCATGCTGCACATCACTTCGCCTTTGTAATCAAAATGCGGCATGCTCCATTTCATTTTTTCTTCTGCCTGCGGACAAGCTTTGTGTACTAGTTTACGTAAATGAATTAAAATGGGTTGTGCAAAGGGGGCACTATTGGCAATGTACGCATCAATGCGGGGATCAGTAGTTGCCATATTTTTATATTAAGGGTTTTTAAAAATCTATTGATACAATCACTGTTGTTTTCAGAGGTAATATTCAATTGCCATGTTTGAAAAGCGTTTCTTTTACGTTATGCCTTTATTCTTTTTTCTAATGTGCCTCCAGCCAGTTTGTGCCCGTTCCAGCTTCTGCAATTACAGGT
>CAYPBV010000005.1:0-6168 GCA_964409025.1 uncultured Chitinophagaceae bacterium | reverse complement strand
CCATTGGGTAACGGCATGGCAGTTTGCATACTTTCTAAAATCAATGCTTTCATTTCATCTGCTTCTTCTTTAACCACATCAAACACCAACTCATCATGCACCTGTAAAATCATTTTACTTTTGAGTTTGGTTTTCTTGAGTGCTTCATGTGTCTTAATCATGGCCAGTTTAATCATATCTGCTGCTGTACCCTGTATAGGTGAGTTAATAGCATTCCGTTCTGCAAAACCACGTACAGTAAAGTTGGAAGAGTTGATATCTCTCAGCCAGCGCTTTCTGCCCATGAGCGTTTGTACATAGCCATGCTCCCTTGCAAAGTTGATGGTATCATCCATGTACTTTTGAATACCTGCAAACTCTTTCTTGTAGTTATCAATAATTTCTTTTGCTTCTGTTCTGCTGATACCAAGATTATCAGCCAAACCAAATGCACCCTGTCCGTAAATGATTCCGAAGTTGACGCTTTTGGCTTTATAACGCATTTCTTTGGTAACATCTTTCTCTTCTACTTTATATACTTTGGCAGCAGTAGCAGTGTGGATGTCTTTGTTCTGAATAAATGCTTCACACATGGCAGGATCACCGCTGATGGCTGCTACAATGCGTAGTTCTATTTGTGAATAATCAGCACTTACCAAAACATGATTGTTATCTCTTGCTATAAAAGCTTTACGAATTTCTCTTCCCCTGTCTGTACGTACCGGGATGTTTTGCAGGTTGGGATTATTACTTGCTAAACGGCCTGTAACGGCAACTGCCTGTCCGTACGTAGTATGAACTCTGCCTGTTTTTCTGTTGATAAGGAGTGGTAATGCATCTACATAAGTTGATTTGAGTTTGGTTAACTCACGAAAAGCTAAAATATCTGCCACTATAGGCGATGTATGTGCAAGTTTCAATAAAACATCTTCACCTGTTGCATACTGACCGGTTTTTGTTTTTTTGGCTTTAGGATCCAGCTTTAAATGATCAAACAATACTTCGCCTAATTGTTTAGGTGATGCGAGGTTGAATTTTAATCCTGAGCCTGTATACACTTTTTGCTCCGCTTCTTTTGCTTCTTTCTCTAATTGCCTGCTATACTCATTTAAAAAATCAATATCTACTCTTATGCCTTCAAACTCCATATCTGTAAGCACCTTCACCAATGGATTTTCCACTTCATAAAAAACTTTTTCTACATCCTTTTCTTTAAGCAATGGAAAAAGTGCATGTTTCAACTGTAATGTTATATCAGCATCCTCTGCAGCATACTCTTTAATTTTTTCCAGTTCCACATCACGCATTGTTCCCTGATTTTTTCCTCTTTTACCAATGAGTTCATCAATAGGTACCGGTTCGTAACCAAGAAACTGTGCACTTAATACATCCATGCTTCGTTTACCATCAGGCTCCACTACATAATGCGCCAGCATGGTATCAAATAAATTTCCTTTAAGCTCCACACCATACCACTTTAACACCAGTAAATCATATTTGGTATTTTGTCCAATCCATGTTTTGCTTTCATCAGCAAACAAGTCGTTGAAATAAGAAAGGATTTTTTTTGTTTCGTTCTGATCTGCAGGACATGGAATGTAATAACCTTTATGCGGTTCGTAAGAAAAGCTCATACCCACCAGTTCGCAATCATTGGCATCAATGCCGGTTGTTTCTGTATCAAAACAAATTTCTTTTTGAGTTGATAATTCAGCAATCAGTTTTTTAATAGCAGCTTCCGTTGTTACTGCAAAATATTCATGTGGGGTGTTGCTGATGTTTTGTGATGCTCCCAAACTGTTATCAGTTATTTCATCTTTTGTATCACCATCTACTTTTTCAGTTTCATCTGCTTTCACAGGAGCTTTGGTTTCTTTACGCACTTCACCCATGGTCGTATCAATCACATTACCGAAGAGATCCGTTTGCACCCCGGTTGGAAGTTCTTTTTCAATGACCGTTTTTTTGGCAGGTGTTGCAATAGCTTCTCCTAAAATGCGCTGACCGATGGTTTTAAATTCCAGTTCGGTAAACACTTCACGTAACAAGTCTTTATTCATTTCCTTTAAACGAAAATCTTCTTCATGAAATTCCACGGGCACATTGGTAATGATGGTAGCAAGTTTTTTACTCATGATAGCGAGCTCTTTTCCTGCTTCAATTTTTTCACCCATTTTGCCTTTGATGTTTTTTGCATTGGCCAATACATTTTCCATTGTACCATATTCTGCTAACAGTTTTGCTGCGGTCTTTTCACCCACACCAGGAATGCCGGGAATATTATCAACACTATCACCCATCATTCCCAGAATATCGATTACCTGGCTCACATCTTTAATACCCCATTTGGCACATACTTCATCCGGGCCCATAATTTCAACATCACCGCCCTGGTATCCGGGTTTGTAAATTTTTATTTTATCGGTTACCAGTTGTCCATAGTCTTTATCAGGAGTAACCATATAAACATCATAACCAGCTGCTGCAGCTTGTTGACTTAATGTACCCACTACATCATCGGCTTCATAGCCATCTAATTCCATTACCGGAATATTAAACCCACGGATGATTTTTTTGATATCAGGAACAGATGCCAGTAAATCTTCAGGCGCATCCTGACGGTTGGCTTTGTACTCAGCAAAATCTGTATGACGTTCAGTTGGAGCAGCTGTATCAAAACATACTGCCATGTGTGTGGGCTTTTGATTGTTAATTAAATCAATCAATGTATTGGTAAACCCAAACTGTGCATTGGTGTTTTTGCCTTTGGATGTATTACGTGGGTTGCGGATGAGTGCATAGTATGCACGGAAGATGAGCGCAAACGCATCAAGCAGGAATAATTTTTTTTCAGCCATTTTGCTAAGGTAAGTTCCTGTTCAACCAATAGCAAACCGGCGATGAAGTTTTTACAAACGAAAACAGGGGATGGTAGAAACCACCCCCGCAAAACTTACATTATGAGAAAAATATAGTACAGGCAATAATATAGGGTACGGACTAGCCTGTGTAGTCACACTATTTTAAAATAAACTTATGTGCGGTTGAATTACTTAACCTCTGCTACAGCAGTTTCAGAAGGTTTAGCTTGTTTTGTTTCAGCAAGCTGCTCCTTGTTAACATTGGCTTTACCAGATGCAATACGTGCAAGAAAAGAATCTTCCTTATAAAACACGTTTAAATAAATAGCAAAGAGGAAAAATACGAATGAGAAGAAGCGTAATGGCTTTTTCATTGTAATTGGATTTAGTTTTTCTTGAATAATTGGACAACTCAAAAATACAGCGCCTGTTTGAAAAAACAAAACACAAAATCTGCTTTTTTAAAAAATAAGGGTTACTACTTTGTACGCCGTAATATTACGCAAAGCGGTATATGAGGGTTTGCGTACTATGGTGTTATGAAAAAAGTATTACATTTTTTAGTATAGAAAATAGTAACAATTTCATTGCTATTTAAAAAAAACAAAATAGTTATGAAATGAGTTGGAAAAAATTCTTAAATCGTCACGCTAAAATCTGCAATCTTTAAAGCACTCCTTCCTTAATTTCTTCCCATAAATCTCTGTAGCATTGGGCTGCATAACTGCTGCGTGCAAATTCTTCCAGTGGTGCTTTGTGTACGCCCATCTTTTCTACATCACTTAAATAAGGAATATAATTTTCGAAGAAGCGTTTGTCTTTATACAGCTCTTCCATTACTTCATTGTGCATATTTCGGCGCAGATCTGTCATTGTAAAAAAACAGGCCATCTTTTTGGCATCAATGGCTTTTTCTTTAAAGAAATCTTTAATCATGTGATAAGTACGTACGGATAAGGTCGTTGGAATAATAGGCATTAAAACAATATCAGATGCATTAAAGATATTTTCAGCTAATGAGCTTAAACCGGGCGGACAATCAATAAATACAAAATCATATTCATCTTTTATTTGTTTTAGTACAGAAGCCAGACGTTTTTTTGAAGTCTGCATTTCATCAATCATCACATCATGTGCTTTGGCAGTAATATCAGCAGGAATGATATCTAAATTTTCATATTCGGTAGCCATAATATTGGCAGTTAATTCCGCATCTTTACCCACTAAATCTTTCATGATTACTTTTTGTTTCGGCTTGATATTGTAATAAAAAGATGTAGCACCCTGTGGATCGATATCCCACAAAAGAGTTTTATATCCATCTTTTGCAGCCAAATAGGCAAAATTTACACAACTGGCAGTTTTACCAACACCACCCTTAAGGTTGAACAAAGCAAACGTAAACATAATCGGTTTTTTTTGAGAATGATGAAGGTAAGGATTGTAGGCTTAATACAAAAGGATACCATAACTTTAGTGTGCTTTTGCTTTTCACCCTGCTTCCCTTGTTTGCGCCCCATTAACTTTAATTTTTATGCCATGATTAAAAAACTGCCCCTTGAACGCTGGAAGGAAGCCGATTTTCCCAACTCGTTGCAAAAACGTTATGCCATCAGCAACCTTGGCCGGCTGGCAAGTTTTACTACTTATCTTTTCAAAGACGGATCCCTGCTCAAAGGGAGTCTGCAACAGGGGTACAGAATTATGCGGTATGCTGTAACTACCAAAAAACGGAAACGTTACGAATTTGTATTTTTTCATACACTCGTGGCAAAACATTTCTGTAAGCAAAAATCACCGCTTCATGAAAAAGTGATTTTTAAGGATTACAACCGTAAAAATATTACTGCTGCAAACTTAAAATGGGTAACCGTAGCAGAACAATATAAGCACAGTGTTGCAAGTAAAAAGTATCAGGTTTCACTCAAAAAAAGAAAAAATACTAAGGCCGGGTTTAAACTGCAAATTGAGCAGGTACGAGAAATAAAAATCTTTTTACAAAAAGATACTACATTAAAAAAGTTAGCAAAAAAATATGGAGTAAGCGATATGCAGATTCACCGCATAAAAACAGGAGAAAACTGGGGTCACGTAAAGGTGTAACAGGTACTCTATGGATGGAGGGTTTTCAATAGAAAGAATATACCTGTTACCAACCGCCGTATTTTTTGCTCACCGTAGCTGCTGAAGGTTTTATATCTTTTACGGTTACGTTAAGAAAACCCTATTGCAGCTATTTCAAATGTATTTCTAAACTCAACTCCTTTTGCTGCTGTTATTTTTTTCTGCAGCAATGGACGCTTTAACAGATTAGAAAACATAAAACTTTTCTGAAAACCTTATTTAACGTAACCGCCTGACTTTTTTAAGCAGAATGCAAGTTTGATTTTAAGTAACCGAATTATACAGGCTTCACTTTCAGATTTTTCTTCTTAGGTTTGATCAAACCGGTATTGAAAATAAATAGTAACAAAGCCAAACATCCTGTATGCCGGAAAAAATCTGTTATCCTAAGCCATGAGTTTTATTATTTAATGCATCATTTCCTCATCTCCTCCAGTTCTTTCTGTAACCTGAACATCTCATCTCTCAATTTTGCAGCTTCCATAAAATCCAAATCCCTGGCCGCCTTCTCCATTGTTTTTTTGATTCTGGCAATGGCTCTCTCCATTTGCGGAATAGTTTTGTATTCTTCCTGTTCTTCTGCAGCCATCGTTACAAGTTCGCCATCAGGAGTAAGAGCAAAAGGCTTTGTGGTGTCATAACCTTTTATATCGAGTACAGATGTTTGCTTCATTACCTGCTCAATAGATTTCTTTACTGTTCGGGGAGTAATACCGTGTTCAATATTATAAGCAATTTGCTTTTCACGACGCCGGTTGGTTTCTTCAATGGTGCGGCGCATACTTTCCGTCATCACATCGGCATAAAAAATCACCAGCCCGTCAACATTACGAGCTGCACGGCCTGCCGTTTGTGTTAAGCTTTTTTCATTGCGCAGGAAACCTTCTTTATCTGCATCCAATATGGCAACTAAACTTACTTCCGGCAGATCTAACCCTTCACGCAATAAGTTTACACCAACCAAAACATCAATTTCACCAAGACGTAACTGTCTTAGAATTTCCACACGGTCTAATGTATCCACCTCACTGTGAATGTATTTTGATTTAATGCTGATGCGTTGCAGGTACTTATCCATTTCCTCGGCCATACGCTTGGTTAGTGTAGTCACCAGAACCCGATCACCTTTTTTCACACGTTTATCAATTTCATCCAGCAGATCATCAATCTGATTTACACTCGGACGAATTTCTATGGGAGGATC
>CAYPBV010000004.1:57450-73038 GCA_964409025.1 uncultured Chitinophagaceae bacterium | reverse complement strand
AATTATTGTATGTGGATATGCTCAAAGTTGCCAACAGACGTGAGGTAACACTAACGGGTGAAGCTTATTTTGACGTGGCACATGATGAAAAAAAGCCTTTCATTATTCATACAGCCAGTATTGATGTAAAAGTGCTGGGAACTGAGTTTAATGTTAAAGCCTATCCTGAAGATGCCACCGTTGAAACCAGTTTGATACGGGGAAGCGTGAGAGTGGTATTAAAAAATGATCCGTCAAAGTCCTACCTGCTTAAGCCCAATCAAAAGTTAGTACTGTTTAAACCTGTAGCTGCTGTTAATACTACAAATGAAAAAGTACAAACGGAAAAAGCATTTGAAGGCATTCCTAAAGTGGTGGTACAAAAGCTTAATTATATTAACGGCTCGGCTATTGCAGCCGAAACATCATGGATTAATAATACGTTGAGTTTTCATGATGAATCGTTTAAGGAGGTGGCAGTAAAGATGGAGCGCTGGTACGATGTAGAGTTTGAGTTTAAAAACAAGCGGTTGGAACTGGAACTACTTACAGGAATGCTGCCTTCTGAATCGCTGGAAAAAGCAATGGCCGCATGGAAATTTACTACACCCGGTTTTAATTACAGGATTGAGAATAATAAAGTGATAATTTTTTAATAAACCTCCAAACAATGATTGCCATGTCATATACTAATAACTCTTCATAACCGCACAAAAAGGAGGATGCTGCAACATCCCCCTGAATAGTAGTACATTCTTTAACTAAGGAAACCGAAATCTAATAAACAAGAGGATAACGGCTTCCGTATTTATACTACCAAAACTCAAAAGTATGGAAAAAAGATTGTCGTTTGCCGGGCTTTTAAGAGCCTCTAAAAAGCCACTATTGATTATGAAACTTACTTTATTTCTGGCTGTTTTTTGTACTATACAAGCTACCGCCGGACTAACTGCCCAAACAATAACTATCAATACCAGCGATACTGAGATTTCTCAGGTACTTTCCAGTATTGAGAAGCAGGGCTACTATCGTTTTTTATTTAACAGCCGGTTAAAGGATCTGAAGCAAAAAGTATCTGCTTCGTTCACCAATGCAGATATAAAAGAGGTGCTGCAGGTTATTTTTAAAGGCACTTCGCTCTCCTGGCTTCAATTGGATAATAATCTTGTAGCCATCCGCTCAAACAATCCTGCTGAAACGGATATTCGTGTAACAGGTCGTATAACCGGTGATAACGGGGAAGGAATCCCGGCCGCTTCTGTTACTGTTAAAGGAACTACACGTGGTACAGTTTCTGATATGAACGGAAACTTTGCATTAACCGTTCCTGAAAACGCAACATTGATTGTTTCAGCCATTGGTTATAATACCATTGAAGTAAGCGTTAATAACCAGCAGGTGCTGAACATTAAATTAGAACAGTCCACTAAAAAAATGGATGAAGTGGTGGTAATTGGTTACGGTGCTGCCAGCAAAAGAGATTTAACCGGTTCCATCACAAAAATTTCCGGTAAAGAAATAGCAGATAAACCCAACATTAACCCCATAGCATCATTACAGGGAAAAGTAGCAGGTTTATACATTGTAAACAATGGTACACCGGGTGCTGCTCCTGATATACGTATCAGAGGTACTTCCAGCTTTGGACAGGTAAGGCCCTTATTTATCATTGATGGTATCTTCAATGACAATATTGACTTTTTAAATCCCAATGACATTGAGTCAATGGAAATTTTAAAAGATCCTTCTTCATTGGCCATCTTTGGTATACGTGGTGCTACAGGTGCAATTGTAATAACTACTAAAAAAGCAAAAGCAGGTCAAATCAATATCAATTTCAGTTCTACTATTGGTACAAAATCATTGGCAAGGCGTGACAGAATTGATATGGTTGACGCCAACGGATTTAAAACTCTATGGGATGAAGAACAGGCAAATAATGGTGTGCCCCTTAACCAACGGTTTAATTACGCACCATGGACTGGTAATACCAACTGGGTTGATGAAATGCTACGTACAGGATTTTTCAGTTCCAATAACCTGAGCGTTACTGCAAGTACAGAAAAGAATAAGTTTTACATGGGCGTGGGCTACGTAGTAGATGAAGGTGTGGTAAAACATGAGCGCCTCAACCGTATGTTCATCAATATTAACGATGAACTTAAATTGAATAAATTTTTAAAAGTTGGATTTACACTTAACAGCATGCGGCAACGTCTTCCTTTCAGCCAGGCAAATGGTTTGCTGTTTGATGCAAGACGTGTATTGCCTATTACTCCTGTTAAGAATGATGAAGGCACCTGGTATGATTTAGCTATACAGGGTGGGCAAATTGCAAACCCTTTAATGAACCTTGAAGAAAAATGGGATAAAGAACGACGAATTGAGTTTCGTAATGTAGGTAGTGTGTTTGCAGAAATTAACTTCTTAAGAAACTTCACCTTCCGTACTACATTTTATGCGGATATGTCAAATCTGGAATCAAGAACCTATGCTCCGTTAATAAATATTTACAATCCTGTACTTGATTCTACATTTATCTCCGGATTTAATTTCCTTACCAATGTAAACCAGAATAATGAACGCTGGAGCAAGTTTCAGCAGGATCATGTACTTACATTTAAAAAGAATATTGGTGAGCATGGTTTAACTGTAACAGGAGGTTTCACTACATTTTATGAAAGCTACAGAGGATTGTTTGGCCGGGTACAGCAATCACCTACAACTGATCCCATCCCTGATGATCCCCGTTTCTGGTATATCTCAACAGGATTTGGCGATCCTCAGTCATTAAGAAGCGAAAGCCGTCAAACAGAAAGAGCAAATGCTGGTATCCTTGCCAGAGCACTTTATAATTACAAAGGAAAATACCTGTTTAATGCTTCGTTCAGAAGAGATGGTTCTTCAGCATTCCGTAATAACATATGGAATAACTTTTACTCCTTTGGTGCTGCATGGGAAGTAACTAAAGAGGAATTTATGAGCAAGCAAACCTTTTTTGATTACTTAAAAATCAAAGCATCTTACGGTAGTCTCGGTGTTCAAAATACATTGGGCATACCTTATCCCAGCTACGCACCGGTTAGAGCTGGTAACTCAGCTGTGTTTGGTGATATCCTTGTGCCATCTTATGCTGAGCAATATGCTGCCTTTGCAAACCTTAACTGGGAGCGTACTAATGCATGGGAAGCAGGGTTTGAATTATATGCGCTTAAAAACAGACTCTTTGTTGAAGCAGCTTACTATAACAGAGGTACAAAAGATCTTTTGGCTTTTGTTACTTCTCCACAAACAGGTTCGAGACTGGATAATCTGGATGCCAATGTCATTAACAAGGGTATAGAATTAACTGCATCCTGGACGCAGCAAATTGACAAAAATCAATCGCTCGTTTTCAGTGGCAACTTAACTACCCTTAATAATATGGTTAAGAATCTTCCTGCAGAAGCAAGATTAACTTCAGGTGAAGAGCGACCCAGTGTTACTGAAAATGGCTTCCCCATCGGTTACTTTTTTGGTTATGTAGTGGAAGGAGTTTATCAGAGCTTTGCTGATAAATTAGCTTCGCCTACTGTAGTAGGTTATGACTACCAGCCCGGTGATCTGAAATACAAAGACATTAACAATGATGGTAAAATTGATGCCAACGATCGCCAATTAATCGGAAATCCCACTCCGGATGTCATTTATGGTTTTTCAATTAATTATAAAAACAGAAATTTTGATGCCGGTATTGATTTTCAGGGTGTTTATGGTAATGAAATTTATCGTTACTGGGGCAGTTCAGAATTACCATTTACCCGTTTCAATTATCCCGCTTTCAGATTAGACAGATGGACAGGCCCCGGTACTTCAAATTTTGAGCCTGCGGTTTCAAACCGTCCTATCAACAGACTGCCCTCTACTTATGGTATTGAAGATGGAAGCTTTTTCAGAATCAGAAATATACAGGTTGGATATAACATCAGTACTGATGTATTGAAGCGTGTACACATAAAGAGCTTCCGCATATTTGTAAATGCTCAGAACTTAATTACATGGAAACGCAACTCCGGATATTCTCCTGAGTTTGGCGGTAGCCCTACACAGTTTGGTATTGATAATGGCGATGGACCAATACCGGTAATTATTACAGCCGGTATAAACGTGAACTTTTAGTAACTAATTGATGTTTTAAAAAAATAAAAAATAAAATTTAAACCTATGCGTACAATCAAACAATTTATGTGGGTGCTTATTTTAGGCATATCCGCTATCTTGATGTTCTCAGGGTGCAAAAAATTTCTGGATCGCAAACCGCTTGAAGCCACGCTTGCTGATTTAAACCAGGGAGGTCTTGAAGGACAGATTTATGGACTTTATGGTGCCATCCGTAATGGTGATGTAGCTGGTCAGGCCTTTGGCGGAATTCCATGGATGGCTTTGCACAATTTCCGTTCTGATGATTCTGAAAAGGGAAGCAGCCCTGCAGATGGAGCTGACTGGGAAGTGATACATGATAACTTTCAGTATGTAAAAGATCATTGGAGCGCTACTATTTACTGGGATCAGCATTATACACTAATTGCATTAGCTAATACAGCTTTGCAAACTGCTGATTCGTTAAAGCTTACAGATCCTGCATCGCTGGTTAATATTGGCGAAGCAAAATTTTTCAGAGCACTGGCATATTTTGATCTGGTAAGGGTATATGGTCAGGTGCCCAAAATTGATTTCCGTGTATACAATCCTAATGAAGCAAGAAAACCAAAGGTTTCTGAAAGTGAAATTTACACATTGATTGATGCAGATTTGCAGGCTGCTATTGCAGCATTGCCCCCCACATGGTCTACCGGTAGCGGCAATCGTTTTCCCGGCCGTTTAACCAATTTTGCAGCTAAAGCGCTTCGTGCAAAAACTTTACTCTATCGTCAAAGATGGGCAGAAGCTTTGGCGTTGTGTAATGACATTATAGGCTCTACACGGTACTCACTTACTGATGATTATTTTAAAGCATTCAGTATTGAAGGCGAAAATAATTCCGAATCAATTTTTGAAATTCAGGCAGATCAGGGAACCAAATATGGTAACCAGGAACCATTCTCATGGACGGGTATCTGTCAGGGTGTGCGTGGTTCAGCAGACTGGGATCTGGGTTGGGGTTGGAATGCACCTACAGCTACTCTTGTAAATGCGTATGCACCCGGTGATAAACGTAAAGATGGCACCATATTATTTTCCGGTCAGCCGGATGGTGTGTATGGAAGAACTGTACCGGCTTTTCCTGCTGTGGTGCCCCGTGCTTACTGGAATAAAAAAGTATATCCCAATCCTGCAACACAGGCCGCAAAAGGCCAACGCCAGGCCGGATGGTACAATCATAAAGTAATCCGTTATGCTGATGTATTGTTGATGGCTGCAGAAGCTGCTAATGAAGTAGGAGGAGCAGCTAATCAAACACTGGCAACCAATTTAGTGAATCAGATAAGATTGAGAGCCGGTCTTGGCAGCCTCACATTTACTACACAAGCTGCTATGCGTACAGCCATTCAAAATGAACGCCGCTTTGAAATGGCATTGGATGGCGAACGTTTCTTTGATCTTGTTCGCTGGGGTTTAGCACCTACAGTGTTAGGCCCACTGGGTTATCAAAACAGAAACAGGTATTATCCTATTCCGCAGGCAGCTATTGATTTTGCCAATGGCGTACTCATTCAAAATCCGGAATATTAATCATTGACAATAGTGCTTAATCATAAACAATAAAATTGAATGAACATGCAATACAGAAATATTTTATCAATCCTGATAATTGCTACACTTGCGTATGCAGTTACAGGATGTCAAAAAATAAAAAGGCCTGAGTTGGGTGAGTTTGTTCAGGATGCAAATCCTCCCGGTGGCCCGTTGAAATTTTACGTAGCATTTGATGGTACATCAACTGATCCATTACGCAATGCTGTTGACAGTATGAGGGCAAATTTTGCATCTTCTAATCCACTCACTTTTACTACCGGCATTTCAGGCAGAGCTATTCAGGGTGCATCTACCAAAGACAAAGCAGTAAAATATGCTAGTCCCAATGACTTTGCTGATGCTTCCAGTTTTTCTGTTTCCTACTGGTTAAAACATGTACCTCAAACAGATGGCGAACCTGAGTTTCATTTTTCACTTCCTTCAAAGGATTACTGGCATTCAAGCGCCATGTTCTTACTGGTTGAAAAATCAGGTCCTAATCCTGATAACAGTACGGCTTCACAAATGGCATGCACATTTGCGGTGCAGGATAAATGGGTTGAATTCAGGGGAGCGAATCGTTTGCCCAACGTGTTAAATGGTAACTGGCATCATCTGGTATTTACATATGATGAAACAACATCAAAACTTACAGCTTATGTAGATGGTGTTGCGGTGCCCTATACCGGAACAGGAAATATTGTAGGTGGTGCTGCTACTCCACTTGGAAAAGTAAATTTCTGGAACAGTGCAAGAGACAACCTCAACAGTTTTGTTATTGGTGGATGGAACAAACATGTGGGTGGAATGGCTGATGCATTCAAAGGCCCACAGGATCCATGGATTCATTCTTATTCAGGTGCAATGGATCAATTCCGTCTGTATGGTAAAGCATTAACAGCTTCAGAAGTTACAGCTTTGTACAATTCAAGAAGATAACAACGAGCAGTTGTTTTGGGTCATAATCAATAGTACGGGGTTGCATCTTTATGCAGCCCTTTTTAAAATTCAGATTTAAGGTTTTTATTTTTTCTTGCTATGCCGTTTTTCCTGCGCTATAAATATTTGCTTATTTTTTTTCTTGTACTGCTGTACAGTTGTAATAAGAAAACAAATACCCTATTTGAAACAATGAATGCTGCTCAAACAGGTATCCAATTTAAAAATGAGCTGGTTGACAGGGATCATTTCAATATTCTCTATTATCTCTACTATTACAACGGCGGTGGTGTGGCCACGGGTGATATTAACAATGATGGGCTAGCTGATATTTTTTTTACTGCAAACTCAAAAGGTAACAATAAACTGTATCTCAATAAAGGTAATTTTCAGTTTGAAGATATTACAGCTAAAGCCGGTGTACAGGGAACGGCTGATTGGTGCAGCGGTGTTACCATGGCCGATGTAAATGGAGATGGCTATCTCGATATTTATGTTTCCGTTGTTGCAAGGTTTCTTGATTTAAAAGGACATAACCTGCTCTATATTAATAATGGCAATGGTACGTTTACTGAACAATCAGAAAAATATGGATTGAATTTTTCAGGCCTTTCTACACAAGCTGCATTTTTTGATTACGATCATGACGGTGATTTGGATTGCTATCTGTTAAACCACAGCAAACAACCGCATGCTAATATTGTAGATACCATTGCCCGTCGTAAAATTGATTCCATCAGCGGTGACCGATTGTACAGAAATGAATTGAATACAGGCAAACAACAATTTACAGATGTAAGTGCACAAAGCGGCATTTATCAAAGCAATCTGGGTTATGGTCTCGGCATCAGCGTTGCTGATTTTAATAATGATGGTTGGGATGATGTATTCATTGGCAATGATTTTCATGAAAATGATTATTACTACCTTAATAATGGAAACGGCACCTTTACTGAAAGTGGTGCCAGATATTTTGGTCATTACAGCCGCTTTAGTATGGGTAATGATGCGGCTGATTATAACAATGACGGTCAATTGGATATTGTAACCGTTGATATGCTGCCGCCTGATGAAAAAACATTAAAGACTTATGGCAGTGATGAAAATCCTGACATCTATAAAGTGAAACTGGAACTCAATGGCTATCAGCATCAATACTCACGCAATACGTTACAACGAAATAATGGTAATGGTATAAGTTATAGCGATGTAGCATTGATAAACGGTGTATCAGCAACTGACTGGAGCTGGTGTCCGCTCTTTGCTGATTTTGACAACGATGGTAAAAAAGATTTGTTCATAAGCAGTGGTATTGTAAAACGTCCTGTTGATTTGGATTATGTTCGTTTTGTTTCTGATTTGGAAATGAAAAAAGGCGCCAATCAAACTGATGCGTATGATAAAGAAAGCATCAATGCCATGCCCGATGGCAGCAGTCACCCGTTTTTCTTTAAAAATAACGATACTTCTTTTACTGATGTGAGCAATGAATGGGGCACCGGTAAACTGAAAGGTTATTTCAACGGTGCTGCTTATGCTGATTTGGATAACGATGGAGATGTGGATGTTATCATCAATGCCATTAATGCACCAGCTACTGTTTTAAAAAATAACAGCACCCGTAAAAATCAATTGACGGTTTCCTTCAAAGGTGATTCATTAAACAGAAACGGGATTGGTACAAAAGTGTATCTGTTTACAAAAACCGGAATGCAATACCAGCAACTGATGCTCACAAGAGGATTTCAATCTGCTTCTGAAAACAGGTTGCATTTTGGTTTGGATACATTAACAGGGGTTGATTCCGTTTTAATTGTATGGCCCAATCAAAAATTTGAGATGGTGAAAAACGTAGCGGCTAATAAAGGATTGATGGCTGATTATAAAAAGGCTAATGGGGCATTTTTGTACAATTCATTTTTCAAACAGCCTGCTTCATTGTTTACTGATGTTACGGCTGCCTTTCCATGCAACTGGAAACATGTTGAAAATGATTTTGTTGACTTTAATGTGCAATACCTCATACCACATGCACAAAGTACACGTGGACCAAAAATTGCAGTGGCAGATATAAACGGTGACGGACTGGATGATTTTTATGCCTGCGGCGCAAGAGAGCAACCGGGCGCTTTAATGATACAGCAAAGGAATGGTTCATTTGCTGCATCCAATGAAAATATATTTACAGCAGATGCCAATTGTGAAGACGTAGATGCAGTATTTTTTGATGCAGATGGTAATGGTACAAAAGACTTATTGGTTGTAAGTGGTGGTAATCAAATACCCGCCAGGAGCAGCGATCTTGCTGACCGTTTATACATTAATGATGGCAAAGGGCATTTCACAAAAAAAGAAAATCCGTTTACCATTCAATATGAAAACAAATCCTGTGTTGCAGTAGCTGATGTAGATAAGGATGGTGATATGGATTTCTTTCTCGGCAATCTTGCCAGTCCCACGGCATTTGGTTTAGCCAAGTCATCTTATTTGTATTTAAATAATGGTGATGCAAGTTTTACACTCACAGGCGCACCTGTAATTGAGCTCAGTAATATTGGCAATATAACAGCCGCTGCTTTTGCTGATGTAAATAAAGATGGCTGGGATGATTTGATTGTTACAGGTGAATGGATGCCTATGAAAATTTTCATTAACAACAAAGGCGTATTTAAAGCAATGGATATTCCTGCATCTACAGGTTTATGGCAAACTGTTTTTGTAACTGATGTAAATAATGATGGTGCTCCTGATATTCTTGCAGGCAACTGGGGTCATAATTCAAAACTCTATGAACGCAAAACCGGTCCGTTAAAATTATATATCAGGGATTTTGATAACAATGGTAAAACTGAACAGATATTGGCATACACTATAAACGGTGAAGAGTTTCCGTTTCTGGCAAAAGATGAACTGGAGCGGCCGCTTCCTGTTTTGAAAAAAGCGTACCTCACTTATGGTGAAGTGGCTGGTAAAACAGTGCAATATATTTTTTACGATTTATTTAAAGATTATGCAGAGTTAAAAGCTGAAGTACTGGGCAGTTCTGTATTCATAAATGATGGTAACGGAATTTTTACACGAAAAGATTTGATCAGAAACCTGCAGCTTTCGCCTGTCATGAGTTTTGCGATGGCAGGTAACAATTTTATAGCAGGCGGTAATTTTTACGGCGTTATTCCCTATGAAGGTAGATATGATGCGTTGTTTCCAACAGTGGTTTCTTTTGATGGAAAAACCCTGGGCAATATGAATACCATTAACGGCGAAGTACGTGATATGAAATGGTTGAATACCAAAAATGGGAAAGTGATGATGATAGCAAGAAACAATCAGCCATTATTATTTTATAAACCAGATTCTTGATGTAGTGATATTTTTGACACACAGAGGGCGCAGGAATTACAGCGTGGAACAGCATTTTATCATCACATCAACAAAATTAAAGCACTGTAGAATGAATAAAAAATATACAACTATCATCTGCTTATTAGCAATTGCATGCCTTAGTCTGCATTTCAATTGTAAAAAGAAAAGTGGAGGCACTACACAGGAGCCTCCTGCACAGGGTGCAGCTATCAACTCATGGCTTACCAGAGGAAATGCCAGCGCCTTACTTCAAAAACAAACAACTTTCAATTTTACCGGTGCAGCAGCTTCCACTCCTTTAACGATTGATGTGGACAGTGCACAGCGTTTTCAAACAATAGATGGGTTTGGTTTTACTTTAACAGAAGGAAGTGCTTACCTCATCAATCGTTTATCAACAGCAGAACGTACTTCGCTGCTTCAGGAATTATTTGGTGCAGGTGAAAATTCCATTGGCATTAGTTATCTGCGTCTTGGAATTGGTGCTACTGATTTAAGTACCAAAGTATATAGTTACAATGATTTACCGGTGGGGCAAACAGATCTAACACTTGCACAATTCAGTTTGGCGCAGGATACGGTAGATGTAATACCTGTACTCAAACAAATTCTTGCCATTAATCCAAACATCAAACTTATGGGTAGCCCTTGGAGTGCGCCCACTTGGATGAAGGATAATAACAACAGCGTAGGAGGAAGTTTATTAACGCAATACTACAGCGTGTATGCACAATACTTTGTAAAATACATACAGCAAATGAAAGCACGGGGAATAACCATAGATGCTATTACACCGCAAAACGAACCTCTGCATGGCGGTAATAATCCAAGCATGGTGATGACGGCTGCACAACAGTCTGATTTTATAAAAAATCATCTGGGCCCTGCGTTTCGTGCTGCAGGCATCAATACAAAAATCATTATCTATGATCATAACTGCGATCGTCCTGATTATCCAAACACGATTTTAAATGATGCGGCAGCCAAACAGTTTGTTGATGGTTCAGCTTTTCATTTATATGCCGGTGATATTGCAGCGCTTTCAACGGTAAGGGATGCACATCCTGATAAAAATATTTATTTCACTGAGCAATGGACAGGTTCTAACGGAAGTTTTGATGGTGATTTAAGATGGCATATAAGAAACGTAATCATCGGCTCTGTGCGTAATTGGAGCAAAGTGGCATTGAACTGGAATCTGGCAAATGATGGCGGCTTTCGTCCGCACACGCCCGGTGGTTGCACACAATGCAAAGGCGCTGTTACATTGGACGGTTCCATAGGTCGTAATGTGGGGTATTATATTATTGGTCATGCTTCAAAATTTGTACCTGCAGGTTCAATACGTATTGCCAGCAGTACAGTAGGTAATTTATATTCAGCAGCATTTGTAACGCCTGCCGGTAATAAAGTACTCATCTTATTAAATGATGGCACCAACAATGTAAATTTTAGTATTCGTTATAAAGGTCAGTCGGCAGCTGCAATTGCCCCGGCAGCTTCTGTAATTACTTATGTTTGGTAATAATAAAATTTGTTTTATGAAATTGCTTGTAACCATATGTCTTTTAGTTGCACTTGTAAGTTGCAAAGAAGTTAGTACAACTGCATCCGTTGTTGCTTCGCAGTCTTCTTTTAATGCTGAAGGAAAATCAGCAATACTATATCTTACTGCAGACAGCACTGATTTTCGAATGCAGGCTGTTGATACCATTAGTTTTAAAGAAAAAGGACAGCCTTTTGAAAATGAAGTAATGGTTTTTGTTGACCCTGTTAAAACTTTTCAAACGTATATGGGTGTTGGTGCTGCGTTAACAGATGCGTCTGCCGAAGTGTTTGCCAAACTTTCTAAAGAAAAACAGCAGGAATTTCTCACTGCCCATTTTGATAAGCAAAAAGGATTGGGATATACCATTGCACGTACCAATATCAACAGTTGTGATTTCAGCAGCGATATGTACACTTATGTAACTGAAGGTGATAAAGAATTAAAGTCATTTAACATTGAGCACGACCGCAAGTTTAAAATTCCGCTCATCAAAGCAGCTATGAATGCAGCAGGAGGTAAATTGAATTTGTTTGCAAGTCCGTGGAGCCCGCCAGCTTTTATGAAATCCAATAACGACATGCTGCACGGCGGTAAACTCAAGCCTGAGTTTTTTGACAGTTGGGCATTGTACTATACCAAATTCATCAAGGAATATGAGAAAGAAGGTATTCCTATGTGGGGCATCAGCATACAGAACGAACCGATGGCCACACAAATCTGGGAAAGCTGTTTATATACTGCAGATGAAGAAAAGGATTTTCTGAAAAATCATCTCGGGCCCACTATGGAGAAAGAAGGGTTGAAGGATAAGAAAATTATCATGTGGGACCATAACCGTGATTTAATTTATCAGCGTGCTACTACTTATTTAAATGACCCCGATGTTGCAAAGTATGCATGGGGTATTGGATTCCATTGGTACGAAGACTGGAGTGGTGGCGACCAGATGTTTGACAATGTGCGCCGTGTACATGAAGCATTTCCTGATAAACCTTTGTTGTTTACAGAAGGTTGTAACGGCCCTTACAAGTATGACCAGATGAGCTTATGGAAATGGGGTGAGCGTTACGGCCGCAGCATGATTCATGATTTCAACAATGGCATGACCGGATTTACTGACTGGAATATTTTGCTCGATGAAACAGGAGGCCCCAATCATGTAAAGAATTTTTGTTTCGCACCCGTACATGCTGATACCCGAACAGGAGAATTGATTTATACCAATGCTTATTATTATATCGGTCATTTCTCAAAATTTATACAGGAAGGTGCCAAACGCATCAGTGCTGCAGCCAGCAGAAGTCAACTGCTTACAACTGCATTTAAAAATCCCGATGGAAGTATAACTGTTGTAGTAATGAATCAAACAGGTAAACCAACTACTTATTTGTTATGGATAAACGGTAAAGCTGCTGAAACGGCTGCGCCTAAACATTCCATCAGCACAATCGTAATTAAGTAATGAAGCATATTGTATACATATTTGTCTTTTGTTGCGGCTTGTGTGCGTGTAAGAAAAAAGACCCGCCATCGCCACCCGCACCACCTGCACAATTAACAGCAACAAGTGTCCAGTTGAATGGTGCAGGGTTTACAAACAATGTATTTAATGTAAACAGACAACCGCTCATACGTGTACAGTTTTCAGAAGCAGTAAATCGTAATACCGTAAGCAATGCAGTAAAATTAACGGGTGGTGTGGCCAGCCCTTCACTCAACATCAGTTATGAAAACAATGATGCTGTATTGCTCATTCAACCGACAGCTCCATTAAATGCATTAACAAAATTTAATTTTTCGATAGATAATACATTACAATCCGCAAAGGGGGGCGTGTTTATTTCAACTGTTAACTACAACTTCACTACGCAAATTGATTCCAGCAGAAAATTTCCCGCAATCACTGATGATGCGTTGCTCACCTTAGTACAACAGCAAACATTTAAATACTTCTGGGATTTTGCGCATCCTGTAAGCGGTCTTGCAAGAGAGCGAAATACTTCCGGCGATGTAGTAACGATGGGTGGCAGTGGTTTTGGTGTGATGGCGCTTGTTACAGGAATCAATCGTGGATTTATTACCAGGCAACAGGGTTTAAACAGAATGCAAACCATTGTTGGATTTCTAAAAAATAATGCACAAAAGTTTAAAGGCGCTTTTCCGCATTGGATGAATGGTGTAACGGGTGCAGTAGTTCCCTTCAGTGCCAATGATAATGGTGCAGATTTAGTGGAGACTTCTTTTTTAATGATGGGTTTGTTAAGTGCACGTCAATATTTCAATGGTGTTGATGCAGCAGAAACCAACTTAAGAAATGACATCAACAGTTTATACAATGCAGTTGAATGGAACTGGTTTCGAAAAAATAATGAGAACGTGTTGTACTGGCACTGGAGTCCCAACTTTAACTGGAATATCAATTTACAGATTCGTGGGTGGAATGAATGCTTAATTACTTATGTGCTGTCAGCATCATCATCAACCTATGGAATTCCTTCATCGGTTTATACTAATGGATTTGCGAACAACGGCACTCCTCCTTTTACCAATGGCAATAATTATTTCGGCATACAGTTACCCTTAGGCGAAGCAAACGGGGGGCCTTTGTTCTTTGCTCATTATTCATTCTTGGGAATTAACCCAAATGGTTTGAATGATACATACGCCAATTACTTCACACAAAACACCAATCATACAAAAATCAATTATGAATACTGCAAAGCCAATCCCCGTGGACGGTTTGGTTACAGCGATAGTTGCTGGGGTTTAACAGCCAGTGATATTCCCAACGGATATACAGCTTCTTCACCTAATAATGATGTGGGTGTAATTGCACCAACAGCAGCGCTTTCTTCATTTCCTTATACACCAACAGAAAGTATGAAAGCATTGAAATTCTTTTATTATGTATTGGGCGATAAACTCTGGAAGGAGTATGGCTTTGTAGATGCGTTTTCATTAAACAACTTATGGTTTGCCAATTCATTCCTTGCAATAGACCAGGGGCCGATAATTGTAATGATTGAAAATTACCGGAGCGGATTGTTGTGGAATTTATTTACAAGCTGTCCTGAAGTAAAAAACGGAATGCGTGCATTAGGATTTACAGCACCTTATTTATAAATGATGAAGATTGCTATTGCCATATTAAGTTTTTGGTGTTGCATGCAGATTGCTGTTGCACAACAACCCTTTGATGCAAAGAGCCGTCCCAAAAATTTATCCGATTCTGCATTGCTTGATTTGGTGCAACGCCAAACCTTCCGCTACTTCTGGGATTTTGCTCATCCTGTAAGTGGCATGAGCAGGGAACGCAGTAATAAAAGTTTCGGTTATGGTGATGAAGTGGTAACAACAGGCGGCACAGGTTTTGGTGTAATGAGTGTAATTGTAGCAACAGAACGAAATTGGATTAAAAGTGATACTGCTGCAAAGTTTCTATTAAAGCTGGTCAATTTTTTATTGAAAGCAGATTCCTATCATGGTGTGTTTCCGCATTGGTTAAATGGCGCCACCGGTAAAACAATTCCTTTCAGCCGCAAGGATGATGGTGCAGATTTGGTGGAGACTTCTTATTTGTTCCAGGGATTGCTTTGTGTGCGTCAATATTTTAATGGAGATAATAAAATTGAAAAAGAATTACGCAACCGTATTGGCTGGTTGTGGAATGATATTGAATGGAACTGGTTTACAAAAGGTGGTGAAGAAGTATTGTATTGGCACTGGAGTCCCAATAATGGTTGGGCTATGAATTTTCCGGTACGAGGTTTTAATGAATGTTTAATCATGTATATATTGGCTGCTTCTTGTCCTAATGAAAAATACAGTGTGCCTGCTGCTGTATATCATCGGGGCTGGGTGCAGAGTGATTTCTTTAAAAACGGGAAAGAGTTTTACGGCATCAAATTACCTCTGGGTTTTGATTACGGTGGTCCTTTGTTTTTTTCGCATTATTCTTTTCTGGGTTTAAATCCCAAAGGACTTAAAGACCGCTATGCAGATTATTGGGAGCAACATAAAAATCACGAATATATTAACAG
>CAYPBV010000004.1:24687-57440 GCA_964409025.1 uncultured Chitinophagaceae bacterium | reverse complement strand
CACACTCATTAACAGGGAGCATTGCATCCGCAACCCAAATAAGTTTAAAGGCTACAGTGCTGATTGCTGGGGTTTAACAGCAAGTGATACATACAAAGGTTATGCAGCCCATTCACCTACAGAAGATTTGGGAACCATTTCGCCTACAGCAGCATTGAGTGCATTTCCATATACGCCGCAATACAGCATGCAGGCCTTGAAACATTTTTATTTTAATCTGGGAGATAAAATATGGAGTGAGTATGGTTTTGTTGATGCGTTTAACGAAACTAAAGATTGGTATGCTCAAAGTCATTTGGCAATTGACCAAGGACCAATAATTGTAATGATTGAAAATTACCGAAGCGGATTACTTTGGAATTTATTTATGAGTTGTGAGGAGGTGAAGAAGGGATTGAAGAAGTTAAATTTTGAAACCCCGTATTTAAAATAGCAAACTGTTTATCCCCTCCCGGGAGGGGTAGCGGAGTCTCGAAAATAGAAGATGATTGATTGGGGTGGGTTGTTGAATAGAATTACAGAACGACGCAGTGAGTGACACAACAAAAGCTTAGTAGCAGTACAAAACCCTGTAACAAAAAATGTATGATAAAGTATTTTCTTCTTTGCTGTTTCATTTCATCAGTTGCATCTGCACAACCACTCACAAAAGGTAAATATGGTGATGGTCCCGATAGTATTGCACCTGTTGGCATCATTAAAAACTTATCAGATGAACAATTATTGGAAGTTGTGCAGAAACAAACCTTCCGTTTCTTCTGGCATGGTGCACATCCGCACAGTGGTTTGGCATTGGAAAGAAGCAACTCTGTACTGGCCGAACATTATTGGGATTATATTAACGAAGCATGGGATGAACCCAACTTCAGTAAAACAGAATTTGGAAAAGATGCAGGTGCCATCGGCGGAACAGGTTTTGGTATTATGAGCACTGTTGTTGCAGTAGAGCGTAAGTGGATAGGCAGAGATACTGCAGTAAGACGCTTGATAAAGATGGTTGATTTTTTAATCAATGCTGATTGTTTTCACGGTATCTATCCGCATTTCATGAATGCAAGAACAGGTAAAACCATCAAGTTCGACCGGCTGGATGATGCAGCAGATATTGTAGAAACATCCTATTTGCTAATGGGCTTGTTGTGTGCTCGTGAATATTTTACAAGGGATACACCAAGAGAAAAGTATTTACGCAAACGTATAACTGATATGTGGAATGCTGCCAACTGGAAATGGCATACCAACAATGAAAAAAAATTGTACTGGCACTGGAGTCCAAACAATGGCTTTGATATGAACTTTCCGGTTTGGGGTTATAATGAGTGTTTAATTACTTACATCATGGCGGCCTCTTCTCCATGGCCTAATAAAGCAATACCCAAAGAAGCGTATGATGGTACATGGGCAGGAAGCCAGGGTTTTAAAAACGGTAGAGAATACTACGGATATGTTTTGCCGTTAGGAAATTATCATGAAGACAAAGGTGGGCCGCTCTTTTTTGAGCAATATACATTCCAGGGCATTGACCCGAACGGCTTGGTTGATTCATTAGGCAATGATTATTTTCTGCAGGGAAAAAATCACACACTCATCAACCGTGCTTATTGTATGGAGAATCCAAAACAGTTCAAAGGCTACAGTGATAAATGCTGGGGTTTAACTGCAGGTGACAGTTATAAAGGGTATGTGGCACACAGTCCGCAAAACGATAAAGGAGTCATTCAGCCAACCGCTGCTATCTCATCCATGCCTTATACACCTAAGGAAAGTATGGAAGCGTTGCGTTATTTCTATTATGAGTTGGGAAATAAGATATGGAGCAAATATGGTTTTGTAGATGGTTTCAGCATTCATCATAATTGGTATGCAAAAAGTCATCTGGCAATTGATCAGGGCCCCATCATTACCATGATTGAAAACTACAGAACAGGCATGTTGTGGAAACTGTTCATGAAAATCCCCGACGTACAAAATGGTTTGAAGCGGTTGGGTTTTAAAAGTCCATATATTATACAATGAAACGTTTGTTTTTCAGTATTGCTGTTTTTTTTCTTTTTAGGGCGACAGTGTTTGCTCAAACAAATGCTGTTGTTATGACTTATAATATCCGTTTGAATGTAAAATCAGACGGCGAAAACTGGTGGGAGAGCAGAAAGGATAAGGTTGCTGCGCTGATGAATTATTATGAAGCTGATTTTATCGGTGCACAGGAAGTACAACATGAGCAATTGGAATACTTACTAAAAACGCTTCCGCATTACAGATCTATCGGAGTGGGTCGTGATGATGGCAAAACAGCAGGCGAGTATTCTTGTATTCTGTACAACAATAAAAACTACAGACCGGTTCAGCAATCAACCTTCTGGCTTTCACAAACACCCGACAAAGTTTCCATGGGATGGAATGCTGTTTGCAATCGTGTTTGCACTTATAGTTTGTTTGAACATATTAAAACAAAAAAGAAGCTGTGGGTATTTAATACACATTTTGACCATGTGGGTGCTACTGCAAGAATCGAATCAGCTAAGCTGATCATAGAGCGGATTAAAGAGCTTACAGCAAATCAGAATTATCCTGTGGTTTTAACCGGTGATTTGAATGCACAGCCCACGGATGCACCTGTTCAATACATTAGTCAGCATTTGAATAACGCAAGAATGATCAGTGCAATGCCGCCTTATGGTCCGGTGGCAACATGGAATGCATTTAAGTTTGATGAAGTACCGAAGGGCTTGATCGATCATGTGTTTGTATCTAAAAGTATCAGTGTGCAGAAGTATGCTGTGCTCACCGATTCCTATGATAAAAAATACCCATCCGATCATTTTCCTGTGCTGGTACATATTACTTATTAAACAGTTGTGTTATGAAACAAACAATCTCCCGTCAGCAATTTCTGCAATACACCGCTTCGGCAGGAGCTGCAGTGCTGCTTTCTTCTATGGAAGGTTTTGCATTGTCTGCTGAAAAGAAATTACGTGTTGCCATAATCGGTTGCGGCAGTGTGAGCAACCGTTACATTCCGCAACTGCTTTCTTCAAAGATGATTGAAGTGGTGAGTTTGTGTGATATTAAATATGAAAGAGCTATAGAGCAAAACAAACAATACAACGTAAATGCACAAACCTATCCGCATATTGATGCCATGCTCAAAGGTGTTCCGTTTGATATGATTGTCACTCTCACAGACATGCAGAATCATGGTGAGTTGAATAAAAAAGCATTACTCGCCGGTAAACATGTATGGAGCGAAAAACCAATGGCCAACACCTATGCTGAAGGAAAGGCATTGCTGGACCTTGCAAAGTCAAAGAAGTTGAAGCTATGGGGAGCGCCGGCTGTGGTTAACAGTCCGCAGTTTGCATTCATGAGCAAGCAGATTCAGCAAGGAGCATTGGGAAGAATTGCAGCGGCACATGGTCAGTATGGACACACAGGGCCAACATGGAGTGCGTTCTTTTATGAAAAAGATGGAGGCTCCATGCCTGACCTTGGCGTTTATAATATGGCAACACTTACAGGATTACTCGGCCCTGCCAGAAGTATAATGGCGATGACGAGTATTGTAAATCCGGAACGCACCGTTGATGATAAAGGAACAATAAAAGTAGCAGCAGAAGACAATGCTCATGTATTGCTGGAACATGATAAAGGTGTGATTAGTCATGTGATGTGTGGTTTTAATTATTTTGATCCGCACGGGCATGAAGCAGGCAATCAAACACTGCATTCTATTCAGATTTATGGTGATAAAGGAAATATGCGTTTGATTGGTTATGATTGGGAAACCAATGGTGTGATGCTGGATACGCACTGGGATAAACCTGCTGAGCTCATGAGTACAGACAAAGGTGGTTATGAATGGCAGGAAGGTGCAAGAGTTACAGGTGAAAGTATCATCACAGGTGTTGAGCCAAAGATCAATGTAGAACATGCATTGCATGTATTGGAAATAATAGAAGCAGCACGCAAATCATCAGCCACAGGAATGAAAGTGAAATTGAAAAGTACATTTCCATGGCCTGTTGTAAAGTAAAATGAATCGAAATTGTTTTATACTTGTTTTATTGCTCTGCCATTTCATGGCAGGTACAACGGCTGCGCAAATAAGTGCAGGCAAAATACTTGCTTATAAAAAAAGCAGCAGTGGCATAAGTGGTACAACATCAAATGGAATTTTTGAAATAAAAGCATACTCACAACATGTCATCCGGGTACGATTTACAACTAAAAAAGAGTTTCAGCCATTACCTTATGCGTTGCTTGCATCCTTACAGGTTTACGACCAGATGAAGCTAACGGAGCAAGGGAATGTTATTAATATTTCAACCGGATTACTCCATGCGGTAGTTGACAGGCAGCCATTCTTGAGCATTACATTTAAGGATGCAAATGGAATCGTTTTGAATGAAGATGTAAAGGGAGCAGGCTTTGGAACTTCTTTTATTGGTGATCGCTGGACAATTTATAAAAAACTGCAGGAGGGTGAGCGTTTTGTAGGTATGGGTGAAGCATTAGGAAATCTTGACCGGAGAGGAACGGGTATTACACTCAATAATACTGATACTTATAAATACGGCGACCCAAGGCTGAATATGTACAGTTCCATTCCGTTCTATATGGGATTTCATCACGGGCAGCAATACGGTATCTTTTATAATAACAGCTATTCATCGTTCTTTAATTTCGGTTTGTCTACTCCTGAAATTACTTCAGCCACATTTGCAGGCGGCGATGTTGATTATTTCTTCATCTATGATACTTCGCCGGCAAAAATTATTGAGCATTATACGTCACTAACCGGGCGCATGCAATTGCCTCCTGTCTGGAGCATCGGTTATCATCAGAGTCGTTGCAGTTACTATCCACAGGAAAGAGTAGAATGGATTGCTTCCTCTTTCCGTTCCAAAAAAATTCCGATTGATTGTATTGTGCTGGATGCGGATTATCAGTTTAACTATCAGCCTTTTCGGGTGAACAAAGAGCGGTTTCCTGATATGCCTGCACTCGCTAAAAAATTAGCATCGCAGCAAATTGAATTAACAGCATCCGTTTATCCCGGTGTGGCCATTGACAGTACCTATCATTCTTACAAAGATGGTTTAGCAAAGAATGTGTTTCTGAAATATGCCAACGGTACAAATTTCCAAACAGAAATTGCACCGGTTAAATGCGTTTTGCCGGATTATACCAACCCATTGGCAAGACAGTGGTGGAAAGATAAAATGAACTGGTTGCCTCAAAATGGTATTCATGGTTACTGGAATGATATGAATGAACCTGCTTTAGGTGGCAGTTATGTTCCGGATAATGTACTGTTTGATTTTGATGGAAGAAAAACAAATACACTGGAAGCAAAGAATGTGTACGGTTTTCAAATGGCCAGAAGCAGTTATGAAGCAGCTCTGCAAAACGCATCAGGCAGAAGACCCTTTATATTAACACGCTCCGGTTTTGCGGGTGTCCAGCGGTATGCAGCTTTGTGGAGCGGCGATAATACAGCAACAGATGAAGGCTTGCTCAGCAGTGTGTTGCTCAATAATCAACTCGGTTTAAGTGGTCTTGCTTTCAGCGGACATGATATTGGTGGTTTTATCGGAGATGGCAATAAGGAATTATATCGGCGATGGATACAGGTAGGAGTGTTCTCTCCCTTTTGTCGTAATCATAAAGGATGTGGCGGCACTGCCGGCGAACCCTGGGCTTATGGTGATGAAGCGGAAGCCATCTCAAAATCGTTCATTGGTTTACGTTATCGTTTGTTGCCGTATTTATATACTGCTTTTTATGAAGCAGCACAAACGGGAATGCCTATTGCAAGAAGTTTGGCTATCAACTATCCGTTTGATGATAAAGTGTACGACCCACTGTACCAGTACCAGTTTTTGTTTGGCAATCATTTATTGGTTGTTCCTGTAACAACTGCTGAAAAGCAAAAACGTTTGTATTTGCCAAAAGGCGAATGGTTTAATTTATATACAGATGAAAGGATGCAGGGCAGTAAAGAATTACAAATGGATATTCCCGCTTATCAACTGCCGCTTTTTATTAAGGGTTCTTCTATAGTTCCTGTACAGAGTTTGGTTCAGTCAACCAAGGAATCACCTTCTGATACATTGGTGCTGCATATCTATAACGGAACAGCAACAAATAATTTTACCTATTACGAAGATAGTGGCGATGGATGGGATTATCAGAACGGGGTTTATTGTAAGCGATTGATGTATCTGAATCCTTCGCAAAATCAGCTTCAAATAAGTAAGCAGGAGGGTAGTTTTCAATCGAAGTACAGGAAAATGCAACTTGTGTTACATGGATTTGAAACAGGTCAATCAGTTACAGTGAATCAGCGTATTTTCTCATTGATTACAACAAAGGAAAGCAGGCTGTTTAATCCTCTGGAAGATTTAAAATCAGTTTACGACGAAACGTATTATAAATTTTTATTGCAGTCAGCTTTAATAAAAGAGCAACAGGTGGCGGTTATTGATTTTGATAGTAATGAAATGCTGATTGAATGGAAGTAGTAGGCATGAAGTATATCATTCATCATATAAAACTAGTTTTATGGCAACATTTCAGTTAACAGCACAGCAGGTGGCTGAGTACCATCAAAAGGGATATCTTATTGTGCGTAATTTTTTAACACAGGATGAAGTGCAGAAATTACATAGTATAGCTATTGAAGATGATGCTATGCGTAAGCACTCTTTTGATCTCAACGATCAATCAGGCAAAAAAACCAAGCTGGCTTTGTGGTACAAACCGGGCAATGATGCATACGGGTTGCTTACCAAAAGCAAACGCATGATTGAATCAGTCAATCAATTGCTGGATGGTGATGCGCCTGTTTGTCATTTTCACAGCAAGCTCATGCAGAAAGAACCAAAAGTTGGAGGCGCATGGGAATGGCATCAGGATTATGGCTATTGGTATAAAAACGAATTTCTTTTACCTGAACAGATGATGAGTGTAATGATTGCTATTACTGATGCCAATAAAGAAAACGGTTGCCTGCAGGTAATTGAAGGCACACATAAAATGGGAAGAATAGAACATGGTTTTGCAGGTGAGCAGGTTGGCGCATCGCAACACTATGTAGATTTAGCTTTGAAAACCATGCCGCTTATTTATGTGGAATTAAAAGCAGGAGATGCTTTGTTTTTTCATTCCAATATTTTACATAGAAGTGAAGCTAATACATCAGAACATTCGAGGTGGAGTTTGATAAGTGTGTACAACCGCAGCAGCAATGTACCTTACAATGAGCCTTCTCAGTCAAGCACTGTTCCTATTGAAACGGTACCTGATGAAGCTTTGCTGCAATGGGAAACTTCGGGGCTTGGTGAAAATGCCGGTTTCCTTGAAAAAGAAAAAGATGAAGCGTTGAAATAATATTAATCAATCAACATGAATAAATTTTTATCAGCTCAACCCATCTGGCAGCATAACGGCATTGCCATCGTACGTATTATTGTTGGAGTTTTTATGTTGTATCATGGCTGGGAAGTTTTCAGTGCAGAAAAAATGAAAGTGTATTTTGATTGGGAGTCGTTCAAAGGTTCAATATGGTTACCGTATGTTGGTAAAGCAACAGAACTTGTAGCAGGGTTGCTGTTAACGCTGGGTTTGTTTACAAGGATTGGCGCTTTGTTAATGGTTGGCACATTGGCTTACATTGCTTTTTTTGTGGGTCATGGTAAAGTGTGGTATGAAGACCAGCATCCGTTTTTATTTGTGTTGCTGGGTTTGGTGTTTGTATTTACAGGTCCCGGAAATTGGGCGATTGATAATTTGTTATTTAAAAAGAAATAAAAAAGGGATGATACCAGCTTTGTTAACTCCGATTATACTTCGTTGCGTCGCAATCCGTTCATCGGCATTGCTTCTATTGAGCTTTTTTGTGGTGCATTATTCAGCAACAGCTCAATCCTCATCTTCAGTGAGTAAGGCTACTACCTACTGCAACCCTGTTAACATTGATTACGGTTATACACCCATTCCCAATTTTTCTGAATGGGGAAGGCACCGTGCAACAGCCGACCCTGTGATTGTAACATATAAAAATGATTATTATTTATTCAGCACCAATCAATGGGGTTATTGGTGGAGCAGTGATATGCTCAACTGGAAATTTATCTCCAGAAAATTTTTACGTCCGTGGAATGAAGGCTATGATGAGTTGTGTGCACCCGCAGTTGGTATCATTGGCGATACCATGATTGTGATGGGTTCAACCTATACACAAACCTTCACCATCTGGATGAGTACCAATCCCAAAGCCAATGAATGGAAACCATTGGTTGATTCATTTGCAATAGGTGGATGGGACCCTTCTTTTTTTACGGATGATGATGGCAGATTGTACATGTACAACGGCAGTAGCAATAAATTTCCGATGTATGGAATTGAACTCAACAGAAAAACATTGCAACCCATCGGCACACGAAAGGAAATGTATTTGCTGGAACCCTGGCGTTATGGTTGGCAGCGTTTTGGTGAACATATGGATAATACTTTTTTAGACCCGTTTATTGAAGGCAGCCATATGACCAAGTACAACGGAAAATATTATTTACAATATGGTGCACCGGGCACAGAGTTCAGTGGATATGCTGATGGATTGCTGGTTGGTACATCTCCACTTGGTCCGTTTGATGCACAAAGTGACCCGTTGAGTATGAAGCTGGGTGGATTTGTAAGGGGTGCCGGACATGGTGCTACGTTTCAGGATGTTTACGGAAATTATTGGCATGTATCCACCACCGTTGTATCTGTAAAAAATACATTTGAAAGAAGACTCGGCATTTGGCCAACAGGTTTTGATAAAGACGGAACCATGTTTTGTAATACTGCATTCGGGGACTATCCACATTATCTTCCATCTGCTGCAATCAACGGAAATGAATATGGAATAGACGGCAAATCAGCTTACTTCTCAGGATGGATGTTGTTGAATTATAATAAACCCGTTCAGGTATCATCCACACTCGGCGGCTATCTTCCAAACAATGCAGTGGATGAATTAACAAAAACGTACTGGAGCGCAGCTACAGGAAACAAAGGTGAATGGATTCAATCAGATTTGGGAAATGTATCAACCGTTAATGCCATACAAATAAATTATGCTGACCAGGATATTGCATCCACGCATCTCGGCAAGATAAACGGCGGAGAACAATATCATCAGTATAAAATCTTCTATTCAGTTAATGGAAAGAAATGGACATTGCTGGTTGATAAATCTCAAAACAATACAGATGCGCCTCATGATTATGTGGAGTTGAAAGAACCTGTTCAGGCACGTTTCATTAAATTGGAAAATATTCACATGCCTACAGGTAAATTTGCCATCAGTGGGTTGCGTGTATTTGGAAATGGTAATGGAGCAAAGCCCGATGCAGTGCAGGGATTCATTGTACTGCGTACAGAAAAAGACAAACGCAGCGCTTTCATTAAATGGAAACCTGTTGATAATGCTTTTGCTTACAATATTTATTACGGCACACATCCTGATAAATTGTACACCTGCATTATGGTGCACAGCAATAATGAATACTGGATGAAGGCGATGGATTCACAAAAGGGCTATTACTATTGCATTGAAGCAGTAAACGAAAACGGTGTGAGTGAAAGAACCAAAACGATTAAAGTTGAATGATGAAGTTAAGTACAACTCTTTTTTTAATTTTTGCTTTTTCCTTTGCGAAAGCGCAGGAGCCATTTCCTTTTTGGAATGAAGTACAGGCATTAAAAAAGTACGACAGTACTTCTTTTCCTGCTCCATCTCAGATTTTATTGATTGGCAGTTCGTCATTTACATTACTGCGGGATACAGTAAATATTTTTCCTCAATACAACATATTAAACCGTGCATTAGGAGGTGCAGCTTTGGAAGATTTAATTCGGTACAGGTATGATGTCATTTATCCGTATCAGCCAAAACAAATTGTACTGTACTGTGGTGAAAATGATTTTGCATCTTCTGATACAGTTACTGTGGAACTGGTGGTACAACGTTTCAAAACATTATTTCAACTTATTAGAGCAAAATATCCAACTGTACCTTTTGTGTATATATCCATGAAGCCAAGTCCATCGAGAGTGCATTTGATGAACAAGATGAAAAAGGCGAATCAACAAATTCAATTGTATCTGACAACGCAAGGGAATACAAAATTTATTAATGTATTTGATGCGATGTTGAAACAGGATGGTACCCCGGATGAAACATTATTCAGACAGGATATGCTCCACATGAACCCGAAAGGTTATGCAATATGGAAAAAGAAATTAATACCTGTATTATTAAAGTAAATGGATTGCAGTTTGCAATGCTAAATAGAAAATAAAATGTTGAACGGAGCGTCGCCACATCGGCTCAATAGAAGCACCGGCCTCTGTAACATAAAACATAATATTAAAACATAAACACATGAAACATTGGTTGTTTGCAATTGCAGTAGTACTAAGCATGAACACATCGTCACAAACCACAACTCCCGATTTAAAAATGAAAACATTTATTGATGCGTTGATGAAACGAATGACGCTGGAAGAAAAAATCGGTCAGCTCAATTTGCCCGGCAGTGGCGATATTGTTACAGGGCAGGCACAGAGTTCTGATATCGGCAGAAAAATCCGTGAAGGAAAAGTGGGTGGATTATTCAATATCAAATCCGTTTCAAAAATCAGGGATGTGCAAAAAGTAGCAGTGGAACAGACACGTTTAAAAATTCCATTAATCTTTGGGATGGATGTGATTCATGGTTATGAAACGGTGTTTCCCATTCCGCTGGGATTAAGTTGCAGTTGGGATATGCAGTTGATTGAACAGAGTGCACGTATTGCAGCCATTGAAGCAAGTGCTGATGGTATTTGCTGGACATTCTCTCCTATGACCGATTTGTGCCGTGACCCACGCTGGGGACGCATTGCAGAAGGAAGCGGTGAAGACCCTTACCTTGGTGCACAGATTGGTGCGGCGATGGTGCGTGGTTACCAGGGAAAAAATTTAGCAGCTAATAATACCATATTAAGTTGTGTAAAACATTTTGCATTGTACGGTGCTTCAGAAGCAGGAAGAGATTACAACACTACAGACATGAGCCGTTACAGAATGTACAATGAATATTTCCCGCCCTACAAAGGTGCAATAGATGCAGGTGCAGGCAGTGTAATGGCTTCCTTTAATGAAATTGATGGTGTGCCTGCAACAGCCAATCGCTGGCTCATGACAAATGTATTGCGTAATCAATGGGGCTTTAAAGGTTTTGTTGTTACTGATTATACAGGTATTGGCGAGATGACCAGTCATGGAATAGGTGATACACCTGCTGTATCAAGAGCCGCAATTAATGCAGGTATAGATATGGATATGGTAAGTGAAGCATTTCTTACAACATTAATGCAATCAGTAAAACAAGGAAAAGTTACTGTTGCACAAATTGATGCTGCGTGCAGAAGAATACTGGAAGCAAAGTATAAGCTTGGTTTGTTTGAAGATCCATATAGGTATTGTGATGAGAACCGTGCAAAAACAGAAATATTTACACCTGCTCACCGAAAAATTGCAAGAGAAACAGCTGCACAAAGTTTTGTGTTGCTGAAAAATCAAAAGAATATATTGCCTTTAAAGAAATCAGGTACAATTGCATTGATTGGACCACTGGCTGATAACAGAGAGAATATGCCGGGTACATGGGCCGTAGCTGCAAGATTCAGTGAGGCTATTACTGTATTGCAAGGCATGAAAGAAGTAGCAGGCAGCAATGTAAAAATCCTACATGCAAGAGGAAGTAACCTGGATGCAGACAGTTTGTTTGAAGAACGTGCAGGCATGTTTGGAAAATCACTAAAGCGGGACAGTCGCCCTGCTGATGTAATGATTAAAGAAGCAGTGGATATTGCCAATCAAAGTGATGTAGTAGTAGTGGCAGCAGGCGAAAGTGCAGAGATGAGCGGTGAAAGCAGCAGCAGAACAAGTATTGAAATTCCACAAGTACAGAAAGACTTGATTCATGCGTTGTTGAAAACCGGAAAACCTGTAGTACTTCTATTGTTTACCGGCCGGCCTTTAGCGATTAAATGGGAAAGTGAAAATGTTCCTGCAATACTTAATGTATGGTTTGGTGGTAGTGAAGCAGGTTATGCAGTTGCTGATGTTTTGTTTGGTGATATAAATCCATCGGGTAAATTAACCACAACATGGCCTCAGAATATCGGTCAGGTACCTTTATTTTACAATCACAAAAACACCGGTCGCCCATTAACGGGAGAGTGGTTTCAAAAATTCAAAACAAATTACCTGGATGTAACCAATGAGCCGGTATATCCTTTCGGTTATGGCTTGAGTTTTACTTCATTTTCTTATGGTGATGTAAAACTCAACACTCCATCATTAAAAGGAAATCAAACATTAACAGCATCAGTTGTTGTAACCAACACAGGAACCTATACAGGAAAAGAAGTAGTGCAGTTGTACATACGTGATTTGGTAGGAAGTGTAACACGTCCTGTAAAAGAATTAAAAGCATTTCAAAAAGTTGAACTCAAAGCAGGCGAATCCAGAACAATCACTTTTAATATCACTCCCGATGATTTAAAGTTTTATAACTATGATTTAAAATATGATTGGGAAGCGGGTGAGTTTGAAATTATGATAGGGCCTAATTCAAGAGATGTGAAAATGCAAAAGGTGAATTGGGTAAAATAAATGAAGCAGTAAAATAGTTTGATTGTATGAAACAATACCTTTTAGGTGTATGCTGTTTATTTCTTTGCTCAGTTTTGTGTGCGCAGAAAAAAACGATTGAGCAACGGGTTGATTCTGTTTTAAAGTTAATGACGCTGGAAGAAAAAGCAGGTCAGCTCAATCAGTATACTGGTGATTGGTCTTTTACTGGCCCCGTAACACCTGATAACACAAAAGTTCAGCAGGTAAAGGAGGGTAAGCTGGGCTCTATGCTCAATGTAGTGGGTGTAGAAAAAACAAAGATGCTGCAGCAGTATGCAATGAAGTCACGCTTAAAAATTCCGTTGTTATTTGGGCAGGATGTGATTCATGGATTCAGAACAACATTTCCCATTCCGTTAGCTGAAGCAGCAAGTTGGGATTTAGCCGCCATAGAATTGAGTGCACGCATAGCCGCCACTGAAGCCAGTGCTGCAGGTGTGCATTGGACTTTTGCACCCATGGTAGACATCAGTCGTGATCCACGCTGGGGCCGTGTAATGGAAGGCGCAGGCGAAGATCCTTACCTCGGCAGTTTAATAGCAAGATCAAGAGTAAAAGGTTTTCAGGGAAAAGGATTGGGTAGTATAGATGCAGTTATGGCTTGTGCCAAACATTTTGCAGCTTATGGTGCGGCTGTTGGTGGCCGTGATTATAACAGTGTGGATATGAGTTTGCGTATGTTATGGGAAATCTATCTTCCGCCATTCCTTGCTGCAAACGAAGCAGGTGCTGCCACATTCATGAATTCGTTTAATGATTTGAATGGTATACCAGCTACAGGAAATAAATATCTGCAACGGGATATTTTAAAAAACAAATGGAAGCACAATGGTTTTATTGTAAGTGACTGGGGAAGCGTGGGTGAAATGATTGCACATGGTTTTGCAAAAGATACAATGGATGCTGCACGTATTGCATTGAATGCAGGTTGTGATATGGATATGGAAAGCAGGGCTTATCTCAGGTATTTGCCACTGCTAGTAAAAGAGGGTAAAGTGAAAATGGAGTTGATAGATGATGCAGTTCGCCGGATTCTTCGCAAAAAATTTGAAATGGGTTTGTTTGATGATCCATTTAAGTTTTCTAATGAACAAAGGCAACAACAGCAATGGAGTAACCCGCAGCATCTTGCTGCAGCACGGGATATTGCAAAGAAAAGTATTGTGCTGTTAAAGAATAATCAGCAAACATTGCCTCTGCAAAAGAAGCAAAAGGTTGCCGTGATAGGTCCTTTCGTAAAGGCAGTAAAAGATAATTTGGGTTTTTGGAGTATGGAGTGGGATGATGATTCTGCACGTATTGTTCCGTTATGGAATGGAATGATGACGAAAGCTGATAAAACTAATTTATTGTATGCCAAGGGTTGTAACATTAATGATTCAGATACTTCAGGTTTTGCAGCAGCTGTTGAAGTTGCAAAACAGTCAGATGTAATTATGGTAACGGTAGGCGAGGCAAGAGATATGAGTGGCGAAGCAAAAAGTCGCAGCAGCCTGCAATTGCCGGGCGTACAAAATCAATTGATAACAGCACTTGCAGCTACCGGCAAACCAATTGTATTATTGATACATGCTGGCAGACCGTTGATTTTTAATCAGGCTGCTGTACATGCTTCGGCTGTGTTATATACCTGGTGGCTGGGTACAGAAGCTGGTAATGCTATGGCTGATGTGTTGTATGGCGATTACAATCCGTCAGGAAAATTACCCATGACCTTTCCAAGAACGGAAGGACAAATTCCGACATATTATAACTATTTCAATACGGGCCGTCCCGCTGCAGATGAATTTCAAAACAGTTACGTATCAGCTTATATTGATTTGCCTAACAGTCCTGCATATCCCTTTGGGTTTGGATTGAGTTATACTTCTTTCGCTTTTAGTGAAGTAAAACTAAGCAATGCATCCTTAAAAGGAAATCAAACACTTACTGCTTCTGTTACCGTAACAAATACAGGAACTGTAAAGGGGAAAGAAACGGTTCAGTTATACATCAGAGACGTTACCGGTAAAGTGGTACGTCCTGTTAAAGAGTTAAAAGGATTTCAGCAAATTGAATTCATGCCCGGCGAAAGTAAAACAGTTAGCTTCAGCATCACTACAAAGGATCTCCGGTTTTATGATGATCAACTAAAGTATGATTGGGAGCCCGGTGTATTTGAAATTATGATTGGAAGTAACTCAAGAGATGTAACGAAAGCATCAGTTAGCTGGATGAGATAAATTACAGCAACTCATTTCTTAAATAATTCATCATCCACACATTTATCTCCCATTGATTTGATAGAGGTTCTTGATTTAAGGGATGATGAACAAGATAAGGTGCAGGGCCAAACTCCGGAGTAATGGTGAGTGTGTCCTTCTTTTGCGCTTTATGATGTGCCGCAATCTGTTTCCACCATTGCACATGTGTTTGTAATGCATCTTTCCACAAATCCAATCTTGGGTCAATCACCTGGGCACTTTGTGTATGTCCCACACGTGCATGTATATGTATGGCATGTACACAGGCAAGTGCTACTGCTTCTTGCTGATCTTCCAGAAAACTTTCTGCTACATTACACCAGTGTGAAAAGTCAGCTGTAATGCTGAGCATTGTAATTTGCTGTAAAAAATCTTTAGTTATATGTGCTGCAAACAAAGCTTTATTTCTGTGTGTTTCATGTGCTACGGGAATTCCTGTTTGTTGTGTAAATGCTGAAGCAACATCAAAGAGTTCTTTGTTTTGTTGAAATGTAAAATAATCTTTACCCGTTTGTGCATCAATCTTTACAGGATTGAGTTGTGCCAAGTGATGCAGGTGAGCGATGTATGAATTTTTATGCGCTGTAAACTCTTGTTCAAATGATTGCCAGTATTGACCTATGAATACCAGTTGATGTTTTGATAACGCAGTATGCATTTCATCCAGTTCTTTTTCGTCAAAAGGAACGCCCGCTTCCACGCCATCATAGCCGGCTGCTTTTACATTACTGCAAAAGATGTCCCAGCTAAAAGCCTCGCTTCCCCAGCGGGGGCAAAAGAATTGGAGCGTCATTTTTGTAAACTGATGAGGTAATCAAACAAGGTCATTTCTGATGCAATATTTAATTTTTTACGCAACCTGTATCTGCTTATTTCCACTCCACGTCCGGAAATATTCATTAACTGTGCAATTTCTTTGGTGGAAAGATTCATACGCAGGTAGGTGCACAATTTTAATTCATTGCCGGTAAGATTGGGATGTACTTCTTTGAGTCTTACTATAAAATCACTATGTACTTTATCAAAGTGTTTGGTAAAGCTTTCCCATTCTGCATCAATATGCTCATCATCGCCAAGCGATTTAATCATCTTTTTAATTTCTGTAACAGCCTGTTCATTTTCCACCCGCTTCATCATTTGTGTTAAATCTGTTTTTATTTTGGTAAGCAGTTCACTTTTCTTTACCAGATGCATAGCTGCAGAAGCTACTTCTGAATTTTTGAAGTTGATTTCAGCTTCCAGTTTTTCATTGCGTAATGCCACCAGTTCACTTTCTGTTTTATTACGCTCCAGTTCATGAATATATTTCAGTTTTTGTTGCTCCTCATCAAATTTTTGCCGCTGTTTTTCCAATTTCTTTAAATGGCGTCGGTATAAAAACAGCATCAATGCTGCTGCTGCCAGTGTATAGAGTATTTTGGCCCACCAGGATTCATACCAGGGCGGTAACACCTTAAACTCATAATAAGCAACAGCTGATTCATTGCCAAGGTTGTTTCGCACTTTTACTTCAAACCGATAAGTGCCTGCGCTGAGATTGGTGTATTCTTTTTGCGTACGGTTGCTCCACTCACTCCAGTTATTACTAAAACCTGTAAGTCTGTAACTGTATTCAAGGTTTGATTGATAACCGAACAGCGAAGAAGAAAATTCAAACTGAATGGTTTTCCATTGGTGCGAAATGGATTGAATTTGTGATGCTGTTTGTTTTTGCTCCGCATTTACATCAGAAAAATATCCGCCAAACAGTAAACTGTCTTTTGTATTGCTTATAACCACACTTCTTACCTGCACATTCAATGATTGTACGTTCCGTTTGTATTTTTCATAGTTTATATGATAAAATCCCTTTTCTGCACCCATAAAAATATTGTTGTTATCCAGAGGATATATCAATTCAAATCCACTCAGCATTTTTGAGTGAAGTTCAGGCAGATAAATAATCTTGGGTTTGTTTTCGGAAAAATCAATGACACCAAGGGTTTTTTCATGAATAAACCAGATGTTCCCGTTTTTATCTTCTTTCAAATAACGAAGACTTTGCGTACCCAGTAGCTTATAGTAAAATGCAGAAACTTCAAAATTATCTTTTGCTTTATTGTAAACGTACGCTCCTTTTTCAGTTGCAATCACTAATTCATTTTTTATATGATACGCATGATTATTAAGTACCGATGGTAATCCTTTTTTTTCGTTATAAGAAAATACCTGCCTGCTTCCGTCTTTATTTTCCTGAATGCGAAATACCCCATGGTAAGGGTGTGATACCCACAGCATGTCATTATTATCTGCTACAATAAAACGGGATGATTCATCAAAACGCTCTATTGAACCGGATGGCATAAAGGTTGTACCGTTATATTTAAAAAAGCGGATACCATTATAATTACCTGCAGCAATGTCCTGTGCCGGGTAAACAGTTGAGAGGGGAATAAAATTCCAGAAGCCGGGTTCTTTACTTATTTGTGACGCATTGTTATTTTTAATTGCAAAAGCACCTTCATGATGCCCCATTAATACAGTATTATTTATTTCGGCAAGGTTCCAAACCTGCCCCTTGGTATTATTTACAGGTTCAAAGCTTCCTTTACTGAAACTTAAATCATCCATCTGCTGTAATGAAACACTGAACAACCCTGCTGATGTGCCTGCAAACAAGCGCCGGTCTTTCATCAACAATGCATAACCGGATGCTTCATTCATCATTGGTTTTATTTGCTTAATGGCGCTGCTGTAGGTAACAAAGTCAATACCATTATCCAGCCCCAGCCAGAGGTTTTGCTGTTTGTCAGAAAAAATGCTCAACACATTATTATTGTGCAGCCCTTCCGTTTTGGAGAACTGTTGAATGATAGTTCCGGCAGCGTCGGTAATATAAACACCTCCGTTATTGGTAGCCAAAGCCAGCCATTGATTGGTAATTTTTACAGCCGCATAAATGCGTTGTTTATTAAACAAATTATTGTTGGGCGATGAAATTGCTGTTAAAGAATTAGAGCTAAGCCGAAACAATCCGTTTTTTAAAGTAGTAATTATTGAGGTTCCGTTTTCACCATCAAGAATAGAAGTTACGGGGTCTGATGCAGGGAGCGGATTAATGGGCACTGCAGGCTGCCATTTGTTTTGATTAAAAACATATAAACCTTTTGTATGGTCATGTGCGTACAACATGTTATTACTTTTACCCAAAAACCACCATTCAGAGGAAGCGGGATAAACCGTAATGGTTCTGCCATTATATTGAAAAATTTTAGTGAGGGTTCTAAAGAAAATATCCCTGCCTGAACTCACTATATCCCACACATCCCCAAAACTGCGGTGTGTTGAGTCAATTAGCTGCGTGAGTGAAACATATTGTAATCTGCCATTACCGGCTGGGGCAAAATAGCCTAATTCATCCTGTCCGCCGGCATAAATATGATTATCTGCGCCGGTTTCTATGGAGCGTACATTGGTTTTATTGGGCAAAGGGTAGAGGTTCCAGAATACACCGTCAAAACTCAATAAACCTTCATTATTCGCAAAATAGATTATTCCATTCAAGGCCTGCTTAATATCCCAATTTTGAAGCCCGCCTTTGTAAGTTGACTTGGAAAAATTAGTAACCTCAGGAAACCCGATTGTGTTTTGAGCAACACAAAAAAGAGGGGCTGCTAAAAGCAGAAAAAGCAATCGTTTCATGCGCCTGTATTATTATTATGCATCCTGCCAAAGCAGGGCTGATGGTATATCACATGGAATGCCCATATTCTTATAGCAATAAAATTTTTGATTTGAACATTTCATATTCAAAATTGGAATGATGAAGGTAAATAAAAGCAATGATGTAGTAATGATGTGGTGTAAATAGCATAAAAATCAACGATTTAAGCTTGTTGATGTAGTAATGTTGGGGCTAAATATTTCTTTTTTGTTGTGTGGGGGAGTAGTTTTATGCTGCGTTATTGCAAACGATTGCTAAACTGACTATTGTATTATGACGGTTAAATCAGGAAAACTTGATTTAAGGGAAACTGCAACTCTTGCCAAGGGTTGCTTCATCAGCCGCCAAAGAGCAGGTTTTTCATCTTTTCTGTTCAATAGTCCAGACCTTTTCAATTACGCAAGTAAAACAGGATATTTTAAAAGCTTAATAAATCCTTTAATTACAGTATTGTTTTGCCATCATCCTCCGAAGCCACCCCATGCTTGCCTTGTTAAGCCCCCATTAAACAACATTCACATCAATTTAAATTTTGCTATATGAGAAGAAGAACTATTGGTTTTCTATTGATTATGTTTTCCCTTTTCTCTGCTGCTTCAGCCCAGGAAAAGGGGGTTTTTGTAAAATCTACCGGAGAGGGGTATAAAATTACCGCCGACGGGAAAGACTTTTTCATTAACGGTATGAACTGGGATTATTTCCCCATTGGTACCAATTTTAATTACAGTTTATGGAAGCAACCCGGCGACGTTATTAAGGCAGCGCTGGATTATGAAATGCCGATGCTTAAAAACATGGGCGTAAATACCATCAGGCAGTACACAGGCGTACCGGCCAAATGGATCAAATACATCTATGAAACTTACGGCATTTATACTGTGCTCAATCATTCCTTTGGCCGCTATGGTCTTACTTTAAAAGGTGGCAAATGGGCCCCCAATACAGATTACTCAGACCCGCAGGTGCGTGAGCTTCTGCTTCGTGAAACAAAAGATATGGTGAATGCTTACAAAGGAACTCCCGGTGTTTTGATGTTTCTTTTAGGTAATGAAAATAACTATGGTCTGTTCTGGCGTGGTGCTGAAACAGAAAACATTCCTCTCGCCGACAGACAATCAACAAAAGATGCTTACCATCTTTATAAAGCTTTTAATGATGCGGTAAAAGAAATGAAGACGATTGATAAATCGCATCCCATAGCTATTTGTAATGGCGATTTGCTGTTTCTTGACATTATTAAAAAAGAGTGTTCTGATGTAGATGTGCTGGGCATCAATGTATACAGAGGTGCATCCTTTGGCGACATGTTTGAGCGGGTTCGGAAAGAATATGGCAAACCTGTAATGCTTACTGAGTTTGGTGCAGATGCATTCAATACACAGGCAAACAACGAAGACCAGGAATATCAGGCAAAAATATTGGTAAGCAATTGGAAAGAAATTTATGCCAATGCAGCAGGATTGGGTATGGCCGGTAACAGCCTTGGAGGGTTTACGTTCCAGTTTAGTGATGGTTGGTGGAAAACAGGACAAACAACCGGGCTGGATGATCACGATGCTGTGGCTTCATGGTCAAATGGAGGTTATCAAAATGACTACAAAGCCGGTGAAAATAATATGAACGAAGAATGGTTTGGCATTTGTGCAAAAGGTAAAACCAATGAAAGAGGTATTTATGAATTGTATCCACGTGCAGCTTATTATGCATTGAAAGATGCACATCAGTTTAACCCATACAGTGCAGATGCAAAAACAAGAATCAATGGATTAGATAACATGCAATTTACTGATGCCATGCTCCGTGCCAGAGGTGATAAAGCGGCTTTGCAAAGCGAAGAAAAAGGGAAAGTGTACTTAAGTGATATGCGTGCAGATTTTTCTACATTCTATACCGGTGGGAGTCTTATTTCAACTCCAAAAGCAAATGAAGCGGCTCCACAGGATCTCAACCTGTTTCCAAGAAGACAGGGTTTTGATCACATGCAATCCATGTTTTTTGGAGTTACTGCAAAACCTGCTCCAAACGTAACTGCCAATGTACAGTTTAACGTACTGGGAAATGTGCCGGTAAATCCTATTGACGAAATCTTTTATGAAAACAGAGGCCGCCAGATTACAGTAAATACACCCACTGGTCCGCAACAAATAAATCCCGGCAACAGAATACAGTTATACAGAAGTACATTTAACTGGAACAATAAACATTTTAACCTCACAGGTTTTTACAGAACCGGTCACTACCATTGGGCTTATGAAGGCGATTTCTTTAACCTTTATCCCGAAGCCAACTATGGCCCAAACATTGATATTTACAATGGTGAAGCGCCTTTAGGTTTTGAAATAGAAGGTAAAAAAGCAATTAAAGGTTTAAAAATTGCATTTGGTCCGGAATTATGGTGGGGAGCTAACCCGGCTGTTTTGGTTAAATACAGCAGAACCGTAAAGGATTTTAAGTTTACAGGTATATTCCATGAAGATATTACACAGCGCAGCGGTATTCAGAGCTCCATTGCCATTCCACAACCTAAAACACGCAGAGCTACAGTAGTGGTTTCTAGAAAGTTTGGCAATGCAGGTTTTGAATTGGGTGGTATGTGGGGCGGACAGCCGCTCAATGGCAGAGATTTTCAGTTAATGCGTGATGGTAAAGTGTATAAAGATCAAATCAAATCATCAGACAACTGGGGAGGTAAAATAAAACTTACCTATGCTAATGGAGCATTTAACTGGTATGGTTTGGCCTCGTACATGGGCTTGGTGGCAAATGGCGGAATGGATCAAACAAGAACATACACGGGATGGACATTGAAAGATGTAGGTAGCGGTAATATGTACAACGCATTAACCGGTTTTACCGTAAGGGCAGGCAAGTTTGAATTTGCGCCTAACTTCCTTTATCAAAAACCATTGGAAGGGCCTATTCCCGGTGATGTATTTGCTCCCGGCAGAGCAAGAAATATCCTCGATGATCCTTTTTCTGTACGTTCAAACAGAGAAACAGTAGCCGGTGAATTATTAATAACTTATGACCCCACACCTGCCACCTGGATGTATGAGTGGGATAACGATAGACAGGAAGATGCAAAATTTGCAATGAGTGCCGGTTTTATATTTCGTCATTTGCCTACAGTAATGGATGGTGCCATTGGTATCCTCGGAAACAGAAACTTGTTTGCATTTCCCGGCTCAGTACCAGCACAGGATTTGTGGGAAGTAAATACCCGACTTGTTTCTAAAATGACTCCCGAATTTGGTGTAATTGCATTGATGTATGCAGGTAACGGACAGGCAAATGGTACAGACACAAGAGTAATTCAGCGTTATGGTGTTGATGTAAGAACCATTTATAAGAAAACTAAATTCATTGCAATTGCAAGATTCAATGATTGGGGTCCGTTTGACTATCATCGTGATTTTAACTTAACGTTCCCGCTGCAATTGATTGGTGATATTTCAACACAGTTAGGAAAACCTGATTGGTTTATGCTGCCTGCATCAAAAATCGGTATCAGATGTACCTATCGTACACTTGACAGATATTCAAACAGGTATTCACCCATTAAAATACTTGACCCTGCGGGCAACCTGGTTCCCGACCCAACAGCTATTGGTTTCCCTAATGGAAGAGAGTGGGAAATCAGAACCTATATTCAATTTAACATTGGCAAATAATCAAAACATTAAAAGATAGTAATATGAAGACGAATCAAACCACTCACAACATTTTTTACACACTGCTTGCATTGTTAATACTTGCAGGAGTAAGTTGTAAAAAGCGGGATGTTTCCGAACTGGAGGCTCCCACATTTCCGGTAAGGGCGGAGGTATTTATTGATGATTTTACACCAGACTTAACCTATGATGCATTTGGTGGTTCTGATGTAAAAGCTTTTGACATTGACAGAAAAGAAACCTACAACGGAAGTGCAGCTTCCATGCGTTTTGCAGTTCCTGATGAGAACAGTCCGCTTGGTGCATATGCAGGCGGTACATTCAAGAGCAGAAGTGGTCGTGATTTATCAGGCTTCAACGCATTATCGTTTTATATTAAAGCTTCACAAGCAGTAAACGTTGGTGTTCTCGGTTTTGGTAATGATTTGGGTGAAAACAAATTTGTAACCTCTAAAGTAGGGTTGCCTGTAAACACTAACTGGCAGAAAGTAATTCTTCCTATTCCTGATCCTTCAAAGCTCAAAGGTGAAAGAGGTATGTTTTATTTCTCTTCCGGTGCTGTAAACGGTAAAGGCTACACCGTATGGATTGATGAAGTGAAATTTGAAAAAAGAGGCGACTTGGGAAATGTGAAAGGATTAATTTACAGCGGTCAGGATATCGTAATCAATACTGCAGAAACAGGGGACAAATATACAATTACAGGCATGCAGGCTACAGTAAGCCTGCCTACCGGTGTAAACGAAACGGTTAATGTATCGCCACACTACTTTACGTTTGCTTCATCTGCTGTTAGTATAGTTAATGTTGATGCACAAGGAATGGTTTCTGTAATAGATGCAGGTAGCGCTACTGTAAAAGCTGTTCTTGGTAAGGATACTGCCAGCGGTTCTTTAAGAATTACTTCTACAGGTTTACCTGTGGGCCCCACTACCAAAGCGCCTACACCTACCCGTGATGCGGCTGATGTTATTTCATTATACAGCAATGTATATACTAACAGACCGGTTGACACATGGAATGCACGCTATCAATTTTCCAATGTTGATGAGTTTTTTATAAAAGTTCAGGGAGATGATGTTATACGCTACCGCAACTTAAACTTTGTGGGCATTGAGTTTAGAACACCTACTGTTAATGCCTCATCCATGACCGGGTTTCATATCGATATCTGGACACCGGATGTAACTGCCCTGCCTAATAATTTTAAAGTGCTTTTAACTGACCTTGGTCCTAATAATGCATTTGGTGGCGGAGATGATAGGACACATGAAGTAACGATTACAGCGCCTACGCTGGCTTCCAATAACTGGGTAAGTATTGATATCCCATTCTCAAGTTTTACAGGTCTTACTACAAGGGCTAATCTGGGGCAAATGGTACTTTCCGGCACACTGCCCAATGTGTATATTGATAACGTTTATTTCTACAAAATACCTACGAGGCCGACAGTTGCCGCACCGGTACCTACAAGACTGCCTGCCAATGTAATTTCTATTTTCAGTGATACATACACTAATGTAGCAGGTTCTGATTTTAATCCTAACTGGGGACAGGCCACTGTTACAACGCAAACTTCAATTGCCGGTAACAACACATTGTCTTATGCAGGATTAAACTACCAGGGTTTACAATTTGGCAGCAATCAGAATGTAACATCCATGGACTTTTTGCATATAGATTATTACACAGTTAATTCTACCAGTTTAAATGTGTACCTCATCAGCCCCGGTCCTGTGGAAACTCCAAGGACATTAACTGTACCAACTACAGGGTGGAATAGTGTGGATATACCGCTATCAGCATTTTCACCGGTGGCTTTGAATAATCTGATTCAAATGAAATGGGATGGTAACGGAGATATTTATGTAGATAATATTTATTTCTTCAGAAACCCTGCTCCACCTACTGTACCCACAGTAGCGGCGCCTGTACCTACAAGACCTGCAGCAGATGTACTTTCTATTTTTAGTAATTCTTATACGAATGTGGCTGGTACAGATTTTAATCCCAACTGGGGTCAATCCGGATTTGCTAGTGCCGGACAAATTTCTATTGGAGGTAACAATACACTGGCTTATCCTAATTTCAATTACCAGGGAATTCAGTTAGGCAGCAGTCAGGATGTTTCTTCTTATGGAGGCTTGCATCTTGATTATTATGCAGTCAACTCTACTGCATTAAATGTATTCCTCATCAGCCCCGGTCCTGTGGAAAGACCGTTTGCTTTAACCGTTCCTACCACAACAGGTTGGAATAGTGTAGATATACCGCTGTCAGCCTTTTCACCGGTTGCATTGAATAATGTAATCCAGTTTAAGTTTGACGGAGGCACAGGTACTCAAAGCATTTATTTTGATAATATTTATTTCTATAAAACAAGTGGCGGCGGTGGAGGTAGTTGCCCCACACCACCTGCAGGAGAGTTTATAGTTGATGGTGGTTTTGAAGCCAATGCAGGATGCTGGGAACTTTTTGCCAACCAGTCAGGCACTTCTACCACAATTGTAACAAATGTAAGTAATGGCGGAACTAACTCAGCTCGTATTAAAACGGCGCAGGGCGGTAATCCGGGTATCAAGCAAACACGTTTTGGTGTGGGCACTGTACTTCCTAATACAACCTATGTCGTAAAATTTGATGTGCGCTCAGATGCGGGCGATCCGGTAGCTAATGGATCTATCTTAAACGCTTTTGCATTTTCTGAGCCGCCAAATGGTTCTCCTAATCCTGCTGTTCAGCACGTACTGGTTCAGGGTGATGCAAATGTTCCGGCTACATGGACAACCAGAACATATACATTTACAACTGCTGCTGATGTTTCAGGTGGTCTATCGCTGTTGATTGAATTAGTTGGCGGTGGTGCTACAACAACCGGTACAATCTTTATAGATAATGTATCTCTGAAGAGACAGTAAGAAATTATTTTAAACGCAACGATTAAAAATATTATCATGAGAGCAAAAAGAAAAAATACAGTCTTCTTAGCGGTTAGTTCCTTATTGCTGCTGCTACTTGCCGGATGCGAAAGAGAAGCGGTACAAACAGTACCCGAACGCAGCTGGACTTTAACATGGAGCGATGAATTTAACGGCATCGCCGGTGCTGCTCCCAATGCTGCTAATTGGACCTTTGATATTGGAACAGGCGTTAACGGATGGGGCAATAGTGAATTGCAATATTATACCAACCGTCCTTCCAATATTTCATTGGATGGGAAAGGGAATCTTGTAATAACTGCACGCCAGGAAGTGTTTAGCGGGGCACCTTTTACATCGGCCAGAATAAAATCGCAGGGAAAATTTACACAGGCATACGGTCGTTTTGAAACCAGGTTAAAAACCCCTACAGGCCCTGGCTTATGGCCGGCCTTTTGGTTGCTGGGTGCAAACATTGATACCAAACCCTGGCCTCAATGCGGTGAAATTGATATTATGGAACAGCGTGGCCAGGAACCTAATATCAATAACGCAACTATACACGGCCCCGGTTATTCAGGCGGTGCCTCTATTACTAAAAAGTATGCGTTGACTAACGGAAGATTTGATACGGAGTTTCATGTGTATGCCGCTGAGTGGGGTCCTGATTTTATTGACTTCTTTGTGGATGGATTTTTATACAAACGTGTTACGCCTAAAGATGTACCCGGTGAGTGGGTATTTAATCAGCCATTTTTTATGATACTCAATGTTGCAGTTGGTGGTAATTATGTAGGATTTCCTACAACAGGCACTGCTTTTCCGCAATCTATGGTAGTTGATTATGTAAAAGTGTACAGGCAGAACTAAATGCGTCTATAATTTTTTTTTTATACTACTTATTCAGGGTTCAGGTGTTTGTTTCAAATGCCTGAACCTTGTTTACAGCAGTTTTATTATCTGTACCATTTGATGCAGTGCTAAATGCTGTAACCAATTCAGTTCATATCATAACTATACAAACGTGTCTGCAGAAACTACTACTTCAAACCAGCAAAGCGGGATAGAACTTACGCAGGTAAAAATTGAAGGCGAATCGTTTTACAGGATTTCAGAAGTAAATACGATGAATCCCTTTTTCATGAGCATTGTAAGCGATAGCGATCATTGGCTTTTTGTATCGAGCAATGGCGGCATCAGTGCAGGAAGAAAAAATTCTGAGTATGCATTGTTCCCGTATTATACTGATGATAAAATAACTGATACGGCTGAAATAACAGGAAGCAAAACCATTATCCGTGTTCATAAAAATGGCGCACTGAAAATATGGGAGCCGTTCTCTGTTCGCAGTGAAGGACATTTTCAGCTTACACGTAATCTTTATCAAAATCGCTATAGCAATAAAATCATTTTTGAAGAAATCAATCATGATTTGGGATTGCGTTTTCAATATGAATGGAACAGCAGTAATAGGTACGGGTTTGTAAAAAAATCCAGACTTGAAAATATTTCAGCTGAAACTATTGATACCGAAATAGTTGATGGATTGCAAAATGTTTTGCCTTTTGGTGTGCCAAGCGATTTGCAAACCAAAACCAGCAATCTTGCTGATGCGTATAAACGTTCTGAATTAGTTGCTGCTACAGGCTTGGGCATTTTTGCACTCAGTGCTATCATTGTTGATAAGGCTGAACCCAGTGAAGCATTGAAAGCAAATGTGGTTTGGAGTATTGGCATGGATAATCCCACTTATTTGTTGTCCACCAAACAGTTAAAGCAGTTCAGAAATGGAAAGGCTGTTGTGCAGGAAGAAGATATTAAAGGCGATAAAGGTGCTTACTTTATTGTGAGCAAGATAAAGCTTGATGCAGGCGCAGGCCGGCAATGGAAGTTTGTTGCCAATGTCAATCAAAATCATTCGGCTGTGGTGCAGTTGAATGAAACGATTAAAGACGATAAGAACCTCAATAAGAAAATTGACGAAGACATTCAGCTTGGTACAGAAAATTTAATCAAACTATGTGCTGCAGCTGATGCGTTGCAAACAACTGCTGATGATTTAAAAGATACCCGGCATTTTTCCAATGTGCTGTTTAACATTATGCGTGGCGGCATATTTGATAACAATTATCAGATGGAGAAATGGGACTTTGAAATCTATCTGCATAAAGCAAATAAGCAAGTAGCTGAGCAAACGAAAGCGCTTATTCAAAAACTGCCTGATGTATTTTCTTTGTTTGAATTGAAAGCTGCAGCAGCGCAATCAGGCAATCATGATTTCATCAGGCTTGCTACAGAATATCTTCCGTTAAAGTTCAGCAGGAGACATGGCGACCCAAGCCGCCCGTGGAATCAGTTCTCCATCAATACCAAAAGTGAAATTGATGGTTCAAAAATTTTAGATTATCAGGGTAACTGGCGTGATATTTTTCAAAACTGGGAAGCGTTGGCCCATTCCTATCCGGCATTTATTGAAGGAATGATTTATAAATTTCTCAACGCTTCTACCTTTGATGGGTACAATCCTTACCGTGTTACAAAAGATGGTTTTGATTGGGAAACCATTGAACCTGATAACCCGTGGAGTTACATTGGCTACTGGGGCGACCATCAGATTATATATCTGTTGAAGTTTCTGGAGTTTGCAGAGCAGCATCAAACAGGTGTTATTGAAAAACTATTGAACAAAAATGATTTTGTATATGCCAACGTTCCTTATCGCATCAAATCATATGCTGCTATTGTAACGAATCCAAAAGATACGATTGAATTTGACCATGCGAATGAAAAACAGATTCATGAACGCATTAAAGCAATAGGTGCTGATGGTGCATTGCTCACCACTTCAAAAGATGAACTCTATCATGTAAATTTTTTAGAAAAAATATTAGCTACCGTTCTTTCAAAGCTGTCCAACTTTGTGCCCGAAGGCGGTATTTGGATGAATACGCAGCGCCCTGAATGGAATGATGCCAACAATGCATTGGTAGGCAATGGTCTCTCCATGGTGACGCTTTGTTACCTGCGTCGCTTTTTAAAATTCTTTCAACCCATACTTCACAATACAACTGAAACAAGTATTGAAATATCGGCTGAACTGCATTTGTTCTTTTCAGAACTGGCGCAAATATTTTCCAAACATGCACCTGTTGTTGCTTCATCCATAAGTGACGCTGCAAGAAAAGAAATAACAGATTCACTGGGCACTGCAGGAAGTAATTTCAGGACTGCTATTTATACACACAGATTTTCGGGTGAAAAGAAAGCAATTGCTGTAAATGAATTTTCATCTTTTGTTGAAACAGCGCTTTTATTTTTAGAACATTCCATTAAAGCAAATAAACGCACTGATAATTTATATCATGCTTACAATTTGCTGAGCTATGATAACAATGGTGCTTCTGTTTCCTATTTGAGTGAAATGCTGGAAGGTCAGGTAGGTGTGTTGAGTTCAGGTTATCTTAATGCGCAGGAAAGCTTGCTGTTGCTGAATGCATTAAAACAAAGTTCGCTTTACCGGAAAGACCAGAGCAGTTATATTTTATATCCCAATAAAAATCTGTTTGGATTTTTAGAGCGCAATAATATTCCCAAACAATCATTTGAATCATCTGCCCTATTGGTGAAACTGCTGGAAGATGGAAATACGTCCATTGCAGAAAAGGATGTTAAAGGCAATTATCACTTTAACGGGAATTTTAAAAATGCTGAGGATGTGCTGAAGGCATTAAATATGTTAGGTGCAAAATATCAATTGCTTGTTGCAAAAGAAAAAGCACTGGTGCTGCAGATTTTTGAAGAAGTATTCAATCATAAAGAATTTACAGGAAGGTCTGGTACGTTCTATGGTTATGAAGGATTGGGTTCTATTTACTGGCACATGGTGTCAAAACTATTATTGGCTGTTCAGGAAACCTGTCTTGCTGCTATTAAAGCAAATGCTGATGCAGATACCATCAGCCGGTTGATTGCACATTATTATGAAATCAATGAAGGTATTGGTGTGCATAAATCACCGGAACTCTTTGGTGCATTTCCATTTACACCGTACTCCCATACACCGTTTACAAAAGGTGCACAACAGCCGGGTATGACGGGGCAGGTGAAAGAAGATATTCTTTGTCGTATTGGCGAACTCGGGATAAAAATGAAAGACGGTCAATTGTTTTTTGAGCCGCAACTGTTATTGGAAAAAGAATTTTCAGAAACAGAAAGCACCGTTTCATTTGTATTGCCTGATGGAAGCAGTAAACGCATTACTGTTGAAAAAGATAGTTTGGCGTTTACAGTTTGCCAGGTACCTGTTATCTATAAAAAATCAGACAGCAGCAAAGCGGAAGTGCATTTTGCAAATGGAGCAAAAGAAACCATTGGTACCAATACACTCAACGCAACCATCAGTCATAAAGTCTTTAACCGCACAGGTGAAATTGATGTGATTAAAGTTTATATCAATAAAAATAATCTGAGATAGTGAAGAAGCTGTTTTATATTCTTTTACTTTTAGCCGGATGCATTGCCTGCAGCAGTAAAACAGGCAAAGTTGCTAATGGCGTAACAGCAGCTACCATTTTAGGAAATAAAAACTATCAGGCTATTTGCTACGGTGGCTACAGAACAACATCGAGAGATGTAGTACCAACGGTAGAAGAAATAAAAGAAGATTTAAAAATTCTGGCGGCATTACAGTTTAAAGTATTGCGTACTTATAACGTAAACCGAAAAGAAATCAATCACCTGCTGGAAGCCATTGCTCAATTAAAAAAAGAACAGCAGGATTTTGAAATGTATGTGATGATGGGTGCATGGATTGATTGTAAAAATGCATGGACGGATAAAACGCCGGTACATACTGAAGAGAGTGAAAAGAATGCAACAGAAATTGCAACGGCAGTGGAGCTGGCGAATCAATATCCTGACATAGTGAAAATTATTGCAGTTGGTAATGAGGCGATGGTAAACTGGGCAGCAAGTTATTATGTTACGCCTGACATCATTTTAAAATGGGTGAATTATTTGCAACAGCTTAAGAATGATGGAAAGCTCAACAAAGACGTATGGATTACCAGCTCTGATAATTTTGCATCGTGGGGCGGTGGCGGTAAAGAATATCATGTGCCTGCGTTGGATTCTTTGATACGGGCAGTGGATTATATTTCCATGCACACATACCCTATGCATGATACACATTACAACCCGGCTTTCTGGGGCATTAAAGAATCCGAACAAAAACTAAATGATAAAGAAAAAATAAATGCAGCTATGCTGCGTGCAAGAGATTATGCTGTGGCTCAATATCAAAGTGTGGTTGCATATATGAAATCACTCGGAGTAAACAAGCCCGTGCATATAGGTGAAACAGGATGGGCAAGCATGTGCAATGAATTGTATGGTGCCGGAGGATCGCAGGCTGTGGATGAATACAAATCTGCAATCTATTATCAACTCATGCGTGAATGGACCAATGCCAATAATATTACCTGTTTTTATTTTGAAGCATTTGATGAAAGTTGGAAAAACAGCGCCAACCCCATGCATTCAGAAAACCATTTTGGCTTAATTAATTTACAATCCCAGGCAAAGTTTGTTATCTGGAATGAGGTGGATAAAAATGTATTGAACGGATTAACCAGAAATGGCAAACCCGTAACAAAAACGTATAATGGAAGTGAGCAGGCTTTATGGAATGATGTAGTAGTGCCAACTAAAATAATCAAGAATTAAAACAACATCCACATGAAGTACAGCCATCTTTTCTTCACCAGTACAATTGTTTGCATCATGATGTCTTCATTACAAAGTTGCAGGGAAACTGATAAAACTGTAGTTGAAGTATATGAAACTTCGGCAGGTGGTAATGCTTTAATGAAAATTGAAACGGTATCAAAAGCTGAAAACCCAATCAGCATAAAAATAAACCCTGACGAGAAATTTCAAACCATCACGGGCTTTGGCGGTTCATTCACTGAAGCATCTGCCCATCTCCTCAACAAGTTAAGCAAGGCCAACCGTCAAAAAATTCTCAACGCTTATTTCAGTGAAGAAGGAGCGAACTATTCACTCACACGCACACATATCAACAGTTGCGATTTTTCATTGAGCAATTATGCCTATGCGATGAAGGCAGGTGATACCAATCTGGATAGTTTTTCCATTGAGCCTGACAGAGCTGATTTGATTCCAATGATTAAAGAGGCGATGCGTATTTCAAAAGATGGATTTAAAATTATTGCATCACCTTGGACTGCACCACCATGGATGAAAGATAATAACGACTGGCGGGGTGGCAAACTGTTGCCGCAATACAATAACACGTGGGCTTTGTATTTTTCAAAATATTTAGAGGCGTATCAAAAAGAAGGTATTAACATTTGGGGTGTAACCGTAGAGAATGAACCACTGGGTAACAATAATAATTGGGAGAGTATGCACTATACTCCTGAAGAGATGACCTCTTTTGTAAAAGATTATTTAGGACCGCAACTTGAAAAAAGCGGACATGCCGAAATAAAAATTTTAGGTTACGATCAAAACCGTGGAGAAGAATTGGAGCATTGGGCCAACGTAATGTATAAGGATGAAGCTTCATCCAAATATTTTGATGGTATGGCCGTACATTGGTATGCCAGTACCTATGATTATTTTCCTGCATCACTTCAACACACTTATAAGCTGGCGCCTTCAAAACACATCATCAATACAGAAGCATGTATAGATGCAGATGTGCCGCATTGGAAAGATGATAACTGGTATTGGAGCAAAGAAGCAACAGATTGGGGCTGGGACTGGGCAAGTGAAAAAGAAAAATATCTGCACCCTAAATATGTTCCTGTTTTTCGCTATGCCAATGATATTATCGGTTGTTTAAATAATCATGTAGATGGATGGGTTGACTGGAACATGGTACTCAACAAACAGGGTGGTCCCAACTGGTTTAAAAATTGGTGCACAGCTCCTGTGATAGTTGATGAAGAAAAAGATGAAGTGTATTTTACACCGTTGTATTACACCATGGCACATTTCAGCAAGTTTATAAGGCCCGGTGCTGTAAGAATCGGATTTGAAAATCCGGATAAAGAGTTAATGGTAACAGCGGCACAAAATCCTGATGGCTCTGTGGCAATAGTGGTGTTTAATCCATCAGAAACAGAAAAGCCATTCACTGTTTCATTAAAGAATAAAACAGTGAATGCGAAGATTAATGGAAAAGCTATTCAAACGATTGTAATAAAAAACAGTTTGTAAACCAACTTAACAACAAGCCATATGAGTAATATTAGTCACAGCAGACAAGTGCCATTAGGACAAAAAATAGCTTTTGGATTAGGAATGCTCGCCAATCAAATGTTTCCTGCAGCTTTGGGAATTTTTACCGTTATATTGGTAGAAAAACTGGGCTTTAGTGGATTATTACTCGGGTTAACCTACTTTATTCCAAAATTTTATGATGCGTTGTTTGATTTAATAATGGGATATGTAAGTGAT
>CAYPBV010000004.1:0-24677 GCA_964409025.1 uncultured Chitinophagaceae bacterium | reverse complement strand
GTGCAATTATCTTAGGTATTTCATTTGCATTCATGTGGCAATTGTATGCTGAAAATGGGGTTACTTTCAATTTTATTTATTTTTTAGTTGTCTCGTTGATTTTTTATTCGGGGCTAACCATCTTCAGTATTCCTTACGTTGCCATGGGATACGAAATGAGTGATGATTTTCATGAGCGAACCAGTATTATGGCCACCTCGCAACTCATTGGTCAGTTAGCCTGGGTTATAGCGCCTTGGTTTTGGGTGATTATGGCAGATAAGTCATTGTTTTCATCCAGTGATGTAGCTGTTAGAACCCTGGCTGTATATGTTGCTATTGGCTGTGCAATCCTGGCGGCTATCCCGGCGTTTTTTATTCCGGGAAAATCTACACTTAACGAAAACTACAGTCCCATTGACTTAAAAGGAATCCTGAATAGTTTTGGAGAAATTAAAGAAGGATTAAAAGCTTCGATAGAGATAAAGCCATTCAGAAAAATTTGTATTGCCACTTTTTTAATTTTTAATGCCTTTCAAACCACAGCAGGTTTTTCTTACTTTATTATCAAATATTATTTGTTCAAAGGAAATGAAGAAGGTTTTGGATTATGGCCAACATTATTCGGGAGTGTAGGCGCTATTATTACAACGCTTTTGGTAATACCAATTGTTGCCCGCATGTCCAAAGTAGTGGGAAAGAAAAAAGCATTTTTACTTTCTCAGGGTATTTCAATATTTGGCTACATTTTACTGTATGTACTTTTTATTCCGGGCAAACCATGGCTTTTTCTTTTTGCCCTGCCTCTGTTTTCTTTTGGTATTGGAAGCTTGTTTACCTTAATGATGTCTATGACATCTGATGTAATTGATATTGATGAATTAAACACCGGCAAAAGAAGAGAAGGAAGTTTAGGTGCTATCTATTGGTGGATGGTGAAGTTTGGAACAGCTGTGGCAGGCTTGTTAAGTGGTTTAATTCTTTCATTGGTGGCGTTTAAATCCAATGCACCAACACAAACAGATGAAACCATGTTTTGGTTACGGATTTTCTTTGTGGGCATTCCAATACTTGGTACGTTAACAGCTATTTGGGCAATGAAAGATTATGATGTAGATGAAGCCAAAGCATTAGAAGTAAGAGACCTTATTGCCAAGCGAAAAGCACCCAAGCCAAGCGGGTCTGCTGCTACCAGTGTTTTTGCAGGTATTGATTTAAAGGGTTTAACCAGAGCCAATCTTCTTCAGAAATATCCTATTTATTTTAATACGGGCATTGATATTGAATTATTAAGCAATGAAGCCATTCGTGAAAAATTCAATGAAGTTTTTGCAAAGAAAATGCATGGCATTTGTTTTAGTGCTTACACTGAAAATCAAAACCCCGGCGATATTATTACCGAAGAACAAATTCAAAAGCGATTGAAAGTACTTGCCAATCATACATCATGGATACGGGTATTCTCATGTACGGATGGTCATGAGCTTATTCCGGCTATTGCAAAACAAATGGGGCTAAAGGTAATGATGGGTGCATGGATTGGAAAAGATAATGAAAAGAATAACCGGGAGATCGCTTCATTGATCAAACTTATGAAAGATGGACAAGTTGATATTGCCTGTGTGGGAAATGAAGTACTGTTCAGGGGTGATCAAAATGAAGAAACAATTCTGAGCTATCTCAAACAGGTAAAAAACAGTACATCAGGCATTCCTGTATGTTATGTTGATATTTATAATGAGTACATCAATCATCCAAAGTTGGTAGAGGCAAGCGATAAGATTTTAATCAATGGTTATCCGTTTTGGGAAGGAGCCAATATTGAACATGCCGGTTTTTATTTACAGGAGATGTACAATAAAACAAAGGCCATTGCAAAAGGTAAAGAGATTATGATTACAGAAACGGGATGGCCGGGTAATGGTGAAGTTTCGGGTGAGGCAGTACCCAACGAAGTGAATCAAATGCTTTATTTTGTGGAAGCTCAAACATGGGCTGCTCATGCCGGCGTAAACATGTTCTACTTCTCATCCTTTGATGAAGCATGGAAAGTACATGATGAAGGATGGGCCGGTACATCATGGGGATTGTGGGATCAAAATGAAAAATTAAAATTTGAACATTAAAAATCAATTGTTATGTCATACAGAAAAGATCATGTCCTCTCTTTAAAACCGGATTCACAATCCAGTTATGTAGAAGGTGAAACAGAAGAAGTCTTAAATGATTTGTTTGCTGAAATTTTGAACAACGGTGTACATGGTTTTTGTTTCAGTTTGTATGAAGACGGACAAAAACCCGGTGATATTATTTCAGAAGAACAGGTAAGACGGCGTATGCAGATTTTAAAGCCGCACATGAAATGGGTTCGTTCGTTTTCATGCACTGAAGGAAACGAATTTATTCCGAAAGTGGCCAAAGAGCTGGGTATTAAAACTTTGGTAGGCGCATGGTTAGGTAATGATGATGAAATTAACGAGCGTGAAATTGAAGGATTGATACAATTAGCTAAAGATGGTTATGTAGATATTGCAGCAGTAGGTAATGAAGTGATGTACAGAAAGGATTTAACAGAAGAGCAATTGCTGGAGTTCATTAAAAGAGTAAAAGCTGAGTTGACCGGTATACCTGTAGGTTATGTAGATGCATATTATGAGTTTTCACACCGTCCTGCCATTACAGAGTTGTGCGATGTGATCTTGTGCAACTGTTATCCCTTCTGGGAAGGTTGTCCGTTTGAAAATTCACTGGACTATATGAAGCAAATGTATTATCAGGCAAAAGCGGCATCCAATGGAAAAGAAGTGATCATTACTGAAACAGGATGGCCCAGCCAGGGTGAAAATTTAAAAGGAGCTGTACCTGGTGAAAAAGCAGCACGGAATTATTTCATCAATACACAATTATGGAGTGCTAATGATGCCATTCCTGTTTTTTATTTCTCATCGTTTGATGAAAGCTGGAAAGTGGGGGCTGAAGGTACTGTAGGTGCTTACTGGGGCATTTGGGATAAACATGAAAAACTGAAATTTTAGTAATGAATTTTTTTAAGCAATTTGGATTAAGGCCTGCAAAAGCAATTTGTTATTCCGGCTTTAGAGATGGACAACAGCCCGGTGGTCTTATTCCTTCTTATGATGAAATAAAAGAAGATTTGTTATTACTTCAGCCGCATTGGAACTATCTGCGTTTGTATGATTGTGATGAGCATGCAGCACGAGTTATTGAAGTAATTAAAAAAGAGCAGTTGCATTTTAAATTAATGCTCGGAGCTTACATTGAAGCAGAGATGAACAATTTTGGCTGCCCCTGGGGTGGTGGTGTGTATGAAGAAGAGCAGTTGGAAAAAAATCAGAAAAGTAATGAAGTTAAAATCCAACGGTTAATTGATTGGGCCAATGAATATCCTGATATCATATTTTCACTTTCTGTAGGTAATGAATGCTGTGTGGACTGGAGCGGTAATTATGTACCCGTAAACAGAGTGGTGGAATTTGCTGAAAAAGTAAAAGCAGGTGCCCAACAACCCGTAACATTTTGTGAAAATTATGTACCATGGCTCAATAAATTAAAGCCTTTGGTTGAGGTGGTTGATTTTATTTCTATCCATACTTATCCTGTATGGGAATACAAGCACATTCATGAATCACTGGAATATACCAAAGAGAATTTTTATGCCGTTGCGCATCTTCATCCACATAAGCCGGTAGTAATTACCGAAGCCGGATGGGCTACAAACTCCAATGGCAGAGGTATTCATCCCGAACATGTAAATGAGGAAAATCAAAAAATCTATTTTGAAGATTTAATGGCCTGGACAGAGCGTGAGCATATCCTTACTTTCTTTTTTGAAGCCTTTGATGAAAACTGGAAGGGTTCTTCACATCCATTAGAACCGGAAAAACACTGGGGTGTATTTAGAAAAGATCGTGCACCTAAGCTTGTAATGAAATAATTTCATCGTAACCTTATTTCAATTTCTGTCATCAGAACAGGGCTTCTGCATTAACTTGTTTGCTGTTTCATTAATTTCTTACTTTGAAATATGTCTGTTACAGCCATTTATAATCAAAATGAATCATTTTATTGCACACAGGTACAATTAGTGCGTGGTGGTACACCTTATTTTCAAAAGCTGGTTGAATTAATACAATCGGCTGCACAACTTATTCAGTTGCATGTATACATTTTTGATGATGATGAAACAGGTGTAGAGATTGGTACGGAATTGATGCATGCAGCTCAAAGAGGCGTACAGGTGCAGTTGATGGTAGATGCCTTTGCTTCTTCCAATTTATCCGATTCTTTTATAGAGCAATTACAGCAGGCGGGAGTGCTGTTTAAAGAATTTGCACCTTTATTGAAAAGCAGTCGGTTTTATTTTGGCCGTCGTATGCATCATAAAGTAGTTGTGGCAGATGGTGTACGGGCTTTGGTGGGCGGTATTAATATCAGTAATCGGTATAATGATATGCCGGGTGAACAGGCGTGGCTTGATTGGGCTTTGTATGTAGAGGGTGAAGTTTGCAGTGAATTAAAAAAAGTTTGCAATGAAGTATGGACAGGAAATTCTTTATTTAAATCTAAACGGAAAGCATCAAAGCAAAATAACACATCAACTTCAGATTCTTATCTGGTTCGTGTACGCAGAAATGACTGGGTAAGCCGCAAAAATCAAATAAGCCGAACCTATTTACAAATGTTCAGATATGCACAAAAAAATATCACTATTATGTCGGCCTACTTTTTACCCGGGCGTGTATTTCGTAAAAATATAGAGCGTGCTTTAAAACGGGGTGTGCAATTTCATATTATAACAGCGGGCAACAGTGATGTAATGATTTCAAAAAATGCTGAGCGTTTTTTATACCGCTGGCTGCTGAAAAGAGGTGCCCGTATTTTTGAATACCAGCCCACCGTACTTCATGGTAAATTAAGCGTATGTGATAATTTGTTTGTAACTGCCGGTTCTTATAACATCAATAACATCAGCGCTTATGCAAGCATCGAACTTAATCTGGATGTGTATCATCAATACTTTGCACAGGATACATTAGAACAATTAGAAAAAATTATGAATACTGATTGTATAGAAATTACTTACGACAGTTACCAGACAAAATACCACAGGCCTGCACGTATATGGCAATGGTGCTGTTATGTATTATTCAGGTTTATTTTCTTTCTGTTTACCTTTTATTTTAAGCAGAAAGAATAAGGTATAAAAAAACCGCTACACAAGCGGTTTTAAAATTTATAAAGCAATCAATGCTTATTTATATTTAGGATTGTACTCCGTACTGGATGGTACTTCTACCTGTGGTTTGCCTTTATAGCGGTAGCTGTACAGTTTATAACATCCGCCCAGTACAAATGCTACAATGCAAAACAGTTGCACATAAAATAAAAAACGGGAGGAAACAACCCAGTTGCGGGTAAAATCTTTGTGGCTGTCGTCGTGTACTTGTTGTGACATGGTTACATGTTTTTTTAACTCTGCAAATGTAAGGGATGCAGTCTATTCATTTTTTATTTTGTATTCACAATTTCTGAAAACTTTGTAATGTTCTGCACAAAATACTTCCAGATGATGCTGCCATTGTACCACCCTCTGAGTACCGGATTAAGTACTTTTCTGCTTTTCTTCCGGGAAAACAACCAGCCGGCAAAGGAAACATGCGCCCTCAGCACTCCTTTAAAATAATAAGGGTATCCAAGCAGCAGTTCTTTCCAGGCAGAGATTGCATCCAGTAAAATACGAACAGGCAGTTTCCAAATCCATTCCCGGAGTGGAAGGTTTTTTGAAATCATAATCAGGTTGTTTCGGAAATTGAGATACACTTTCTGTTCACTGCCCTTGGGCAAAGTACCTCCACCTACATGATACACCTCACTTTGCGGGCATACATAAATTAAATATCCGTTTCGCTGCAAACGCCAGCATAAATCAATCTCTTCCATATGGGCAAAAAAGAATTCATCAAAGCCATTCATTTCATGAAAACAATCTGCTTTTATAAACAAGGCTGCCCCACTGGCCCAGAAAACAGGAACAGTATCATTGTATTGCCCCTTGTCTGTTTCACAAGTGTCAAACAAGCGGCCCCTTGAAAAAGGATAGCCCAGAGCATCCAGCCATCCACCGGAGGCGCCGGCATATTCAAACTCCTCTTTTCTGTTCCAGTTTAACAGTTTAGGCTGGCAGGCTGCAATTTGCCTGTTTGCTTCCATCAGCTCAATGATAGGTTCAATCCAACGTTCAGTTACTTCTACATCAGAGTTAAGCAGTACATAATAATCTGCTTCTATTTGCCGGAGAAAAAAATTATAACCACCGGCATAACCAAGATTGTGATGATGTGTAAGCAATTCAACCCCGGGAAACATTTCCTGCAAAAAACGTACGGAATCATCTGTTGATGCATTATCTGCTACAATAATACGCTTGTTGGTATAGCTGCTGGCTATTACTGAAGGTAAAAACTGTTGCAGAAAGCTTTTTCCGTTCCAGTTTAAAATAACAATCGCTACGCTTGGATGATGCAAATGATTTAAAAATTTGCCCAAAAATAGTTGTTGCCCGCTAAACCTTATTATTTTTAAACATGCTAGGTGAAATTTTTAACTGGAGAACCTTACTGGCAGCAGTTGCCATTGCCATTGTTACCGGAACAATTTTTTACTCCAATTACCTTGGACGTAAAATTGCCAGGGAAGAACGGCAAAAGGTTGAAGAGTGGGTGGAAGCAAGTAATTCACTCTTAAATATAAATGTGGGTGATACAAAGCTGCCCTTAAAAATTATACAGGATAATGATGATGTGCCTGTTATATGGACGAATGAACGGGATAGTATTATTGACAGTAAAAATCTCGATTCTTTTAAATTGGGTGCCGATGCCGGTTATCTTCAAAAAAAGCTTAATGAGTTTAAAAATATCAATGAGCCTGTAAAGTGGATTGATCCTACAGACAGTACACGGTTTAATTTGTACTATTATGGTCACACAACTTTGCTGAATGAAGTACGGTATTACCCGCTGGTGCAGTTATTTATTGTTGCATTATTTATAGTCATTACACTTTTAGCTTTACAGAGCCGTAACCGTTCAGTTCAAAACAGGTTGTGGACGGGTATGGCCAAGGAAACAGCACATCAGTTAGGCACACCTGTAAGCAGTTTGCAGGGATGGGTGGAAATGCTAAAAGAAAAAGAAGGAGCTGTACTGATAGGTATGGAAATGGAGAAAGATGTGGAGCGATTAAAACTGGTGAGCGATCGCTTTGGAAAAATTGGAAGTACCCCTCAGCTGGAAGTTCATAATGCTGTAGAGCAAGTGCAGCTAATGGTAGATTATGTGCGTAAGCGGGCAGCAGGACGGGTACAGTTTCAATTTTTGAATGATATGCCTGAAATGTTAGCGCCCCTTTCACCTCCTTTATTTGATTGGGTAATTGAGAATCTGCTCAAAAATGCACTGGATGCCATGGATGGAAATGGAAGTATTACTGTTATAATGAAAGAAGAGGCTCATAAAATTTTAATTGATGTTACTGACACCGGAAAAGGTATTGCCCGTGAAAATATTGCCAAAGTATTTAAGCCGGGTTTTACTACTAAAAAAAGAGGATGGGGACTGGGGCTGAGTTTAAGCAAGCGTATTATTGAACAATACCATAAAGGAAAGTTATTTGTAAAACATTCGGAAGCAGGTAAGGGTACCACATTCAGAGTGGAGTTGAAGAAATGAATGGAAATAGCCGGTAGATTTTTTCTTGAGTTGTTTGTAAATCCCGTTCAGAAATCATTTTTATTAAATTTATCAGAATAACTTACTTGCTAACGACTAATGGCTTTTTTAAACTTTTTCATTTACATTTGCTGCCCTGTAGCCCGGGTGTTGAAATTGGTAGACAAGCCACTTTGAGGTGGTGGTGCCCGAAAGGGCGTGCTGGTTCGAATCCAGTCCCGGGCACGAAATCTCCGCAGAATTGCGGAGCTTTTTTTATATCGGTAATGTATTATGAATATGCAATAAGAAGTACAATTCGTAATCATATCTATGTTTGAATAACTGATAATCTGGAGAGAAGATTAGTTTAACATAACTCCGGAAAAAAGCAAAACTACCAACACTTACAGGCCATTTGTAATTCTTTATACTGAAATATCTGATAAAAGAGTAAATGCAAGAGCCAGAGAAAAGTATTTATAGAGAGGGGTGAATAAGTCATTTTTCAAAAAAGTTTAATAGAGTTAAAAAGTATAGCAAGTCACTTTGAGAAGGTGGTGCCCGTAAGGGTGTGCTGGAATGTATGCCGGTAATGGCAGGTTCAAATACCTTCCCGGGAGTACTTTATTAAACTGACGTTCAATAACAGAAGCCATTTTTTTAAAAGTGTTGAAACTCATTACTGCAATTCATACCGGGGTAAGCGCTTCATATACCGCCTGGCTCATTGTACTTTAGTCCACAAAATGAATCCTGTACTGCGTAAGTATTTTTTCAACTATACCATATGAGTTACTGATTTTATAAATACTGTTTCCTGTTTATAAAATCAAATAAAACACAGCAAGTTATTAATCACTCTTAAGTAAGGAATTGAGTTTGGGGCAGGATGTTTATGAACTTGCTTCGTAAAAAAGAAACACCTGCTTCTACTGTAGTTAAACGTAAGGGCTGTAATCTTAATGTGATTTTAATGCAGTTTTAACGCTGCTATAAGTGACCGGCAATATGTTTACATAAATCCTGAAAAATGAAGAAAAAATATTTTAACAGGCGAAACAGCAGAAGGCAAAAAGGAAATTTAAAAAAGTATGCCGGTGTTAGAGCATTGTTTTCAAAAAGAACAGGCGGCATACTGAATGTTTCAGTACTGATGGAAAACAGAAACCTGTCTTCAAAGGATTTTGAACAACCTAAAAATAAAATATAATGAACAGCAAAATTGAAAATATTGTACTGGCAACGGATTTTACGCAACTTTCAGATAATGCACTTAGTACTGCAGTGGCAATCTGTAAACGTCAAAATGCAACATTGCATGTTGTGCATGTAGTTGAAAACCGTTTTATAATGGCACCAACAGAAATGTATGCGGCATCGGTTTATGTAGTGCCCGAAATGGAAAGCATTGCAAAACAAAAACTGGAGCATCTTGAACAAACAATAAAAGCTAAAAGCAGTATTGCGTTACAAATGCACCTTGTATTTGCAAATGCAGCCGATGGCATCCGTGACAAGGCTGTTGAAATTAGGGCCGACCTTATTGTAATGGGTACTCACGGGGCATCTGGCTACCGTAATTTCTTTTTAGGCAGCACTGCATATAGCGTAATTAAAAACACATCTATACCTGTACTTACCATACCCGGCAAAAAGAAGATAACTGAATTTAAAAAGATTCTCTTCCCATTAAGGGCGCAGAAAGGTATAGCGGATAAATATGATTTTATTTCGCCTGTTATTGAAAAAAACAAAGCAGAGTTGCTCATACTTGGGCTTTCCAAACCGGGTGAAAGCGATGACTTACTTAATGTGGAAAATGAGATTAAAGCTATTGGCGATGCAATACGCAGCGAAAATGTTAATTGCCGTTCCGAACACAAACTATCACGCAACTTTGCAAGAGAAGTAATACAAACCGCCAAAAAAGAAAAAGCAGATTTAATTGTTATCAATTCATCGCTTGATTATTCATGGCGACAGTTTTTTGTGGGTCCATACACACAGCAAATCCTTAATCAGTCCCCCATTCCTGTTCTTAGTTTCCGGGCATCAGCAACTCATGATTTTCTGATGCAGGAAGTAAAGAGTGATTTTTCATATACACCCCAACTAAAACCTGCATTTTGATGGGAAACACTACATTAAAAAAAACATTTAATACTTTATCACAACTGTCGGACTATTATACAAAGCTTGGATATAACTATGTTTTTCTGTTGAATGAGAAAAAGGAGCTTGCACAGGATTGGTGCATTGCGGGTTGTTACAGATTTGAAGGTGCATCCAACCCGTCTGATAACAGTATTGTTTACCTTTTGCACAAAAAAGATAATACTGCAAAAGGGTTGCTTGTAAATGCCTATGGTATGTATTCTTTCGGTGAAATAAACAACTTTATACAAAATGTATTAGCCTGCGGTAGCATGTGAATTTAATCTGCTTTTAATCTCCTTTTAACCGCTCCTTTTACCTGCAACTGTATCTTGCTTACATACTACAGCAATAACCTGCCTGTGCTTTATTTTAAATCAACTTATTTATGGATGCAACAATTATCGAAGTAAGAAACTTAACACTGGAAGATTACAGTTCATTAAAAACATCCATGCAAAAAGCTTATGAAAGCTTTGGTGGACAATATTGGAAAGAAGAGGCATTAAAGCGATTGATTCAAAAGTTTCCTGATGGGCAAATTGTAATTACACAAAACAGTGTTGTGGTAGGCTGTGCATTGTCCATTATTGTTGACTATGATAAATTTGGCGATAAACATACCTACCGTGACATAACGGGAAACTTTACTTTTGATACACATAACGCATCCGGTGATACTCTTTATGGTATTGAAGTCTTTGTACACCCTGATTACAGAGGCATGCGGCTTGCAAGAAGATTGTATGATGCCCGAAAAAATTTATGCGAACGCTTAAACCTCAAAATGATTATTGCCGGAGGGCGCATACCCAAATATAAAATGTATTCAGATGAATTTACCCCGGGTGAATACATTGAAAAAGTGAGAAGCAGGGAAATACTGGACCCTACACTAACCTTTCAGCTCTCCAATGAGTTCCAGGTAAAAAAGATTTTAAAAAACTACCTGCCCGAAGACGAAGAAAGCATGGGCAATGCAACGCTGCTGGTTTGGCATAATGTGTATTATGATGCCGAGAAAAGTATTTTGCTCCGGAAAAAAGATATTATCAGAATCGGTTTGGTACAATGGCAAATGCGGCCTTATTTTAAACTCGAGGATTTTTTAGAACAGGTTGAATATTTTACTGATGCAGTAAGTGATTATGAATCAGATTTTATTTTATTCCCGGAATTATTCAATGCACCTTTAATGGCTAAGTTCAATAATATGGACAGCCGCCATGCCATTGCTGAGCTGGCTAAATTTACACAACCCATTGTAGAAGCCATGAGCAAGATGGCAGTATCGTACAATGTAAATATCATAGCGGGCAGTATGCCGGAATTTATCAATGATAAACTTTACAATGTATCGTATGTTCTGCAGCGTAATGGAAAAATTGATTTTACCAGTAAGATACACATAACGCCATCTGAAGAATATGAATGGAACATACAGGGTGGTAACGAAATAAAAGTGATTGAAACAGATGTGGCTAAAATAGGTGTACAGATTTGTTATGATTCAGAATTTCCTGAAATGAGCCGTATACTGGCCGACCAGGGCATGCAGATTTTATTTGTTCCATTCTTAACTGATACACAAAATGCTTACAACCGGGTTCGCTTTTGTTCACAGGCAAGGGCAATAGAAAACGAATGCTTTGTTGCCATTGCAGGTAATGTGGGTAACCTGCCCAAAGTGGCCAATATGGATTTGCAGTTTGCACAATCAGCAGTTTTAACACCCTCTGATTTTGCATTCCCGGTAAATGGTGTAAAAGCGGAAGCCACTCCTAATACAGAAATGATTGTAGTGAGTGATGTTGATTTATCACTGCTTACGGAATTGCATAATCATGGCAGTGTGCAAACATTAAAAGACAGGCGGGTAGACTTATATCAATTGAATTACAGTAATGTAAGTTTTCCGGTTCAAATGAAAATGCAATCTGTCTCATAAAATTTATTACGTCAACGGGTTTAATTGTCAGATAATGACGGGGATGCTGAAAACCAATTAGAGTAGGCAAAAACTTAAAACAAATAAAAATGAAAACGATATTATTTTCCCTGGTAGCATTTACTATAATGCTGGCATTTGATTCATGTTCCAAAAAGATTGCATTTGGTGTCTCATCAATAGCTCCGGCTGCAAAAGCATCGGCAAAAATTAAAAAGGATAAAAATAAAAATTACGCTATTGACCTTAGTGTCATGCACCTGGCAAATCCTGAGAGGTTAGCTCCGCCCAGGAAGTACTATGTGGTCTGGATGGTAACAGAACGAAACGGAACTAAAAATATTGGACAGATTAAAAGTTCAAGCAGCCTAATTTCCAGCACATTAAAGGGTTCATTAAAAACTGTTACCTCTTTCAGACCGGCAGAGTTATTTATAACTGCAGAAGATGATGCAAATATTCAATGGCCGGGAAGTATGGTTGTATTAAAATCTGATGCAATAAACATAAAATAAGTGATTATGAAATTTATTAAAACATAATTATAAGTAGTAATCATATTAATATATGTAATTGTACCATTCAAAATATTATAACCGGTAACTTGAAGTACCTTAACTTAAAATAAACTTTCTTACATCATTAAAACTTGCCTGATTTTATTCTTCTGGATTGTAAGCAGGTGGAAAAATATATTACAGGTGTTAAAAATATAGAGTCAACGATGTGCCGGAAGTTTCTGATAAATGAATTAAATTTCATCAAATAATTCTTCATGAACTGGCTTCAGAAAGTATTTTACATCAAAGACGGAACGGATTATAACCAAACAGCTGTTGCTATTTCGGATGGCATACATGTAAAAGGCTTACATGTTTGGTTGATGATATGCTCGGCCTTGCTGGCATCAATTGGGCTGGATACCAACTCTACTGCCGTTATTATAGGAGCCATGCTTATTTCGCCGCTTATGTCGCCTATTCTTGGGGCAGGATATTCTGTTGGTGTGCGTGATAAGGAGCTTTTCATAAGGTCGGCACGTAATCTCATTTATATTACCATTTTCAGTTTGCTTACATCGGTAATCTATTTTTTAATTACCCCGCTGGGCGAACCAACTTCTGAAATATTGGCAAGAACACAGCCCACAGTATTGGATATAGGTGTTGCCTTTTTTGGTGGCGTAGCCGGTATTGTATCCGCAAGCCGTAAAGAAAAAACAAATGCACTTCCGGGTGTTGCTATTGCTACTGCCCTTATGCCACCGTTATGTGCTGCAGGTTTTGGCCTGGCTACAGGCAGATGGGAAATTTTTGGGGGAGCGTTTTACTTATTTTTTATTAATGCAGTATTTATTGCTTTATCTACTTATTTAATTGTACGGCTGCTAAGGTTCCCTTTTAAAACTTATGTTGAAAAAGGAAAGGAAAAAAGAGTAGCCCGTCTGGCACTGCTTGTTGTATTGATTGTAAGCATTCCAAGCTTTTGGTTTCTTTATACTGTGTATCAGAAAAATAAAACAAGAAAATTGATTCAAAGTGAAATTGTGGATGACTTTCATAAACACGGTAATGAAATTTTAAAATGGGAGGTGGAAACTATTGATAGTATCAGACTGATAAAAATATTTTTTTCAGGTTTAGCGGTTTCAGAATCCGATAAACAATTTTACAATGCTAAACTCAAAGAAATGGGCCTGAAAATATATGAGGCACGGTTTTACAGAATGAACCTCTCCAGAAGTGAAATGGATAAAATGAGTACTGATATGACAGATAATATTATGAAAACGATTGAACTTCAAAATGTGAGGTTTAGGGATTCCTTACAGCATGTATTCAGTACTATAGATGAAGGTGTATTATTTGATGAGGTAAAAGCGCTGTATCCAAACATATCAGGACTTGGAGTTACACAAATGGAACTAAAAACTACCGGTAAAACTGATACTGTATGGACAGCCTATATGCAATGGGATACACTTTCACAAAATGTAAATAAACAGGCAGCGGCCCAAACGTTACAAAGGTTCCTGAAAACAAGATTAAAAACAGATACTGTGTGGCTGCAACAGGCTGAACAACTAAAAAATTAGAAATGAACGATTTCTGGAAACAAATAATATTCCGTATTGGAAATTTTACCCTTACACCGGCAAAACTCGTTGCAGTGATATTGGTTATTTTCATTACATGGGTCTTGCTTCTTTTTATAAAAAGAATCATTCTCCACAAAACTAAACTTACAATAAGCCAAAGGGGAACCCGTACATCTTTGTATCAATTAATTAAATATTTTCTCTGGGTCATTGCATTCTCATCATGTATTTCAATACTTGGATTTAATGTTACCATTTTAATAGCAAGTTCTGCTGCCTTACTGGTTGGACTAGGCTTTGGCCTGCAAAATGTTTTCAGTGATTTAATTTCAGGCTTATTCATGTTATTTGAACAAAAAGTAAAAATTGGCGACGTAATGGAAGTGGATAATATTGTGGGGAGGGTGCAGCATATTAACCTGCGTACTTCAGTATTGCTCACAAGAGATGGCTTTAATATCATTGTTCCCAATCATAAATTTATTACCGACAATGTTGTTAACTGGACGCACCAGAACTTTGAGCGAAGGTTTCAACTGGAAGTTGGAGTAAGCTATAACAGTGATGCAGAACTGGTAACTTCCATTTTATTAAGTTGTGCTGAGGCACAGGAGGATTTACTGAAAGATGATGTTCATAAACCATTTGTTCGGCTTCAGGATTTTGGCGAAAGTGCACTTGTCTTTTATCTTATATTCTGGACTACAGATATTTTTCGTGTAGAACAGGTAAAAAGTAATTTGCGGTATAAAATAGTTAAAGCTTTTAAAGAGAACCATATTGTTATTCCGTTTCCACAGCGGGATATTCATATTATTCAACCATAATTTGCATGTCATCACACAAAAAATTAAATACCTGGTTTGCCACAGCTATTTGCGGCAATGATATTACTTCATCGTGTTTGTATGTATCAGCCCTTACGATTGGTATGGCCGGGCAATATGCATGGATAGCATTACTGATGGTAGCGGCTGTACTTTTTTTGTTTCGTAAAATTTACGGCGAAGTGGTTGGCGCATTGCCATTGAATGGCGGTGCTTATAATGTATTGCTGAATACTACCAGTAAGGGTAATGCCTCTGTTGCTGCCTGTCTTACTATATTATCATATATGGCAACTGCGGTAATATCGGCCAGTGAAGCCATGCATTACCTGCATGAAAGTATTCATTCATTACCTGTAATTCCGGCTACTTTTGCTTTGCTGTTACTGTTTTTATGTCTAACAGTTATTGGCATTTCTGAAAGCGCTGTTGTAGCGTTGGTAATATTTATTTTTCACCTGGCTGCAATGGCCTTATTGATACTCAGTGCCTCTTATTTTTTATTTCAAAACGGAACATCAGTTTTTCAGGCAAATTTTTCGTTGCCCGTTAAAGGAGGGGGTTTAGTCACTGCTTTGTTTTTTGGTTTCAGTGCAGCCATGCTGGGTATATCAGGTTTTGAAAGCTCTGCTAATTTTGTAGAGGAACAAAAGCGGGGTGTTTTCCCCAAAACGCTCCGCAATATGTGGCTGGCGGTTTCCATATTAAATCCTTTAATTGCTTTGCTGGCCATTGCTGTTATGCCGGTAGCACAGGTAGATGCCCACCAGCAATCCCTGCTGAGTTATATGGGTTCATTAACCGGCGGTAGCTGGCTGGCAACACTTATTTCAATCAATGCAGTAACGGTATTAAGCGGTGCAGTGTTAACATCATTTGTGGGAGTAAACGGTTTAATTAAACGAATGACGCTTGACCGTGTATTACCGCAGTTTTTGCTCAAAGAAAATAAACGGGGAAGCAGCTACCGAATACTCATTATGTTCTTTCTTTTATGTGTATCTGTGTTGTTTGTAACAAATGGTGAACTGGCTCCTTTAGCCGGCGTTTATACTATTTCTTTTTTACTGGTGATGGCTTTTTTTGCGTTAGGAAACCTAATACTTAAAATACGAAGAAGCCGTTTACCCAGACCGGAATATGCAACACCCTCAATTGTTGTACTGGCTTTGATTGCCGTGGGCATTGCATTATACGGGAATGTAAAAATGAAACCAGAGTACCTGGTAATCTTTCTTCAATATTTTATTCCCGCTATGCTGCTGATTTATGCTATGCTTAACCGTAATCATATCATGGAATTTTTACTGGGCATTTTAAGGAACATTACTGATTCGCTACGGCGATTTTCCATACACAGCCGAAAAAGCATTAACCGTTATATCAATAAATTGCATGAGCAGGAATTTGTTTTCTTTTCAAAAGGCGATGATATTGCCACATTAAATAAGGTGATGATATATGTGCAGGAGAATGAAATAACTAAGAAAATAAAAATTGTAACGGTGTTGAAAGAGCATCAGATGGTGCCGGAGAATTTTTTGAAAGACTTTGAAGTACTTGACAGGGCTTATCCGGATATAAAGATGGAATACCAAACAGTAATTGGTGAATTTGTTCCATCACTTATTGATAAACTAAGTAAAGAATGGAATATCCCTAAAAACTTTATGTTCATCAGTTCTCCGGGTGATAAATTCAGTTACCGGGTAGAGGAACTGGGTGGAGTGAGGTTGATTTTATAATGGCTTACAAAAGCTAAATACCTTTTGCTTAAATGATTTGAATAGCAGCGTACTTCTATTACCGTAGATAACTGTTAAAATCCCCAGAATACAGGTACCAGCCATAGTATAAGTAATAATGCAATTAATGTTAAAAGGCCGCCTGTTTTAATGAAATCTTTAATCTTATACCTGCCTGGCGTAAATACAAGTAAAGAACAGGGCTCAAAAGGCGCAATCATGGAAATAGATGCTGATGTAATGATGGCAATGCAAAAAGTACGTGCAGGCAGATGCAGCAATTCTGCTGTTTGAATTGCAATAGGTAATACAACCAATGCTGCGGCGGCATTACTCAATGGTTGGGTAAGCAGCGCTGTGAGTAACATAAACCCTGCTAATAGTGCATACTTCCCGTATGGTTCCAGCCATTGAATAATAATTTCAGCCAGAAATTTGTCGGCCCCGGTTTTGTGCAGTGCAGTGCCAAAGGCCGTCATTCCTCCAATAAGTATCAGTAACCGCCAATCCACTGCACTGTATAATCCATCAGCAGGCACGGCTTTTATAAGCACCACCAATACAGCAGTAATTAAAAAAGCAATACTAATGGGAATAATATTTAATGTGCCAAGTATTATTGCAAGTACAAAAAACAATGACGTAAGCCAGCCTTTGCGCAGGCTGCTTTTATTGGTTATTACCGTTTCATTAACAATAATAAAATTGGAACGTTTGCGTATAAGAGCCAGGTTTTCTTTTGTTCCCTCAACTAATAACATATCGCCGGTTTTAACTTTAATATCCTTAATTCGCTTATTAATCATTTCATTTTTGCGATGAACTGCCAGTACTGTTACCCGGTTTTGCTGTTGAAAATAAGTTTCACCAAGTGTTGAATTCAGCAGGTAAGAAGTTGGCAATACCATAATTTCTGCAAGCTGCAGTTCACTTTCTTTCTCATGTTCACTATTCTGCTTAATTAGTAATTTATTCAGGTTCCTGAATTTGAGTAACGAATCTTTATCGCCACTGATAAGCAAAATATCATTTTCACATACAATAGTTCTATCCTGTTTTTCCTGCTTGCTGTAAATGCTCAGAATTTTTATACCTGCTGATTCTTTGGCCGCCTGTTCAGTTGTTTTTCCAATGATTGGAGAACCGGTTTCTGCCACCACTTCAGCATGATAAGTGCGAAAATATTTTTCATCGGTAAGAGTTTCTTCTCTGCTGCCGGGTAATAAACGAAGCCCAATAGCAAGCATATAAATAATGCCAACTATAAAAATGATACCTCCAAGGGGTAAAAGTTCAAACATGGTTAAAGGCTTCATTCCATTGGCCGCCATAAAACCACTTCCCGCCACATTGGTAGAAGTACCGATTAATGTGCAGGTGCCTCCCATTAAGGATGCAAAAGCCATAGGCATCAGAATTTTTGATGGACTTATCTTAAACTTTTTACAAACGCTAATTACGGGGGGAATGAAAACAGCAGCTACAGTAGTATTATTCATAAAAGCAGATAAAACACCAACGGTTACCATAACTATGAGTAGCAGCAGAAAAGTGTTCATTTTTTTTATACTGCTTAACTTACCCGACATAAAATCAATAACGCCATTATGCTGCAACGAAGAACCAATTAAAAAAATGGCAGCCAGCATTATAATAAAGTCGTTTCCAAACCCTTCAAAGGCTTCTTTGGTGCTAATAATACCGGCTATTACCATTATAACAACAGCAATCATCACCACCACATCAAAAGAAACAATATCCAACGAAAAAAATATCATCGTGGCGAGTAATAAAATAAGTATGAATGTTATTGCCATTACGTAAAGCTATTTATTTCTGGCATTAATTTTTTAATATTATACTTACTTATCAATAACTGCTATTACAATATCCATCACATTGGTTTGTGTAGGACCGGTATGTATAAGGCCGCCATGCTTCTCGAAAAAAGTATAAGAGTTGAATTTACTAATGAAAGATTGAATGGAATCATTTGTAATTTCTCTTTGTTTCAGCATATCTGAATTGATTATGGCGCCGGCTGCATCTGTTGGCCCATCAGTGCCATCTGTACCTGCACAAAGTATTGTAAAACGTTCAGGTCTGTTCCGGTTTTTGTTCAGTTCATGCAGAATACAAAGAGCTAAATGCTGGTTTCTGCCGCCAATGCCATTTCCTGTTACATGAATTGTTGTTTCACCTCCCCATAAAAAGCAAACAGGGAGTCCTCCATTGTATTCCGAGAGGTAATTTGAAATCTTTATAGCAGTTTGCATGGTATCGCCCGGCAGCTGCTTAGGTAACTTTATTACATAAAATCCTTCTTTGTTTGCTGAAACAGTCGCAGCATCAAGAGCAGATTGGTTACTTGCAATAATTGTATTAAAAGTTTTTGAAAAGTACTTGCTGCCGGGTTTAGGTGTTTCTTCAATGAGTCCTGTGCGGCCTTTGTTGAGATGTTGAAATACTGTTGATGGAATTTTGCTGAGCATGTTATATTTCTGCAAAATCTGAAAAACATTTTCATAGGTTGAAGGGTCGGCAACAGTAAGGCCGCTTGCAATATCTTCAAGAGTGTTATCGGGAACATCGCTGATAATAAGTGAAATTACAGTAGCAGGGTAAATCAATTTTGAAAGATGTCCACCCTTCAATCTGCTTACGTGTTTCCGTACAATATTAATTTCATTTATAGTTGCACCGGAGTTTACCAGCAGTTTGTTCAATTGCTGGATATCTTCAACAGTACAGCCATCAGGAGCATCTGCCATTAAAGAGGAAGCTCCACCACTTAGTAATAACAAAACAAAATCGTTTTCACTCAGCGAACTTACTTTATCTGAAACAATACCTCCAGCCTTTATACTGTTTTCATCCGGGTATGGATGAGCTGCTTCTATAATTTCGATTTTCTTCAATGGCAAGGCGTGGCTATACTTAGTTATACAAACACCATCTGTTATAAGGTTACCTAATATATGCTCAGTTGCCAGTACCATCGCTGCTGATGCTTTACCGCAGGCAATTACAATTAGTTTGGTGGAAGAATTACTTTTAATAGATTTGCCGGCAATTGTAACAGCGTCTTCTTTTACCTGAATATATTTTTGAATAATGTATTGGGGGTGCACAGCCCTTATGGCATCAATAAAAATTCTATAGTTAACATTGTTCAACATAGCCTGTTTTGAATTTATAAAAAAAGGCAGCGCTGCGGCTGCTTTTATAAAGAAAGATTATTCAGTAAAACTTTTCAACAATTGGCGCATCATTGATTTTCGTTTTAATCGAATTCAACTCATCTCTGAGCGCCTGTGCAGTTTTAAACAGGCAACTGTTTGCAACAATACGCCCCTCATTACTTTTTATTTCAAAATAATATTCATCCCTTACAGTTTTATTAATCTCAATACCGCTGAGCGTAATCAGATTTTTTTTTGCTATTGCAATATCCCTTAAAGCTGATTCCTTTTTAAGATAACATTCCTTTATCAGGATAAATTTCGAAAAGCCTTCCATCAACCGGTAATAATAAGTTCCTGAGGGTTCCCGGTATAACTCAAATTGCATCATATTTTATTGTTTTTTAGTGCAACAAAGTTACATCCTTATGCAGCCTTGCGTTTACCTGTTGCACATGCTGTTATGGGAGCATTTTGTATATGACCTTTGAGTATGAGCACTACTTTTTTTAATAATTTATTTTCAGGAAAATAGCGGCTGAAGGCAACAGGAATAGCACCATTTTTAATAAGAAACCGATACCCATATTCATTTGCCTCAAAAACGATGTTTTGATTTTTTAACACACATTTTTTAATTTCAGTTATAGCATCATAGCATTGTTCTATCGTTTCATTACTAAAACCATACAAAACAACCGGCCTTAACCGTGTATCAAACTGGTAAACCGGGTAATATTCCCCCTTATCGTTAATATGTATTTTAAATGTTGTCATAAATAAATTATGTAAGGTCAATCACTTTGGAAACCGGCAAATGCTCCTGCATCAGTTTTATCCACTTATTGCATTGGCTTTCTGAGCCAAAATCCATACTGTACCCAACCGGCCAGTTGCCGTTACCTTTTATCACAAACTTCCAGGCTTCCGGGTCAACTTTTTCAATGATTAATTCTCCCTTGAGCAAAATTTTTTCTTTTACAGCGGCAATTGCATTCTCACATTCCCGCTTTTCTTCATATCCATCACTGGAAAGTATATTATGTCCGGTTTCGGCAATTACCCGGTAATAAAAACGGCCATTATGCCTTTTAAAAATTTCAAATCGTGTTATACCTTTTTTTCAAATATGCTGCACGGATATTAAGAGGGTATAAAACAGGTATTAAAACCCGATTAAAAGAAAATTTACAAATTGTACAATGGTAGTTTTCAGGTATTTTTGATTGTGAATGCAATAAACTCATATATCATTATTATTGCCGCCTGCCTGCTGGTAATAATTTCCTACCTTTTTAACTTGTTGTCTAAAAAAACAAGTATCCCTTCTGTTTTAATGCTGCTTATTTCCGGAATCGGGGTCAGAGAGCTGTTAAAATATACCGGCAACTCTTTTGTTATTCCATCAAATATTGTAGAATTATTCGGCATATTGGGACTGATAATGATTATTCTGGAAGCGGGACTTGATTTAAGCATCAGCAAGAAAAAGTTAAAGCTTGTACGAAACGCTTTTTTTTCCGCCTTTGTCATTCTGGTATTTTCATCAGTTGTAGTATCTGCATTTCTGTTTTATTATCTGGATGAGGATTATGTGAATTGTCTTATTTATGCCATTCCCTTATCAGTAGTGAGCAGTGCCATTGTTATTCCGAGCATTTCACATTTAAGTGAAAGCAAAAAGGAGTTTTTGATATATGAAACTTCGTTCTCTGACATATTGGGGATTTTGCTGTTTAATTATATGATTGCAGGTAATTTACTGCAGGGTACAAACATTACCTGGTTCTTTGGCTCTATCATCCTTTCGCTTATTGTAAGCGTCCTGCTTTCAATGCTTATTTTATTCATGCTATCACGTATTAAAACGAAAGTGCGTTTTTTTCTGGTGTTTGCTGTACTGATATTTTTATATGCTGGGGGTAAGATGCTGCATTTACCTGCACTGTTTATAATATTGCTCTTTGGCCTCATTGTAAGTAACTGGCAGTTAAAAATATTTGAGCGGTGGCAAATATTAATTCCTTTTGAAAAAGTAAATGGTATAAGACATTTACTGCATTCACTTACAGCAGAGAGCAGTTTCCTGATTCGTACATTTTTCTTTTTTATTTTCGGACTTACCATTGATGTTCGCCTGCTGGCAGATGGTGAAGTTATTCTTGCAGGAAGTGCTATTGTATTATCGCTACTGGTTATACGTTATATTTATTTACGCTTTTTTCTGCGGGCACATATTTTTCCGGAGTTATTTTTTATGCCAAGGGGCCTTATTACCATTTTGCTTTTTTACAGCATTCCCCCGTTATACCAGCTTTCTAAATTTAATCAGGGCATCTTATTTTTTATCATACTTGTAACAAGTATTATAATGATGATTGGTTCTGTTGCATATGGCACACCTGTAATTGAAACAATTAATGATGAAGAACCCTTAACTGATAACTGATTTTTATGGAAGAAATAAAAGTTCTGATAGTAGAAGATGAAAAGAAAATAGCTGATACACTTTCAAAAGGTTTGAAAGAACTGGATTACCATGTGGAAACAGCTTATGATGGTAAAATTGGATGGCGGCTTTTTGAAAACGGAAGTTTTAACCTTGTTATAACCGATATTAACCTTCCGGGAATTAACGGATATGATTTATGCAAAATAATCAGAAGCAGAAACCAGCATATTCCCATCATTATGCTTACGGCATTAAGTAATACAGATGATAAAATTGAGGGATTTGATGCCGGAGCAGATGACTATATCATAAAACCTTTTGAATTTAAGGAACTGGTGGTAAGAATAAGGGCTTTACTGAAGCGTACGATGAATCAGCAATTGCCCACCGGAAATATTTTAAAAGTAAGCGACCTTGAATTAAATGTTGACAGTAAGGAAGTAAGCCGTGCAGGTAAGCCCATCAGTCTTACGGCCAAAGAATTTCAACTGCTGGAATATTTTATGCGAAACCGCAACAGGGTGCTGTCAAGAGGCGATATTGCAGAAAAAGTATGGGATTTAGACTTTGATACAAAAACAAATGTGATTGATGTGTATGTGAATTTTTTACGCAAAAAAATAGACAAAGATTTTGATGAAAAACTAATTCATACTCAGGTTGGCATGGGATACATAATGAAAGACCATTAATATGAGTATTCGTTATAAAATAGCTTTATTGTTTGCAGTGCTTGTTACATTCCTTCTCATCAGCTCTGGTATTTTTGTTTATTTTTTCAGTGCAAAAGAACGCCAGAATACCTTTAGAGACAGATTGAGGAACCGGGCATTGGCTACAGCCAAAATATATTCTTCCATAACCGATAATAATTACGATGTACTTAATAAAATGGATGCTGCAGCTGTAGCATCATTGTACGACAGGAGTATCAGTATTTTAAACTATACTGATGCTTATGACTATATTTTTTCCGATACACCGGGTGATTCTTTAATTCTTGCAAAAAAAGTTGTAGAACAGATAAAAATTAATACTGAATATTTTTTCAATTATAAAGGCAGAACAGCTTTTGCATTTCATAAAACAGACAATAACAATAATTTTATCCTTGCCATTGCTGCTTCTGATTCAGATGGAAAAAAATACCTGGCTCAATTGCAAAGAATCCTCATTGTTGCAGGATTGTCGGGCACACTGCTTTCTTTTATAACAGGACTATTGTTTGCAAAAGGCCTCATCAGACCCATTAAAATGATTACAAGAGAAGTGAATCTTATTTCAACCAATAACCTTTCGCAACGTTTAAAAGTAAGCAATGCCAGAGATGAACTGACCGGACTTGTAATTACATTAAATACCCTTCTTGACCGAATGCAGGATTCTTTTGCCATACAACGAAGATTTATCTCTAATGCTTCGCATGAATTATCTACGCCTTTAACATCTATTTCAAGCCAGTTAGAAGTATCTCTGCAAAAAAAGCGAACGGAAGATGAATACAGGGATGTGATTAAAAGTGTATATGAAGATATTAAAGATGTACAGCTGCTTACCAGGAGTTTGCTGGATATAGCAAAAACAGGTACACAAGGCAGCATAGATTTGAGCGAAGTACGCATTGATGAAGTAATACTTAAAGTGGCAGCAGATGTTCAAAAGCTGCAACTGAACTACCGTGTAGTTATTGACTTTGATAACTTTCCCGAAGATGAAGGCCTGCTTACTGTTTTCGGAAACAGCAATCTCTTATACATTGCTTTTAAAAATATAATTGAAAACGGGTGTAAATATTCTGTGAATCATACCACTACAGTAATTGCAAGCTTCAGCAGTTCACAAATTACCGTTACTGTTACGAGCATAGGTGATATTATTGCCGAAGCCGATATACAAAACGTATTTCAGCCTTTTTTCAGAACAGACACCGCCCGTACCAAACAGGGTTTTGGTTTAGGTTTAACATTAACCAAAAGAATTTTAACTCTTCATCAGTCGGTTATCGAAGTGGTGAGTAAGCCCGATACTGGAACTGTATTTACAGTGCGTTTGCCCAATAAATTTTTGCCGCTGTAAACTATTATTTGTATATTTTTAATTCCTGTTAAATAGTTGTAATGCTTTTTCTTCCTGCTGTTTTTAGAACTCTTAGTTGTTACAGTATTTACTTTTCTGTTTTCACAGGTTAAAAACAAGAACAGTTTCAGGAACGAATTGAGCTTTTATTTGAAATGATTCAACGCCTATTCAAAAGTTGGAAACAACTAAGAATCTGTCCGGCACCGATGGTAAAATTGACAGCCTGTTCTGAAATAAAAATTATAAGTATTCAGAAATTGATGTGCATGATGAAACCTATGTTACATGAAAAACCAATTGAAACCGTTGCATCAATTGTGTAACCCAAAAAACGGGTCTATGTACCATTGAGATGTATTTCTTCAATACTGCGGCTGAGCCTGCTTTTTTCTGCAGCCAGTGCTATTAAATGACTTTCTACCGAAACTTCAATTGAGGAACTTAAAAGCGATTTATCCTGTTGCGCCACAGCTTGTATCC